>CAJVXY010000030.1 GCA_913009895.1 uncultured Acidiferrobacteraceae bacterium | reverse complement strand
TCGGTGGCGTACTTGTGGGCAGGGTCTCTAAAATCCAGATTGATGATAATTTTTATGCAGTGACTACCCTGGATATTGGCAGTAAATATAATAATCTTCCCAAAGACACATCAGCAACTATTTTAACCGCAGGCCTTTTGGGTGAGCAGTATATTTCCCTTGAGCCGGGCGGTGACGATGAATCCCTGGTTGATGGCGATGAGCTCACCCTGACGCAATCTGCCTTTATCCTGGAAAAAATAATCAGCCAGTTTCTTTTTAGCAAGGCAGAAGAAACAACAAAATAAGAAAAAGATTGAAAATAATTTAAGAGTATCAAGAAGGAGTCAATATCCATGAAAAAGTTTTTTAGCCTGCTGCTTGTGTTAACCGTACTTGGCTTGAATAATGGCCAGGTTAATGCAGGTGAAATGCCGGACGTAATTGTAAAAAATGCGACTGAAGAAATACTGGGTTTGTTACGGAAAAACCACAGTATTTACAAAAAAGATACTGCCGCGTTATACAAAATGGTTCACAAAAAAATAGTGCCCTACTTTGATTTTAATACCATGTCGAAACTTGTATTAGGCAGAAACTGGCGCACAGCAAACAGCGATCAACGCGAACGTTTTACCCATGCATTTCGTGATTTATTAATACGTACCTATGCAACGGCGATACTGAGATATACAAATGAAAAAATAGTTTACTTGCCGTTTCGGGCCAAACCCACTGACAAGAAAGTGATTGTCAAAACAAAAGTCGTTTCCAAATCCGGCGCGCCGGATGTTCAGCTGAATTACAGCTTTTTTAATAAAAATGATGCCTGGAAGGTATTCGATGTTTCGATTGAAGGCATCAGTTTAATTAACAATTATCGAAGTGTGTACCGCGAAAAAGTAAAAAAACAGGGCCTTGAGAGCGTCATTAAAATGATTGAGAAAGACCCGGGCCAAACTAAATCAAAATCTAAATAAGATCCAGTTTAAATCAACAAGAAAAAATAGACATGGAATCATCCAGCATCAATTCAGTTAATGAAAACCGGCATAAAGTTGTCGGAAAAATGATTTTTGCAACCGTTCCTGATTTGTTGAACCAGTCAGGGGAAAAATTTAATGTGCCCGGCACAGAAATTATTTTTGACCTGGCCGGTGTTGTCCATGCAGATAGTGCAGGCCTGGCCCTGCTAGTGGAGTGGTGTCGACTTGCCGGGATAGCCCAAAAGAAAATTAAATTTGTAAAAGTCCCATCGCAATTATTGAATCTTACAAAAGTAAGCGGACTGAACCATATTCTTGCATTGACGGGCGAGTAAAGTGATAGCCTGTTTTTAAAACTGGCAGTTTTCTGCCTAACTTATATAATTTTCCAGGTTGAAAAAATTCCCATACAGATGAACAAATGAAACCCGCTATTTCCATAAATGGTATCCAAAAAAATTTTGCTGGCGTACAGGCATTGTCTGGTATTGATCTTGAAATACAACAAGGTGAATTTTTTGGCCTGCTTGGCCCCAATGGCGCGGGTAAATCGACATTAATTAATATCATCGCCGGACTGGCCAGGGCAGATGCAGGATCAGTAACCGTGCTCGGCCATGATGTGGTCACAGATTATCGCCATAGCAGGCGCAATCTGGGCGTGGTGCCCCAGGAGCTGGTATTCGATCCATTTTTTACTGTCAGGGAAGTATTAAAAATACAGGCAGGCTATTTTGGTCTGGGTCGAGAAAATGATCCCTGGATTGAAGAGTTGCTTGGCGCGTTAATGCTGACTGACAAGGCCGAGGCAAATATGCGCACCCTCTCAGGTGGCATGAAGCGACGAGTGCTCGTGGCCCAGGCTTTGGCGCACCAGCCCAAAGTGGTTGTGCTTGATGAGCCCACTGCCGGGGTTGACGTGGAACTACGCAAATCTCTCTGGGAATTTATCAAACGTCTTCATAAAAAAGGCCATACCATTGTTTTAACAACCCATTACCTTGAAGAAGCCGAAGCCCTGTGTGATCGCATTGCCATCCTCAATCACGGTGAGATTATTGCGCTGGACACCAAGGATGGCTTATTGCGTCGCGGTATTGGTAACTCCATGACTGTCAGCATTACTACTGCCGATCCAGTCATTGTGCCAGACCAGCTGAAAAAAAATATTAAGTTACAAAACCACGACTACCTGGTATTGCAACTGAACCGTCAGCAGGACTCGGTCGTACAGGTGCTTGACCTGTTGCGCGACCATGGTGCGGATATCCTGGAATTACAAACAGAGGCAGCCGACCTGGAAGATGTGTTTGTCGAGTTAACCCGCAATAGTAATAGTCATAATAAGAATAGTAGCAACACTACTGCCAGCGATTTAACAAAATGATTGCCCGAGGTTTTTATACGCTTTTTTACAAGGAGTTGTTACGATTCTCCAAGGTGGCCTGGCAGACATTACTGGCACCGGTGATTACGGCCCTGCTTTATTTACTTGTTTTTGCCCATGTCCTTGAGGGCAAGGTCAAGATATTTTACCAAATTGATTACACGGTTTTTTTAATACCGGGCCTGATGATGATGTCAGTAATACAGAACGCATTTGCCAATAGCTCGTCGAGCATTATTCAATCCAAGGTTACGGGCAATCTTGTATTTATTTTGCTGACGCCGTTATCACACCTGGAATTCTTTTCTGCATTTGTGCTGGCATCGGTTGTCCGGGGCCTGGCCGTGGCCCTGGGGATATACCTGGTGGCACTTTTTTTTGTCACTGTGCCTGTTTTTAACCTGGGGTTTATTTTTATATTTGCAATCCTGGCCAGTGCCACATTGGGCGCCTTGGGGGTGATTGCCGGAATTTGGGCCGAGAAATTTGATCAGTTGGCCGCCTTTGGTAATTTTATTATTATGCCTTTATCATTTTTAAGTGGTGTTTTTTATTCAGTTCACTCATTACCCCCTTTCTGGCACGGCCTGTCTCAATTCAACCCGTTCTTTTATATGATCGATGGCTTTAGATTTGGTTTTTTTGGGGTATCTGACTTCAGTCCCTGGATAAGCCTGGCCGCGACAGGTAGTTTTTTTATCGCTTTGACAATAATCACCCTGGTAATGCTGGCAAAAGGCTATAAATTACGTAATTAATCAAGAATACCCATGGATACTGCCTTTATTTGTTTAAAGTTGCCCAGTATGCTCGCCAGCTCTTGAAAAAACTTTATTTAACCTTCATATACTCGAATTATGGTGACACCTGAAAATATACAACAATGGATACAAGCCGGGCTGGCAGATGCAGAGGTCCGGGTTGAAGGCGATGGCCATCATTTCGAGGCAATGATTATTTGCGATGATTTTGCTGGTAAAAACAGTGTCCAGCGCCACCAAATGGTTTACCAGATTTTGGGTGACAAAATGAAGGCTGAAATCCATGCTTTGTCCATGAAAACGGTCACCCGGGAAGAACGGCAAGCCTGATCGTTCAGGGTGAGCTGAACCCTACTGGGTTCAGGAATATCTCAATAAATATATTTGTGAGGCAGCAATATGACGATAAAAGATACAATAAGTGAGCAGGTTAGTAACAACAAGGTTATGCTCTACATGAAGGGCACACCCCAATTTCCCCAGTGTGGATTTTCTGGTAAAGCCGTTCAAATCCTGCAGGCTTGTGAAACTGAATTTGGTTCGGCAGATGTGCTGGCCGATCCGGATATTCGTCAGGGGATTAAGGACTTCTCAAACTGGCCGACCGTGCCCCAGCTTTATGTCAATGGCCAGTTTGTTGGTGGTTGCGACATTATGATTGAAATGTATGAGAACGGTGAGCTGCAAAAAGTAATTAATGGCGCCTGATTCTTTACCGGATTTTGAAGTCACTATAAAGGCTGAATCCGGGTAACAAAAAGCCAGGTACGGCTATTCTGTACTGTAAATCTATACTAATCGCCCTGGAGCAGACTCTTGGGTGATTTTTTTTGGCCCTTTTTTCAATAAAACGCTACTATGCGCCCTTTATGATACAGCAGTTATTATTTTCACATGGATAAATTACTAGTCTCAGGTGGCGTGCCCTTGCAGGGAGACGTCCGCATATCAGGCGCTAAAAATGCTGCCTTGCCCGTGCTGGTGGCCGCACTCTTAAGTGAAGAGCCATTGGTGGTGAGCAATATTCCGCATCTGCAGGATATTACGACCACTATGGAGTTACTGGGTCGAATCGGCGTACGCCTGGTTGTCCACGAGAAAATGACCATAGAAGCAGATGCCAGTAACCTGACATCCCTGACTGCACCCTATGACCTGGTGAAAACAATGCGTGCCTCAATTCTGGTATTGGGGCCATTACTGACCCGATTCGGTGAGGCCGAGGTATCCATGCCGGGTGGTTGCGCCATTGGCTCACGACCTGTTGATTTGCATATCAAAGGTCTCCAGGCCATGGGTGCCGAAATTTCACTGGACAGCGGTTATATCAAGGCCAAAGCCAAGCGCTTAAAGGGCGCGCGTATATTTATGGATATGGTTTCAGTGACCGGCACTGAAAACCTGATGATGGCAGCGACCCTGGCCGATGGTCTTACAATTATTGAAAATGCGGCCCGCGAGCCAGAAGTAGCCGACCTTGCCCAGTGCCTGATTTCAATGGGGGCAAAAATAGAAGGTGCCGGTACAGACATTATAAAAATAGAAGGCGTCAAAAAATTACATGGCGGCAAGCATAGCGTGATCCCTGACCGTATTGAGACCGGCACCTATATGGTTGCAGCGGCCATTACCGGGGGCAATGTCAGAGTCCGTGATACACGACCGGCCATGGTGGATGCTGTTACCGAAAAATTGCGAGAAGCAGGCGCCGACATTGAAATAGGCGAAGACTGGCTGCGGGTAAATTGTGAAAACAAAAAACTGTCATCCGTGAATGTGCGTACCTCGCCTTTTCCGGCATTTCCGACTGATATGCAGGCGCAATTTGTAGTGTTGAACAGTATCGCCAAAGGTACGGGTTCGGTTACTGAAACAATTTTTGAGAACAGGTTTATGCACGTACAGGAATTAATGCGCATGGGCGCCGATATAGAAATGCAGGGCAACACCGCAATCATTCGTGGTGTGAAGTCATTGCATGGTGCACCGGTGATGGCGACTGATCTGAGGGCATCAGCAAGCCTGGCGCTGGCTGGCCTGGTGGCAGATACAGAAACCATGGTCGATCGTATTTACCACATCGATCGCGGTTATGAATGTATTGAAGAAAAACTGGCGGGACTGGGCGCCCAGATACGGCGCGTCACAGGCGCTGAAACAATTAATGTAGCAGAATGAATGACACCATAAATATTGCACTTTCCAAAGGACGCGTACTTGAAGAAACGTTGCCCTTGTTGGCGCGCGCAGGTATTACACCGGTAGAAGATCCAAACAAGAGTCGTAAGCTGATTTTTGATACCAATAACCCAAAAGTAAAACTCACCATTATCAGGGCAGCCGACGTACCAACTTACGTGCAATTTGGTGCGGCAGATTTGGGTGTGTCAGGGAAAGATGTATTAATGGAATATAATGGCGAGGGTATTTACGAGTTGCTGGATTTAAATATTGCCCGTTGCCGGTTAATGGTCGCCGAGCCTGAGTTGTTGGCGAGTAAAGATGACCCCCAACAATGGACGCGTCTGCGCATCGCCACCAAGTACGTCAACATCACCAGGAAACATTTTGCTGCCAAGGGCATTCAGACAGATATCATCAAACTTTATGGTTCCATGGAGCTGGCGCCACTGGTTGGTCTGGCTGATCGTATTGTGGACCTGGTGAGTACTGGCGCGACGATGAGGGCCAATAAACTGGTAGAGGTTGAACACATTGCCGACATCAGTTCCTGGCTGGTGGCCAACAAGGCCTCGATGAAAATGAAGCACAAATCAGTTAAATCCCTGGTAAACAAGTTAAGGGACGCTGTTTCCAAGGCAAGTCAGTGAGTAAAATTTCGATTCAGCAACTTAAAACCAGTGAACCTGGTTTTGAGGCAGCTTTTGCCGGGCTGCTGGATCGCAACCAGGCACAAGACCAGGATATTTCCGAAGTTGTACGCAACATTATAAATGATGTTCGTGCCCGCGGGGATGAGGCCGTAATTGAATATACCAATCGTTTTGACCGGAAAAAAATTAGTCTGGATAATGCTGCGGCCCTGGTTATACCAATATCACGCATAAAGGCTGCAAAAGAAAAACTGGCTGAAGGACAACTCGAAGCCCTGCAATTCGCTGCCGATAGAATTCGCAAATATCACAAAAAACAGTTGATTGAATCCTGGCAATACACGGAAGCAGACGGCACTGTTTTAGGGCAGCAAGTCACCTCGCTGGATCGTGTCGGCCTGTACGTACCCGGTGGTACCGCGGCCTATCCTTCTTCGGTCTTGATGAATGCAATACCCGCGAGCGTGGCCGGGGTCGCGGAGTTGATCATGGTGGTGCCGACACCCGATGATGTTGTGAATGATTTGGTGCTCGCGGCTGCCGACATTGCCGGTGTCGATAAAATAATTGCCATCGGGGGTGCCCAGGCCGTGGCTGCCCTGGCCTATGGCACCGACACCATTCCACAGGTAGATAAAATTGTTGGCCCTGGAAATATTTATGTGGCCACTGCCAAGCGCCAGGTTTTTGGCCAGGTAGACATTGACATGATTGCCGGGCCATCAGAGATAGTTGTGGTTTGTGATGGCAAGACCAACCCTGACTGGGTAGCCATGGACTTGTTTTCCCAGGCAGAACACGACCCATTGGCACAGGCTATCCTGATCAGTACCGAGGAAGAATTTCTGGTGAAAGTAGGGTCAGCAATGACAAAATTAATTGTCGATTTGCCACGCGCAGATATTATACGGGAGTCATTGCAAGACCGGGGGGCAATGATCGTTGTTGAAGATTTAGCCGAAGCGATCCAGCTTGTGAACCGTATTGCCCCGGAACATCTGGAGCTATCCGTTGATAACGCGCAAGACTTAGCCAAACAAGTCCGCCATGCGGGCGCTATATTTATGGGCAGGTATACAGCAGAGGCCCTGGGCGATTATTGCGCCGGGCCCAATCATGTCTTGCCCACTTCAGGTGCGGCGCGATTCAGCTCGCCATTAGGAGTGTACGATTTTCAGAAGCGTACCAGCCTGATTGGATGTTCTGTTAAAGGTGCGAATACTCTGGGTAAGATTGCCAATACATTGGCTTTGGGTGAAGGGCTGGATGCCCACGCCAGATCTGCTGCTTATCGGGTAAAGTAGTTTTTTAAATTTTATTTCTTAAAGCCAGATCAAAACATTTGACAGGATTTACGGGATTAACAGGATTTTTTTTAGCTCTATGGGTTTAATGATCTAATCCTGTCAATCTTGTTAATCCTGTCTTAAGCCAGGTAGGGTGGGCACTGCCCACCATTAACCGCTTTACTGATACCAGTTTCTCGGTGGGCGGTGCCCACCCTACGACTATATTATTTGTAACTTTTAATTAAATCAATGTCACTACAAAAAAGAATACAAAACCTGATTCGCCCCGAGATTCTTGATCTCAAGGCCTATGGCGTGGCTGACCCTGGCGACCTGATCAAGCTTGATGCCATGGAAAATCCCTATCCCTGGCCAGCAGAAATTAAAAAGAGCTGGTTAAGTATGCTCGCATCAGTGGATATAAATCGTTATCCCGATCCTGCTGCGCGACAATTAAAAATTCCATTGCGCAGTGCCATGGCTATTCCCAAAGAACAGGACATTTTGCTGGGCAATGGTTCTGATGAAATTATCCAGATGATTTTATTCGCTATGGCAAAACCCGGTGCCAAGGTGTTGGTACCGGCACCGACATTCGTTATGTATGACTTGGTCTCGCGCTTTGCCGATATCCAGTGTATTTCTGTGCCTTTGCGGGCCGATGATTTTTCATTAGACATGCCGGCAATGGCAGCCGCCATTAAACAGCATGACCCGGCTATTGTTTTCCTGGCGTATCCCAATAATCCGACGGGTAATTTATTTGACCGTTCGGATATCGAGGAGATTTTAAATTTAAGCAACGGTCTGGTTGTAGCCGATGAGGCTTATCATGCCTTTGCAAACCGAACTATGATGGGTGCGCTTGATGAGTACGAAAACCTGGTGGTGATGCGCACCGTTTCAAAACTGGGTCTGGCCGGTCTCCGTCTGGGTTTGCTGGTGGGTAACGAGGCCTGGTTGCAGGAATTCGATAAAGTACGCCTGCCTTATAACATCAGCAGTCTCACCCAGGCCAGTGCTGAATTTATTTTGGGCAAGGGTGAGTTTCTGGCGCAACAGACCGAAGAAATTAAAACCCAGCGGCAGACACTGTTTGACCAAATGGAGTTACTGGTGGGTCTGAAAGTCTGGCCCAGCCAGGCCAATTTTCTACTATTCAGGGTCGATGGAAAATCAGCCGAGTCGATTCAAATCGAGTTACAAAAAGCCGGCATCCTGATCAAGAGTATGGCCCGGGCCCACCCTTTATTAAAAGATTGCCTGCGGGTCACCATTGGCACACCGGCGGAAAATTCTGCCTTTATTGAGGCCCTTGCCAGAATAATTCCAGAATAATTTCTGCCTGATTTCAGTCGTTTAATTTTGACTACTTTATTCGGATTCTTAACTCGGCTCTGGGTGTAATGGCACTGACTTAAGCCCAATAAGTCTTTTTTTGTGGGTTGGACTGAGGAACGAAGTCCAACAGTGGCGCTTTATTTAACACTTGCGTTGGACTTCGTTCCTCAGTCCAACCTACGGAAAACCATGTTTAAACCAGATATTAGGCTTAAGTAAGTGCCATTCGGCTCTGGGTGGGTTATTTGGTACCATAACCACACAAATGAAACAGGTAGCATAGATAATGGGCCGTAAAGCAAGCATTACCCGTAAAACCAATGAAACGGAAATCACCGTCAGCGTGAATCTTGATGGGTCTGGCCGGGCCAGTATGGAAACTGGCGTTTCTTTCCTGGAACATATGCTGGACCAGGTGGCCCGACACGGACTGATTGATCTGGAAATAAAAGCCAGCGGTGATTTGCATATCGATGCCCATCATACGGTAGAAGATATTGGCATCACGTTAGGGCAGGCCGTGGCCAAGGCCCTTGGCGACAAAAAAGGGATTCGCCGTTACGGCCATGCTTATGTGCCACTGGATGAGGCATTAAGCCGAGTGGTGATTGATTTTTCCGGACGACCCGGTCTTGAATACCATGCCAGTTATCCCCGTGCCCGCATTGGCGAGTTTGATGTGGATTTAGTCGTGGAATTTTTTCAGGGCTTTTGTAATCACGCCCTGGCCACCGTGCACATAGACAGTATTCGCGGCCATAATGCCCACCACATTGCCGAGACCATATTCAAGGCATTTGGCCGGGCGATGCGGATGGCGCTGGAAGTGGATTCTCGGTTGGGGGATGTGATTCCATCCACCAAGGGCAGTCTTTAACTTATTTTTGTGCGAATTAAAATTTATCTAACTTTTTAATTCTATTTAATTTGGTTCGAGACATATTTTGTCTTGCTATATTTTATCCTGAAAACATCATGACATCCGTCGCAATCCTCGATTATGGTATGGGTAATTTACGCTCTGTCTGCAAGGCCGTGGAACATGTGGCGCCCAGCGCGAAGGTCCAGCTAACCCATGATGCCGATTGTCTGCGTCAGGCTGACCGGGTTATTTTTCCGGGGCAAGGCGCGATTACCGGCTGTATCCAGGCTTTGGATAAATATAATTTACACAAGGTGTTATTGGAGTGCCTGAACGAAAAACCCTTCCTGGGCATTTGTTTGGGTTTGCAGGCCTTGTATGATGAAAGCGAAGAAGGTGGCGGCACAACTTGTTTGGGAATATTGCCCGGTAAGGTTAAAAAATTTCCAACCAGTATGACTGAGTCTGAAAATGGCCAGGTGTTGAAGGTGCCGCACATGGGCTGGAACCAGGTCTGTCAAATCCAGTCCCACCCGCTTTGGCAAGGCATCAATCAGGATGAACGGTTTTATTTTGTACATAGTTATTATGTGGAGTATACGGAACAGGCAAGTGTAGCCGGTACCACAGATTATGGGCTAAAATTTACTGCTGCTGCAGCACGGGACAATATTTTTGCGGTCCAGTTTCATCCGGAAAAAAGTCAGCATGCGGGCTTGCAGCTATTAAAAAATTTTATAAACTGGAATGGCAGACTGTAATAAATCTCTTGGAATATATCTTTTATTACCTAAGAATATCTTTTTAGACGGACGTTTTTGGATGGCCAACTATGATCATAATACCGGCAATTGATTTAAAAGACGGGCAATGTGTGCGATTACGCCAGGGGCGCATGGATGATGTTACTGTTTTCTCTGACAATCCCGTCGAGATGGCTGGCAAGTGGGTAAAAGCGGGCGCCCAACGACTGCACCTGGTGGATCTGAACGGCGCCTTTGAAGGCAAACCAGTCAATGCCGATGTGATTGGCGCAATTGTTGAGGCCTACCCTGATCTGGATATCCAGGTTGGCGGCGGTATTCGTGATGAAGATACAATCCAGACTTATCTTGAGGCGGGCGTGCGTTACGTCATCCTGGGCACCAAGGCCGTCACTGCGCCCCATTTTGTCAGTGATGTCTGCACAGAATTTACTGGCCACATTATTGTTGGTCTGGATGCAAAAGATGGCAAGGTCGCCATTGATGGCTGGTCAAAACTATCAGGTCACGATGTGATCGACATGGCAAAACATTTCCAGGATGATGGTGTTGAAGCGATCATATATACCGATATCGGGCGCGACGGCATGATGACTGGTGTTAATGCAAAAGCCACTGCCGAGTTGGCATCGGAGATCACGATCCCGGTCATTGCATCTGGCGGCATTACCAATCTTGATGATATTCGCAATCTTTGTGCGGTCGCTGATGAGGGTATTATGGGTGCAATTACTGGCCGGGCGATTTACGAAGGCACGCTGGATTTTGCTGAGGCACAAAAATTGGCTGATAGTTCTTAATTAAAAACAAGATCAAGAACTTTCGACAGGCCGCTCCTGTGCGTCCTGCACCCGCGGCATTTGTACATCCCTGTACTTCAGATTTATGGGGTGAACAGGATTAGTTTTTTGTGTGATTTGGGTTTTAAGGTTTAATCCAGTCAATCTTGTTAATCTTGTCCAGGATATTTTGTTAAAGACCAGATCAAAGCATTTTGACAGGATTTACAGGATGAACAGGATTTATTTAATTTCTGCGGGTTTAATCCAGTAAATCTTGTTAATCTTGTCTGAGATTTTTTAAGTATATTTGTTATTTATATAAATTAAATATTATGGGTTTAGCAAAAAGAATCATTCCCTGTCTTGATGTTGACAATGGCCGCGTTGTTAAAGGCGTGCAGTTTGTTGAAATACGTGATGCCGGTGATCCGGTGGAAGTGGCCCGTCGTTATGACGAACAGGGCGCAGATGAAATTACCTTTCTCGATATCACGGCCAGCTCGGATGACCGGGAAACCATGGTCCATGTGGTGGAGCAAGTGGCCAGCCAGGTTTTTATTCCGCTAACCGTAGGTGGTGGCATTCGCAAGGTAGAAGATATCCGGCGCATGTTGAATGCGGGCGCTGATAAAGTTGCGATCAACACGGCAGCTGTTTTTAATCCTGAATTTGTCAAGGAAGCAGCGGATCACTTTGGTTCACAATGTATTGTTGTTGCTATTGATGCCAAGCAGGTAAGTGATGGCGATAATCCGCGCTGGGAAATATTTACCCATGGTGGTCGTAAGCCAACGGGTATTGATGCGATTGAGTGGGCCAGGAAAATGGCCGATTATGGTGCCGGAGAAATATTACTCACCAGCATGGATCGTGATGGCACGAAAGACGGGTTTGATATAAAACTGACCCGATCAGTCAGTGATGCAGTAAATATACCGGTGATAGCTTCCGGCGGCGTCGGGTCACTTGAGCATTTGGCCGCAGGGGTTACCGAGGGCCATGCCGATGCGGTGCTGGCTGCAAGCATATTTCATTTTGGTGAGTTTACAGTTGCCCAGGCCAAGGCCCTGATGGCTAAAATGGGAATCGAGATAAGAAACATGGCATCATGATAGATAACTCAGGCAGTCAAGAATGGCTAAACCAGGTAAAATGGGATGAACAGGGACTGGTGCCCGCCATCGCCCAGGAAGCTGGCAGTGGTAAAGTATTAATGATGGCCTGGATGAACCGGCAGGCCCTGGCACTGACAGCCGGGGAAGGACATGCAGTTTACTGGTCCCGGTCGCGACAAAAACTCTGGCATAAAGGTGAAGAGTCTGGCCATGTGCAGTTGGTTCAGGAAATCAGGCTGGATTGCGATAACGATGTGATTCTTCTGGTTGTAGAACAACAAGGCGGTATTGCCTGCCACACCGGTAGACACAATTGTTTTTATCAGCGCCTCGATGGTAATCAGTGGCAAACGGTTGAGCCGGTTTTAAAAGATGCTGATCAGATATATGGAAAAAAGTCATGAGTGACATACTCGCCAAACTGGCGGAAGTTCTGGAACAGCGAAAAAAAGCAGATCCCGGGTCATCCTATGTGGCTGGTTTATACGAGAAGGGACTGGATAGTATTCTTAAAAAAGTGGGTGAAGAGGCCGCAGAGACCATTATTGCCGCTAAATCCGGGGATCCTGATCAGCTTATATACGAAACAGCAGATCTGTGGTTTCATACTCTGGTGATGTTGGCGCAACAGGGCCTGAAACCGGACGATGTACTGGCGGAGCTGGACCGTCGATTTGGCTTGTCAGGCCTGGATGAGAAATCTGCCCGTAACAAGAAATTATCTGGCAAAAAATAGTATAATAGACAGCGGGTCTTTAGGCAGGGTTGTGGTTGTCTACTGCGTTTTTATACTTGATTATTATTTATTAAATTTTAATTAATTTTTTTAACCTATATAAACTGGAGAGCAGGAAATGGGTATTGGTTGGGTTCAGCTCTTGATTGTACTGGTCATTGTCATCGTGATTTTTGGTACCAAGAAATTACGTAACATGGGTGGCGATATTGGTGGTGCTATCAAAAATTTCAAAAAAGCCGTTAAGGAAGAAGGTACCGAGGAAACTGACAAAATCAGTAAAGATTCGGGCCGTGTGATTGACGGTGAAGTTACCAAAAAAGACAAGGATAACCAGCAGGCCTGATGGGCTTGTTGACCCATGTTCGATATTGGTTTTTGGGAAGTGGCCTTTATTGGCCTGTTGGCGCTGTTAATTCTGGGGCCAAGCCGTTTACCTGAAGCTGCCAGAAGCGCCGGTCAGTGGATTGGCAAACTGCGTGTTTTTATTTCCAACGTAAAAAATGATTTAGATAACCAGTTGCAATCGGATGAGCTGGAAGAATTGCGGCGCTTGAAAAATGAACTTGTTCAGGCGCGCGAGGTGCTCCAGCAGGCATCAGGAGACATGCTTAGCAGTTTTACTGAAGGCATAGATGCACAGGTACAGGAGATATCTGGATTATCCGATTCTGGAGAATCGGACAGGCCAGAAATGGATTTTATTGATGACGCAGTATCCGCGCCATCCGCAGCTAAACCAGAAAAACCTAAACGCAAAAGTGGTAAAACTGCTGTTGTAAAAAAAGGAAAAAGCAAAAAAAGACCTGCCACCAAAAAAACATCAACTACCAATAAAAAATTGGCCAGTAAAAAGGTCGGCAAGAAAAAAACGGCTGGCAGAAAGAAAACCAGCAATAAAAAGACCAGTAATAATACCAGTAAGAACAAAAGAATAGCTAAAGCCAAGAGCAAATAAATGGACGCTGAAGAAGTTAAAGAAGATTCTGCAGGCTCACTTTTTTCTCATCTTATGGAGTTGCGCAATCGATTACTCTATTCGGTAATTGGGATACTTGTTTTTTTTATTCCAGCCGCTATTTTCTCGCAAGAACTTTATTCTCTTATCGCAGCACCATTAATGAGTGTTTTGCCAGAAGGAACAACAATGATTGCCACTGAAGTGGCATCGCCATTTCTGACGCCGCTTAAGCTTGCCTTTATAGTTGCCATTGTTTTTGCAATACCAATTTTGCTTTACCAGCTTTGGGCATTTATCGCGCCGGGACTTTACCAGCACGAAAAGAAAATGGTTTTCCCGTTATTGTTTTCAAGTACCCTGCTTTTTTATCTCGGCATGGCATTTGCCTATGTCGTGGTTTTTCCCCTGGTGTTTGGTTTTTTTACCAAGGTCGCGCCGGCCGGTGTGACGGTAATGACTGACATCAAGTCCTATCTGGATTTTGTCTTTTCAATGTTTATTGCATTTGGTGTGGCCTTTGAGGTGCCCGTGGCCGTGTTTTTACTGGTGCGCAGTGGAGTTATCGATGCGGACAAGCTTGCCAAGAAGCGGCCTTACGTGGTTTTGTGGGCATTCGTAGCCGCAATGTTGTTGACGCCGCCGGATGTTATGTCACAAACGTTATTGGCAATCCCTATGTTGATATTGTTTGAAATTGGACTGTTCGTCGCCAGGCACGGACAGAAAAAAACCAATAAAGATGACGGTGATAATGACGAGCATTATGAAATGACAGATGCAGAAATGGAACAGGAATTGGCCAATGCCGATAAAGACGTTAATAATAATCAAAAGAAGCAAGAATAAAGGTTTTGTAACCACATAAAAATTCAGCCTATATAACAATGATCATAATAAAAATCGCGAAACAGGGAATAATCTCAGCTTTCTGTGGTCATAGTTATTATGCAAACGAGATTCTACAAAATTCTTTATTTTATCCTGCCCGGCCTTGTTTTTCTGCTAATAAGCCTGCAGGCAGGGGCCG
This sequence comes from uncultured Acidiferrobacteraceae bacterium, assembly GCA_913009895.1. Lineage (GTDB taxonomy): Bacteria > Pseudomonadota > Gammaproteobacteria > Acidiferrobacterales > SZUA-150 > SZUA-150. The sequence goes on along the minus strand of CAJVXY010000030.1, from coordinate 19,619 downwards.
CAAATAAACCACTCCTGGTTAACCAGTTAAAGAACCATGCCTCGCCATATCTCGCCTTGCACGGAGAGGATCCCGTGGCCTGGCAGGACTGGTCAGAAAATGCCGTCACGCTTGCCCGTAAACAGAATAAAATATTGTATTTATCTATTGGTTATTTTAGCTGTCACTGGTGCCACGTCATGCAACAGGAAAGTTATCGCAACCCGAAAATCGCTGCATTTCTCAATAAACACTTTATCCCGGTCAAGATCGATCGTGAGCTTGAGCCCGCACTGGATGCGCGCATGATTGAATTTGTCGAGCGAACTCGTGGCATGGGTGGCTGGCCGTTGAACGTTTTTATTACACCTGATGGTTATCCGCTTTATGCGGTCCTTTACGAGCCGCCAGAAAATTTCCAGAAAATTCTCGGCAAGTTAAATGATTTATGGGTCAAAGATCCGGAACAGTTAAAAAAACTTGCAATTGAGAATGTTCAGACTGCCAAAGGTCCGGGTGCACCCAGGATAGACAAGGATAAGGTTAAAACTTATTTAGACAAGCTGGTTATTGGTGTCCGTGGTTATGCAGATTCCCTTAATGGCGGGTTTGGCGAGCAGAGCAAATTCCCTTCTGTGCCGCAACTGACTTTTCTGGTTGAATATATCAAACAAACGAACGATCCAGGGTTAAAGGAAATACTGGTACTGGCCCTGGATCAAATGGCGACACAGGGGTTGCGAGATCACCTGGCAGGTGGTTTTTTTCGGTACACGGTTGATCCCGGGTGGACGACCCCGCATTTTGAGAAAATGTTGTATGACAACGCCCAATTAGCTTCAATATATTTGCAGGCGAGCCAGTTATTAAAACGGCCTGACTACCTGGTAGTCGCAGTTGATACCCTGGATTTTCTACTGGCAGGAATGCGAGACAAACAAGGGGCATTTATTGCGTCACTGTCAGCTGTCGATGACAAGGGCATAGAAGGCGGTCACTACTTATGGTCGAAGGACCAGTTAAAAAAAATACTCACGGCAAAAGAATACCGGGTTTATCTACTTGCCTGGTCAATAAGAGATGCACCGCCATTTGACCAGGGATATCTCCCAATTACTGGTAGCTCAATCAAGGAAATTGCCAAAACCACAGGGCTTAAATCTGATGAGATTGAAAAACTATTACAGCAAGCAAAAGTAAAATTACTGGAACAACGCAACAAAAGAATTCTTCCACGAGATACAAAATTGCTCGCTGGCTGGAATGGCCTCGCGTTAAAGGCATTGTCTGAGACTGCAAAAGTTACTGAATCCACAAAATTTAAAAATGCGGCCCAGGAAGTTCGTCACTACATTATTAACATATTATGGGACGGTGACTCAGTAAAAAGATCAGTGGTGAATGGCCAGGAAGTGGGCAGGGTCGCCATCGAGGACTATGCTTATGTTGCCGCTGGCCTGATGGCCTGGGCGGATCTGACAAAATTGAAATCAGATTATCAACTGGTCGCAAAGGTGCTTGATCAGGCCTGGTCACGGTTCTATAGCAATCAGGGCTGGCGCCTGGCTGAAAAAAGTTTAATCAAGACCGAAAGTGGCCAGGATGTCATTGCCGACAGTGTCATGCCATCGCCTTCAGCGGTGATCGCCAGTTTAACTTTGCAATTAGCTGCCAGAAACGAGGATAAAAAACTGAGAAACAAGGCGTTGTCAGCACTGAATTCTGGTCATGAGCTGGTTAACGAGGATCCATTTTGGTATGTCAGTCATGTAATAGCATCAAGGGACGCGTTGGCTACAAAGTAATCAGGATTTGGGTCGAGTGGGCGGCCTCTCAACTGCGGTAACGCTTAATTTAATTTTTTTGCCATTTCGAAATAGGACGATATCAAACTTGGTGCCCGGTTTTTGGTCTGAGATAGTGATCAGTGCAGTGTGTGAATCATTGATGATGACGCCATTGATTTCCAGGATCACATCTCCCGGCTCTATCCCTGCCTTGTGTGCCGGACCGCCACGCAGGACGCCAACCACCACAATGCCGCGCGTATCTTTCATGCCAAGGTCTTTGGCCAGCGCCGGTGTTACCGGGTCGCCTTCGATTCCCAGCCAGCCCCGTCTTGGTCGGCCGTATTCGACTATCTCCTGGAGAACTTTCTCGGCCAGCTTAATCGGTATCGCAAAACCAATGCCCTGGGAGCCACCACTTTTGGAAAAAATGGCCGTATTGATTCCAATTAAACGCCCTTGTGTATCAATCAGCGCGCCCCCGGAATTGCCCGGATTTATTGCTGCATCGGTCTGAATGAAGTTCTCAAAGGTATTGATGCCGAGCTTATTGCGACCCGTGGCACCGATAATGCCCATGGTTACCGTTTGACCGAAACCGAAGGGATTGCCGATCGCGAGTACAATATCGCCAACCCGTAATGTATCTGATTGCCCGAGGGTAATAGCCGGCAGGTTTTCCATGGAAATTTTCAGAACAGCAACATCTGTCTCCGGGTCAGATCCGACGACTTTTGCTTGAGCAGTGCGACCATCTTTTAAAGAGACCTGGATGGCATCAGCCCCTTTGATGACATGGTGATTGGTCAGTACCAGCCCGGAGGTACTCATGATGACACCAGAGCCCAGGCTATTTTGTAGTTCTTTTTTAGGCTTGATCAGCTGATCGAGATTACGACCAAAAAACTGTCGAAAGACGGGATCGTTAAAAAAAGGGTGCGGGGCGATAGTGATAGTTTTTGATGTATTAATATTCACCACAGCCGGGGCAGCCAGTGCCACTGCGTCAGCGTAAGAAGCCGGCCCATTAACGATACTTGTTGGACCAACTATTTGTTTTATTACACCTACCTTCTCTAATGGTTTGTTGCTGGCAGCTTGGGGCCAGAATTTGGTGAATAAAAATGCCAGGGCTAACCCCAGGATAACTGCCTGGAGCAGGTAAATGAGGCTGGTGCGTAGTTGTTCCATAAGTTTAATCCAGGGCCCGGTTCAGAAAGGCCACGATTCTACCGCAATGGGTGGTAATATCGTCAATAGGGGTGATTTTTTACAGGAAAACCGGTTTCGCCCTTGACCTTTTGTGGTTGTTGTATGATCCTATGCCGCGCCTGAATGTATAGAAGTATCTGCTAATATACCAGTGCGAAAGTAGCTAGATCCAGACATGTCTATATGTTTGGAATTCCAATCCAAGTGTTTGATTTTTCAGAGAGAGCAGGGGAAATTCATGAGTGATGATGGTGTAAACCGTACACGGCGACGCCTGATAGGCCTGACTGCCGGTATGGGTGCAGTGGGCGGAGCCTTCGTGGCCTGGCCATTTTTGGCAAGCTGGGCCCCCAGCGCCAGGGCTAAAGCGGCGGGCGCGCCTGTTGAGATTAATATTAGCAAGCTTGAGCCCGGTCAAATGCTCAGTGTGGAGTGGCGCGGACAACCTGCCTGGATTTTGAATCGTACCCCTGAAATGCTTGATAAACTTCCTGGCATGGTGGATTTGATTGTCGATCCCGACTCTCAGGAAAGTATCCAGCCAGACTATGCAAAAAACAAAACACGATCAATCAAAGAACGGTATTTAGTACTTATCGGAATTTGTACCCACCTGGGTTGTGTGCCCTTGACGAAATTCGAAGCAGGCCGGGCCGAGGGCATGGAAGCAGACTGGCGCGGTGGTTTTTTCTGTCCTTGCCATGGCTCCAAGTTCGATCTGGCTGGCCGCGTTTACAAAAACGTACCGGCACCGACCAACCTGGTTGTACCTCCTTATCATTTTGCCAGTGACACCCAAATAGTGGTTGGTATTGATCCCAGTATGAGCAGGCATGGCCCAGAAGGTGCAAAAGATATGGACAAAAAAATGAAAGAAAATTTGCGCAGGAGTAAAGGCTAATGCAAAAACTACTTGAGCAATCTCTTGATTGGGTCGATGCCCGATACCCTGTCAAAAAAGTCTGGGACGAGCACTTAGCGAAATATTATGCCCCCAAAAATTTTAATTTTTGGTATTACTTTGGTTCCCTGGCGTTATTCATATTAGTTATCCAGATTGTCAGCGGTATTTTTCTGACCATGCACTACAAACCTGACGCCACTATGGCATTTGCGTCAGTCGAGTACATCATGCGAGATGTGGATTGGGGCTGGTTGATCAGGTACATGCATTCAACGGGCGCATCATTTTTCTTCATTGTTGTTTATATGCATATGTATCGCGGCCTGATTTATGGCTCTTATCGCGGACCCCGTGAATTGTTATGGATAGTTGGCATGTTTATATTCATCGCGTTAATGGCCGAAGCCTTTATGGGTTATTTGTTGCCATGGGGCAACATGTCCTATTGGGGTGCGCAGGTTATCATTTCATTGTTTGGTGCAATTCCCTTTATTGGGGAATGGTTGGCTGAATTTATCAGGGGCGATTTTGTTATCGCAGATGCGACATTAAACCGGTTTTTTGCCCTGCACGTGGCTGCATTGCCGCTGGTACTTGTGGGCCTGGTATTTGCCCATCTCGTGGCCTTGCACAGAGTAGGCTCCAACAACCCTGATGGTATTGAAATCAAGAAAAACAAAGGTCCGGATGGCATCCCTGTTGATGGCATACCGTTCCATCCTTATTACACAGTAAAGGATATTATGGCTTCGGTCTTTTTCCTGATTATTTTTGCTGCGGTCATGTTTTTTGTGCCTGAATTAGGCGGCTGGTTTCTGGAGCATGATAATTTTATGCCAGCAAATGTTTTACAGACGCCACCCGAAATTGTACCGCTTTGGTATTTTACCCCTTATTATTCAATCCTGCGTGCGACCACCACAGATATGATTAATGTCTTATACGGTGTCACCGTAGCAATGGGCATTCTGACTGTTATCAGCGTCAAGGACATCCGGGCCAAGGCCGCGACGGTGATTATTGCGGCCGTCGTGTTAGTCGCGCTTTACATCTTTGAGCCCAAATTATGGGGCGTGATTCTCATGGGCAGTTCATTAATGGTGTTCTTCGCTTTGCCGTGGCTGGATCGTTCACCAGTCAAATCTGTTCGCTACCGAGGCTGGATGTTCAAGACTGCCCTGGCTATTTTTCTAATCTCGTTTTTTATACTCGGTTATCTTGGTACCCAGCCAGCAACGGGTTTAAGCACCAGGATTGCAATGGTGTTCACCGTGTTGTATTTCCTGTTTTTTCTTTTGATGCCCTGGTATACAACGTATGATAAGACAAAACCATTACCAGAGAGGGTGACAGAGTAATGATTAAAAAAATTATAATCGCCTTGTGGTTGGCTATTCCCGCCTTGAGCCTGGCTGCCGGAGATCACGTAAAGCTGGATTCAGTAGATATAGATTTGAGTGATAAAGCCTCACTACAACGCGGTGCCCGGACTTTTATTAATTACTGCTTGTCCTGTCATAGTGCCGGATATATGCGTTATAACCGTATGGGCAGGGATCTCGGTATAAGTGATGAACTTGTTGGGAGCAATTTGTTATTTGCTACCGATAAAGTGGGTGACCTGATGAAGACGGTTATGCCTAAGGAAGTTGCTTTAAAAGCTTTTGGAACAGTTCCGCCAGACCTCACCCTGGTTACAAGATCGCGCGGGCCGGAATGGTTTTATACTTATATGCGCTCATTTTACCGGGATGAATCCACAGAGAGTGGCTGGAACAATACCTTGTTTCCCAGTGTGGCAATGCCTCATGTGCTCTATTCGTGGCAAGGTGAGCAACGGGCAATTTTCAAGGAACATGACGGTATACAAGTTTTTGACCGTTTTGAGGTTGGCAGTGCCGGTAGCATGAGCGAAAAAGATTTTAATGGCACTATGCGGGATTTGACTAATTTTATGGTTTATCTTGGAGAGCCCGCCAAGTTGGTTCGATATCGAATCGGTGTCTATGTTATTATCTTTTTGCTGATATTCCTTTTTATCACTTATCTGCTGAAGAAAGAGTTCTGGAAGGATATACACTAGTTAAATTACAGGTACCAATACTGGTACCAACCATATTTGCTGATAACAGTATCCGTAATGGGGGGCGATGCCCCCCGTTATATTTTATATATCAGCCGCTTAACGGAGATTATTGATGGCATCACAGGCAAACCGCAAGCCGATTATGACGCTTTATTCAGGCACCCGGGATCCATATAGTCATCGGACGCGAATTGTATTGTTTGAAAAGGATGTCGACTACCAGATTGTTGAAGTTGATATTAATAAAAAACCGAAAGAGCTGGTGGATCTTAATCCTTATGGCACAGTACCAACGATTGTAGATCGCGATTTGGTTTTATATGAATCACTGCTCATAAACGAGTACCTGGATGAACGATTACCTCATCCTCCACTGATGCCAGTTGATCCAGTATCGCGGGCACGGGCACGTCTAATGCTTAATCGATTTGATCGTGATTGGTACAGGCTGTTACCTAATATAGAAAATAGCGACAAGAAGATTGCCAATCGCGCCCGCACCTATATCCGTGATGGATTGACGGTCATCTCACCGATATTCAAAGAGCAGAAATTTTTGCTTGGCGATGAGTTCTCTTTAGTTGATTGTTCTTTGGCACCCATTCTCTGGCGTTTGCCAATTTACAAGATTGACCTGCCGAGACAGGCAAAACCAATACTGGAATATGCAGAGCGGGTATTTGCAAGAAAATCATTTCAGGCCAGCTTGACAGAGGCGGAAATGGAAATGCGCGGCCTTAAGCCGGTATAAAAATTCTACGGGCAAACAGGCTGTCTATGTAATATTTCCGCGTCATCATTCCATGCCATCATTAAAAAACTACATATTTGATGCAGTCTACCGGTGGGCAATTGACGCTGGTTACACGCCCCATATCATTGTTGATACAAAAATTTCGGGAGTGCACCTGCCCCCGCAGTTTTCAGATCAGGACAGTATCACGTTAAACATCTCACCTGGTGCTGCCAATCAATTCTCCCTGGAAGAAAATGACAGGGTATTTTTTTCCGCAAGATTTTCAGGAAAATCTTATAACATCGAAATTCCATTGCAGGCCGTGCAAGCCGTTTATGCCAGGGAGACAGGCAAGGGCATAAGTTTCTCTGGCAGCCAGTGGAGTGATCCTGATAGCACACCACCCGATAAAAATCTTGCAGATAAAAAGAAAACAGAAAATCCAGCGACACCAACCTTAAAAATTGTAAAATAAAATAATATTATTTTTTCCTCAGGGATTGGAATCCGCCATAGGCGGAACAAAATTATAACAACTACCGGGACCAGCCCCGATTAATAGTTTTTAAAGCCTGCCGCAGGCGAAAGAAAAATTCTAGTGTTACCAGCGCAAACCAAGTTTGACACTATAGGATGTCGCATCACCCGTTTTGTCTCCTTCAATAGCAAGACTGATTATTGTCAGGGCGAAATTTGCCCCAACGAAATATTTATTAAGCTGAAAAGACTCATCTTTAAGACCAACAGCAGCAGCCTCAGCCCTGGGTTTGCTGGTAACCCAAACTGAACCGACACCAGCGTAGGGCGTAAAAAATGCAAAACCTTTAGAAATTGAAATATCAGCACTCTTGGTATCCATATAGAGCTGATCTATACCATCCAGTTTCGTGTAGGTTGTCCGCACTGCAACTGCAGGCACTAAAGTACTGCCGTCCAATATGGCATACTTCAGTTCAGCGCCAGTAACGCTGATGTCTGTATTGCTCGAGTTGCTATAAAATGCACCAATATCGAAACTATACGGTAACCCAATCGTGGCTTGAATTTTTGGAAGTATAATTTGCGTGGTACTGTTGGTTGCATCAATAGCGCTTAACCATTTATCAGCGTTGACTAACTCGCTGACCGAGACTACAGCACTGATATCAAAGCCGGGAACTTTTAAGGGTTCTGCAGGCTGCACCGCCCTGTAACTAATGGCGGCACCAACATCTTCTGATAACAGGCGGAAAAAGTTCTGGCCCAGAGTATCAATTAAATTAAGATTTGGTGCGGCAACGACATTTTGGGTAAATAGTGCGAAAACAGCAAACAAGCTCAATGTTTTAAAATATTTCAATGTCACTCTCCCGTAACTAGAGTCAGTTATTCTGTAGTCTAGTTGATAAAAGTGCAAGTAAATAGAGTATCGGTCGGCCGAATCTTAACTTGTATCTGTAATTTTGAATTCTTCCGGAAAAATTTTCCCTGGATTCAGTATACCAACAGGGTCAAATTGCTGTTTTAGTCGCCACATTAAATCCAGCGTAACACCTGGAATTTCCTGCTTAATGTAGTCACGCTTTTCATAACCAATACCATGCTCGCCGGAAAGACTGCCATTTAATTTCAGGACCAGCTCAAAGACTTTATCCAGACAAGGCCTGGCTGTTTCTACCTGTTGTTTATTCTGGGAATCAAATAGTAAATTTACATGAATATTACCATTGCCCGCATGGCCAAAATTCACTATTGGAATATTAAACTGGTTGCTTAACGCCTCAAGACCATTAATCAATGCAGGTATCATGGATACCGGTACCACAACATCTTCGTTTATTTTGTTTGGAGCCAGTTTTCGCAACGCTGGCGATAATGCCTTGCGCATCTGCCAGAGTTTACCTGCTTCCTGTTCACTACGGGCAATGTGGAAGTTTACCTGGTCAGGCATGGAAGTCGCGGTTTTAATCGCTTCAATAGATTCGTCTATAGTGTTTTTGCTGCCATCTACTTCTATCATCAGTAACGCCTTGATACCGTCTGCTATGGGCAGGTCATTGTATTGGCGAACAATTTCTATTGCCGAAGAGTCCATAAACTCAAGTGCGCTCGGGATTTTCGGCTGGGCCATGATCTTTGTTACCGCATTTGCAGCGGCCTGCGTGCTTTTAAATGTAGCACTTAGTGTCGCGCGGGATTCAGGGAGCGGGGTTAATTTAAGTATTGCTTCTGTGACCAGGGCCAGGGTACCTTCTGAACCAATAATCAAACGCGTTAAATCGTAACCGACAACACTTTTCGTCGTATAAGCACCAGTTTTTATCGCCTCGCCTGTGCCAAGTATTGCGTGCAGACCAAGTACGTGTTCACTTGTTGTACCGTATTTAACTGCCCGGGGACCAGCTGCATTGGTGGCGATGTTGCCACCGACAGTACAATAATTACCACTGGTTGGGTCAGGTGCCCAAAAAAAACCATGTTCAGCCGCAGCTGTTTGTACTTCACCGTTGGTAACACCGGGTTGCACGACCATAACACTGTTGCCGGTGTCAATTTTTAAAATACGATTCATTCTCTCAAAAGAGAGCACCAGTCCCCCGGCCTTTGGAATTGATGCGCCTGTCGTGTTGGTTCCGCGCCCGCGGGCGGTCAGGGGAATTTTGTTTGCAGAACAGATTTTGCAAATATTACTGACTTCAGTTTTATTTTCTGGGAAAACAACCATGTCAGGTGCAGTGTGTTTGCGTGAATTATCGTAACCGTAAACCCAGCAATTTGTTTTATCAGTCAATACATTCTCTGAGCCAACAACACTTATTATTGAGGCAATACTGCTTTTTTTAAGGCCATTTTCATTGCTTATATGTGTCACAGGCAATGTTAATTACCTGTACGGATACGATTAAGTAGCTCCGTAGTAGATCGCTGGAACCGAAAAGGGATAGCTTTAACTTTTCCGCCTGATTGAGTGACAAAATCGTAACCGACGATGGATTCTTCTGGCCAGTCACCACCTTTCACCAGAAAATCGGGCCTGATTATTTGTATCAAATCAAGTGGTGTCTCGACATCAAATGGAACAATCAAATCAATATCACCCAATGCCGCTAGTACCGCAGCCCGATCCTCGAGCGAATTAATGGGCCTGTCATCGCCTTTTTTCAGTTTTTTTATTGATTCATCCGTATTCAGTCCCACGATAAGTGTTTTACCAATATTTGCAGCCTGCTCCAGGTAATCTACATGGCCCCGGTGCAGGATATCAAAGCAGCCATTCGTAAATACTATGGGGCGGTCAAATCCTGAAAGGATTTTCTCAAGGTCATTGGTGTTAAAGATGATTTTATTGCCGGTGGAGTTCATGGTGAGATCAATCTGTATATTCAAAAAGTACTACGACTCTCTTGATTCCGGAAACTGTACGTGTGGTTGCCGTGGCATAATCTGCTTCGGTGCGAGAAATAAGACCAAGCAAGAATACTGATTTATTCTCTGAGACAACTTTTATTTTGGTTGAATCAATCCGCTTATCATAAACGAGTTTTGTTTTTACTTTACTGGTAAGCCATGAGTCATTGCTTCTTGCGCCTAGCGAGCTTGGATTACCAATTTGAATCTCATTTACTGTACGTTTAACGCCTTTGATCGACCTGACTATATCCAGGATTCTGTTTCTGGTTTCAATGTCTGGCGTTTCACCGGTTATCAATACAATACCATTAATGCTTGTTGTATTTATATGGCTACGTTCAGAAATATTCTCATCTTTAGAAAACAGACTATCAATTTCGATAACAATAGAAGAGTCATCAATCATTGATCCAAATGTTCTACCGTCTTCGGAAAGTTTGGTTGAGCCATGGCTGACCCCCGCAACAATTGTAGGCCCACATCCGGTGGTAGAGAATACTAGCAAGATGATAATAAATGAATTTCGCAGGCTCATGTTTGTCCGAGTAGGTGAAAATCTATTAAATCACAGATGCAGTGAATGATTATAATATGCATTTCCTGTATGCGTGCGGTTGATTGTCCAGGAACACAAATATTAATATCATTCTGGTTCATGCTGGACGTTAAATCACCACCTTCCCGACCATTAAGGGCAACGCAAACCATATCACGTTCGTGGGCAGCCTCAACGGCACGAATAATATTGGTGGAGTTTCCAGAGGTGCTAATGCACAGTAAAATATCTCCGGGCGTACCGAGGGCACGCACCTGTTTGCCAAAGATGTCATCAAAATTGTAGTCATTTGCAATTGAAGTCACAGTACTGGCATCAGTTGTAAGGGATATTGCGGGTAATCCGGGTCGTTCTTTCTCGAACCTGTTAAGAAGCTCTGATGAAAAATGCTGGGCGTCAGCAGCCGATCCGCCATTTCCACATATCAACATTTTTTTGTCAGAGAGCAGCGCCTCAATAATTTTATTTGCTGCCGAGGCGATGTCGGGTGCCAGTAATGTTCGGGACACCTGCAAGAGTTCATCATGTGCCTGAAAACTATCGTTTATGCGCGCTATAAAAGTATCGCTGTCGTTCATTATTTTTTACAGTCATAAGGGTTAAAATGCATTTTGAATCCAGTCAATTGTTCCAGTTTCTGGATCCCCGGTGAGTGCAACAATATCAAATCGACAGGGAAAGTTGGAGAACTTTTGATATTGTTGCAGAAAATGGGCGGCAGATGCGCGTAATTTTCGTTGCTTTTGCAGGTTGACGGTCTCGGCAGGTGTACCATATGTGATCGATTTCCGAAATCTGACTTCCACAAATACCAGCGAGGACTGATCTTGCATAATTACGTCAATTTCACCATATGGCGTTCGGTAGTTTTTTTGCACCAGTTTAAGGTTTTTATTTTCAAGAAAATTGCATGCAGACTTTTCAGCAAATACGCCATCCTTAAGGTGTGCTGGTAGTTTCATTCGCCTTATCCGGTTTTAACAGCCCTGAAAATTCATAAATTTTATCCAGCAGTTGAGGCTCACCACGTTTGAAACGCGCCCAGACCAGTTGGCGATGGAAACGACCGTACTTATCCAGGCTTATTCCACTTGTGACACCACCAAAACGTGTTCCATCTTCGTTGCTGATATGGTTGAGCTGGGGGATAATGGCGTAACTGTCAATGCCTAGCGCAAATAATCGATCAAGCTGAGAATAGGCGTATGACCATTTTCCCTGCAGTAAACGTAATTGGTAAATCGTTCCTCTTTTAGCAAGCATCCAGGGCATATCTCCAAACTGGATGCCATTTAAGTCAATATCCTGAGTTGGATTTCGTCGCCCGGTAAAAATCTTGGAAGTAGCATAGACCGGAATACGCGAAGCCCGCCAGTAATTTAACTGGGGCTTGATCAAGCGACCGTGTTTTGCATCAGCCGCAAGAAATATAAAATCAATATCTCGCCGCCGTCTGGGTTCGAGTTTTAATTTTACACCGGTGACTGTTTGTAATGCATTTTTTCTTTCCAGACTTTTATCGATGCCCAGCAATTGTTTGACTGGTACGGAATAATCATTTTGCTTGATTTCGTATGGTTCCTGAACCAGCACAATACCGCCTAATTTTTCCCATTGCTCGGAAAAGGCCTTGTTCATGCGGTTGCCCCATTCATTTTGAGCATACAAAACTGCAGCTTGTCGATAACCATCAAGATAAGCACGTTCTGCAGCTTGCACAGCTTCCTGTTCCGGGGTTAATCCGAACTGAAACATGGGCGCTTTCGCGCCATCGGTATTAATGTCTGTATGACCCAGTAAAATTGTTGGCACAGAAGCGCCGTCATAATCGGCGATTAAATCAACCGCCTCTCTGCCCAGGGGGCCAATAATTAATTGCGCGCCCTGGTCGACGGCCACCTGGTAAAATTTACTCACTTCGAACGGTTCATCACCAATATCATAATACTTGACAACGGGTTTATCGAGCCGTTGATTATTCTCATCCATCATTTTTATACCCTGTCGAACTGCCTGGGCTGCAAGTGCATAACGGGACGATGACAATGGTAATAAAACAGCCACCTGGCCAATACGGCCAACAAATCGAGGTCTCGGTTTTGATAATGATTTTAATAATGAAGGTGTAGCGGGATGTGACGGATGAGTTTTTGACCAGTTAGCAACAGTTTTGTCAAACCGGGTACGATGGCCTGTGTATTCAATTGCCAGTTCAATCCAGCCGGCCAATGTGAGATCGCGTTCCAGGTTTAGGTATTGCTTCAGATCCGAGGATGATATTTCATTCAGGATTTCCCATATCTTTAACTGATTTTCATCGATCTCGTCAGGCTTGACGATATATTTTTCCCGTAGAACAAGGTTCTTGGCAGCACCAATAGGATTATTCAGGCTCATCTCAGTGTCAGCCATGACTTTATATATTTTTGCCTGCAGGGCAGGATTCAGGTTGCGGACAGTTACCGCCTTATTGAGTAACCGGATAGATTTTTCATGAGCACCTTCGTAAGAAGCAATTTGGGCAAGCAGAATTAATTTTCTGACTTTATAGCTTTTTGCAAGTCGCCTTGTATTGATAACACGAAGTTGCTGGCTGGCTTCATTATACTGGCCAGCCTTAATCAGGTTTTCTACTGATTGTAATTGCAGGTCCTGTTTTTCTGGTGTGCTGGCGCCCGCAGCAAGTTCATTAAAGACGCGTGCGGCCAGCATGTATTCGCCATTATCGGCTGCTTCGTTGGCAGTTTTTATGGTCACGCCTGCTCCTGGGCCGGTGGCTACCGGTCTACCAGTTGTGCCACAGGCACTGATGAGCAGGGCAAGGATAAATATATTTATCCAGAGAAATAGTTTTAATGTTTTTGGCATAAATGACAAACTAATTTAAAATGAAAGAGAAGGTAATGGCTTAAAATATTTAAATATATCCCGGTGCGAAACCCTGTGTTAAAACCGTAGTAACATAAAACAGTATCTTGAGGTTAACGTGTCAAAACGATCAAAGCCAGACAATCCAGAAATTGTTAATTCAGAGTCAGATAAACGGGAACCAGTCACGCCCGGGGTATTGTCAGGGGTATTACCAGGAGCATTATATATAGTTGCCACTCCAATCGGGAATTTGTCTGATATTTCTGACAGGGCCCGGTCAACACTGGCCGCCGTTGACCTGATTGCTGCTGAAGATACCCGCCACAGCGCCAAATTATTGCACCACTTCAGTATCGAAACTCCCATTATTTCACTCCATGATTTTAATGAGGCTGAACGTTCCCGGATGTTGATCAGCAAATTAAGCGGGGGAGAGTCTATCGCATTAATCAGTGATGCGGGTACACCGCTTATCAGTGATCCAGGTTATTTGTTAGTCAAACAGGCGCGTCATGCCGGCGTGACAATTGTCCCCATTCCCGGGCCTTGTGCCGCGATGACGGCCTTGTCAGCAGCAGGCCTGGCCACGGACCGGTTTGTGTTTGAGGGCTTCCCGCCATCAAAAAGCGGGGCCAGACTCACAAGTTTCCGTAAATTGTGTACAGAAACAAGAACCATCATATTTTACGAAAGTAGCCATCGAATTTTGCCCTCCCTGACCGATATGCTGGCAATTTTCGGTGATCGAGAAGCCGTGATTGCCCGGGAAATGACCAAGCGTTTTGAAACTATCAGGTCAGACAGCCTTTCCGGACTAATCCAGCGGATAAAACAGGATGAGAAACAAAAATTAGGCGAGTTCGTGGTTATTCTCGCCGGTGCTGATTTGAAGATGCTAGAGACGATCGAGAGCAAGCGGGCCGAGCACTTATTACATAAATTTCTAGTGGAAATAAGCCCCGGTCTATCGCTCAGTCAGGCCGTTGCTCTTGTCGTTGAGTTGACCAACATGAAGAAAAACCAGGTTTATGACATGGCCCTTAAAATTCATAAGGCAAATAGACCAGGAGACAAATAGCTCAAATCATACATGGTAAATATCCAGAAGAAAGAGAGAAGTCCAGCTTTGTCGCTGTCTGTTTGTGGAATATGGCTTGGTTTACCTCGTCCAATTCATAACAACTCGAATATTTCTTAATCGGTAAAGCCATGCAACCGTCAAAATCGTGACTTTGAACCCTTCATTGGGCTGGGGAATGGGCTATACTTTTTTTGTTATATTCATATATAACCCATTGATTTTAGTGGAATAAGTCATATTGATTATGGATAAAAAAAATTCACCAAATATTATCGAGCTTAATCGCAGTCTTAAACAAAAAGAGACTGAGATTGGGTTGTTGCAGCAAACTTTCACTGAAATCGGCAGTGAGTTGGATATAGAGAAGATTTTCCAGATCGTCTCTGAGCGAGCATTAGAGTTGATTGATGCTGAAACATTATTGATTCCGATCCTGGATGCTAACTGTGAAACCTATACGTACCGAGGTGGTGCCGGCAAGAATGCCGCTGAGATTGTTGGTGAAGCATTGCCCATAGAGTATGGGGTTTGTGGCTGGGTGTGGAAGCATAAAAGGCCCTGGTGGCGGGGCATGTTGAATGAACTTAGTGACGATGAAAAAAATCGCTGGGAGCATGAAGTTGGCAACATGATCCTGGTACCTTTACAGGGCAAAAAACATTTTCTTGGTGGCATTGCCGGTTTAAATAAAAATAATGACACCGGTTTTGATAAAAAAGATTTAAATTTACTGCAGTTGTTTGCCAGTATTGTTTCTATTGCCATCGAGAACGCCATGGCGGTTAAAAGTATGGAAGAATCACATGCGTTAACTGAAGATTATCGCAGCAGGCTTGAACATCTGAATAAACAACTCATCGAAAGCAGTAAAGAACTGGAATACCTGTCGTTATATGATTCTGTTACCGGATTGCCTAATCGCTCGTTATTTTATGATCGTCTCTCACGTGAGATCGTCGAAGCAGAGAGTGATGACAGCACCATTGGCATATTGTTGGTAGATATTGATAGTTTTAAAGGTATTAATGACATGCTCGGTCACGATTTGGGCGACAGTTTGCTGAATAAAATAGCACGCCGTTTTAAAGGTGAGGTTAGATATAACGAAACACTGGCACGACTAGGTGGTGATGAATTTATTATTGTATTGCCAGGCCTTACTCAGAAACATGTGGTCAAGCGGGCAGAGAACTTTATTAATTGTCTGAAAGATACCTTTACCATTGAGCAAAATACGATTGTGGTTAATGCCAGTATTGGTGTAGCTGTTTACCCCGAACATGGGGAAAGTATTGGCAACCTGTTAAGTCATGCGGATTTTGCCATGTATGAAGCAAAAAAAAGTAGCGTTAAAGTGTGTGTCTACAGGCCGGACCATGACCACCTGGCACAAGGTCATCTGGCGATGGCCGCTGATCTGCGAAAAGCGCTTGATGAGAAACAGTTCGAGTTGCACTACCAGCCAATAATCAGTGCCCGGAGCAAAAAGGTTGTTTCAGCGGAAGCTTTAGGGCGCTGGTACACTAAAGATCGTGGCAACGTGCCACCGGGTATATTTATTCGTGTTCTGGAGCAGAATGGCTTGATTGACGAGTACACATATTGGGCAATAGCAACAGCACTGGCACAGGCAAAGGTGTGGAAAAGTAATTACGGCATTAAACGTGTAGCGGTAAACTTATCACCGCAAACACTCATGCATCCTGACTTTAGGAAAAAGATAGACCGGATCATTAAAGATAAAAGTGATGGCAGGTTATTAACGTTTGAAATCACAGAAAACCTGTTCCTGTCAGAGTATGATCGACTGGCCGAGGTGCTCGAACATTTATGTTCATTGGGCGTGGAGTTATCAATTGATGATTATGGTACGGGTTATTCATCGTTAAGCCGACTAAGGCGTTTGCCGGTTAGTGAATTAAAAATAGACCAGACATTTATAAATGAAATGGTAGAAAACAAGGATGATCAGGCCGTCGTGCATTCAACCATTGAGCTGGCACATAATCTTGGTTTAAGCGTTGTCGCAGAAGGTGTGGAAAATAAGCCGGCACTGGAACTGTTAACCAAATTAGGCTGCGACACGATACAGGGTTTTTTGATCAGTAGACCGCTGCCGGTCACGAAGTTTAATGCGTTTGTTAAGGCCCAGCTAATACGCAGATAACCGTAAAGTGCCGTTTATAAACAACTCAAATCGTTCGTAGAATAAAAAATTCAACCAAAAGCCATTCACCAGATCTCGAAACAGGTATAATTATCCCGAGTCGATCAGACAGTCGCCTCGCGCCTTGTGTGCGGGGAGGAAAGTCCGGGCTCCACAGGGTAGAGTGCCAGGTAACGCCTGGGGGGCGTGAGTCCACGGAAAGTGCAACAGAAAATATACCGCCATTCTATATCAATATATAGCCATGGTAAGGGTGAAATGGTGCGGTAAGAGCGCACCGCGTCGGTGGTAACATTCGGCGGCTAGGTAAACCCCACTCGGAGCAAGGCCAAATAGGGGAGTAATGGTGCGACCCGTACCGCTCCCGGGTAGGCTGCTTGAGGCATGTGGTGACACATGTCCCAGATGAATGACTGTCCACGACAGAACCCGGCTTATCGATCGACTCATTTTTTTATTTTGGCATTGCCAGGAATGGCTGTGTATTTCGAATTAGGCGGAACGCCGCCTAATACCCTGATTTAGGGTGTTATATAGCACGCTGTCTAATACACTGTTAGGCACTAAGGAGAACCAATGCAAATCTGGAGGCTAGTAGCACATCACGAAAAATCTGAAGATGCGCTTCAGCTAATGAAAGAAAAAGGCAGGATTGCCATTGGATGGTCTGACCTCGGAGATTTGACTCACCTGAACCCACAAAGCAGTAAAGAAATATCAACGGAAATAAAACGAATTAGAGCCGATGTTTCAAATGCCATGATGGCCGGGCCAAGTTTATGGAATCTTTATTCAGAAGTTGTAATTGGTGATCAGATTATTCTGACAGCAAGTGGCAAGCGGAAATGTGTATTCGAGGTGACAGGCGATTATATTTTTGATAACGAAAATTCAATATTAGGGTATTCTCATCAAAGAGCCGCAGCACTTACAGATATTGACCCTCAAGAGCTATGGGTTGCCTCAGACTCTTCAGTAGCAAAAGGTGAGAATCCAAGATGGACATTATCAAAATGCAAAGGAACAAAAAGATCAGGGGAAATTGTTTATTTTGAAGGGAAAAGGTATTCCGTAAGCTCAACCGCTATCGAGCGTGATAGTTTAGCTCGGAGAAGGTGTTTGGAGCATTTTGGATATAAATGTAATGTTTGCTCCATTAGTTTCGAGAAAGAGTATGGAGAAATAGGCAAAAACTATATACATGTTCATCACAGAATTGATTTAGCCTATTCAAATGGCGAACATATTATAGATCCCACGAAAGATTTAATTCCTTTATGTCCAAATTGTCATGCTATGGTTCATACGGAAAAACCGGCCATGCCAATTGAAAAGTTAAAATCAATATATGAGTCACAACGTGCCTAACAAAGCCATTAAATTCGCTCCCTTCGGTCGCCGGACGCTCGCAAGCTCGCGCCGTTTATGGCGGCGTTATGTGCAAAAGGAGATGACATGAGAAAGAAACAAGTTTTCGTCAGTTTCGACTATGACCATGACCGTAGGTATAAATATTTATTGGAGGCATGGGACGCAAATCCTGAATTTGACTTTGTTTTCAAAGATGAAACCCCTGGAGAAATCAATACAAACAATATCGGTCGAATTAAGGCTGGACTCACAAGAAAAATTAATGATGCAACCCACACTTTATTTATCGTGGGAAAGCACGCAAATGCACCTCACAAAGATAGAAATGCTATAGGATTTGTTAACTGGATTAACTTTGAAGCATATCAAAGTATTCAATCTAGAAATTACCTCGCAGTTGTAAAGCTTGATGGTTCATGCGCTATTCCAAATGAACTAAAGGCCAAATACTCGTGGAATACTGGCTTCTCAGAAAGCAATGTGATTGATGTATTAAATCACTCATCGAGATAGGATTGTATTGGCGTGGTTTCTGATAAATTACAAGTCCTTTCTGAGCATTACTCGCACACCTTTGATTTTCTCCAGACTCATCTGAAGAAAAGAGATCACCTTTTTTTGTCAACATTACTGCTATTGGTGGTTATGTTATTTCAAATTTATACGCCAGCCGAAGCATCAAACCTGTTAGCTCAGTTGATCGAGAAAAAACTAGAAGTTAAAACAAAAATAGATTTGATGTACATTCAAAGTATCATTTGGTTTGTGCTTCTCTCTGTTGTTATTAAGTATTTTCAATCCGTAATATTTATTGAACGACAATACAATTATCTTCATGCTCTAGAGGAACAGTTGAGTTCAGAATACAATGAAACGGCATTTACCCGAGAAGGGAAGTCATATTTAAATAATTACCCGGTATTTCTTAACTGGGCCTCCTTTCTGTATACCATGCTATTTCCTGCAATACTGGCTGTAATCATCACAGCAAAGATTGTGAGTGAACATCAACAATATGGGATTAATGAAGTGCTAGTTTGGTTCAATGTTCTGATTTATATTTTTATTGTTATTTCGCTTGCGCTGTATTTATATGGAATTCATGTTAAACAAAAAAGCACATAACAGTCACATCAGCCGACCACAAAAAGCGACGCTTCGCTCTGCTTTTTGCATCGGCTGATGTGAGGCGTTATATGTCGTCAACTCCATCACGCTAAATTATAAGCACAGGTAAATAAAATATGGAATTACAAGAAGTTTACAATTTACAAGTATGGGTTGAGAGAGAAATATCAGGCCTTGAGATTATTCAAAAAGAACAAAAGGGTCAGACTCGATTGAAACCAACTATTAACCTATAATCCTAATCAGCAAGTTCTCAGACAAGAGATCGGAAGAGCGTCGTTGTAGGGAAAGAGTGTAGATCTCGGTGGTCGCCGTATCATTAAAAAAACAAAAAAAGATATATAACAATGA
>CAJVXY010000029.1 GCA_913009895.1 uncultured Acidiferrobacteraceae bacterium | reverse complement strand
GTTAAATCGGCTTTATTACTGGCGGGATTATATGCCCAGGGTAAAACAAGCGTTACTGAACCGGCACCAACACGGGATCACACTGAACGCATGTTGAGGGGTTTTGGTTATGGGGTGGAATCTGATTTCCCACAAGTCTCACTAACAGGCGGCGGTAAACTGACCGCATGTAATATTGATGTGCCAGCAGATATTTCTTCAGCCGCATTTTTTGTGGTAGCGGCCAGTATTGCCAAAGATTCTGAAATCGTACTCGAACATGTGGGCATCAACCCGACAAGAACAGGCATTATCAATATACTTTTATTGATGGGTGCTGATATTCAGCTAAAAAACAAGCGTGTAATAGGCGGCGAGCCTGTTGCTGATATCCATGTCCGGTCAGCGAAATTAAAGGGAATAGAGATACCCGAAGATCAGGTGCCTTTGGCCATCGATGAGTTTCCGGTCATTTTCGTGGCCGCTGCCTGTGCGGAAGGTGTTACAAGTTTGTCCGGGGCAAAAGAACTGCGGGTAAAAGAGAGTGATCGCATTGCGGCAATGGCAGCGGGACTCAAAACCCTTGGTGTTGATGTCCAGGAAAAACCCGACGGCATTATTATCAGGGGCGGTTCCTACGGTGGTGGCAGGGTCGACAGTGTCGGCGATCACCGTATTGCCATGGCGTTTGCCATTGCTGGTCTGCGGGCCAATGACCAGATAGAGATCGAGAATTGTGCCAATGTTGCCACTTCGTTCCCGGATTTTGTAGCCCTGGCCAGTAGCAGTGGGCTGAATATCCAAAGCCAGCATTCATAACAACTCAGGATTCGATGACAGAAAAAAAACAGGTTCCCGTGATAACCGTCGATGGGCCCAGTGGTTCAGGTAAAGGTACGGTGGGCCAGATGCTGGCCCAGAAACTGGGCTGGCATTTTCTCGATAGTGGCGCGTTATATCGAATAACTGCATTTGCCAGCCAGGCCCAGGGTATTGATATGACTGATGAAACCCAGGTTGCGCAGGTCGCCAAAGATCTGGATATTAAATTTATTCCCCAAAAAAACGCCCCGCCTTCAGTATCACTGGCGGGGAAAGAGATTGGTGATGCCCTGCGCACAGAGGAAATTGCCGAGTTGGCATCCCAGGTCGCGGTGATGCCCCAGGTAAGAGCGGCACTACTGCTCAAACAACAAGCATTTGCCCGATTACCTGGTCTGGTCGCGGATGGCAGGGATATGGGCACCAATGTATTTCCGGCTGCCAGGCTCAAAATTTACCTTACAGCAAATCCGGAAATAAGGGCCCAAAGACGCTATAAGCAGTTGAAGGAAAAGGGCTTCGATGTTAATCTTGCGCGCCTTCTGGAAGAGATTCAGGTGCGTGATGCCAGAGACCAGGCGCGAACGGTAGCCCCGCTCAAACCCGCTGTCGATGCGCATATTCTGGATAGTTCCGGACTGGATGCCCAGGAGGTGGTACAAAAAGTGCTTGATCTCCTGGACTCAAAAACTGGCAGTATCAAATGACTAGTTTTTGTTTAAAAGTATGCTAAGTAAGGCTGATTAGAAGTTGTTAGTGTTTTTAAGGTAAGAACGGAGCAATAAGGGCGGAGTGTTTTACTCCTAAATTTAACCATCCCTGATTCAAAACGACTGGATTAGGTACAAACCATTCGGAGCGCAGGCCATTCGGCCCTGTTTTTCCCAATAGAAAATATATTATGAGCGAAAGTTTTGCTGAATTGTTCGAGCAGAGTCTGAGCAATCTAAAAATGCAGCCTGGTCAATTGATCATGGGCGAAGTCGTACAGGTAAGCGACGATTATATAGTCGTTAATGCAGGCCTTAAATCAGAAGGCATGATACCTGCAATAGAATTTAAAAATGATCTGGGTGAGATGACCGTAATAGTCGGTGATCAAGTCGAGGTTGTGATTGAACAATTAGAAGACGGTATGGGCTCCACGCGACTCTCACGCGAAAAAGCCATGCGTGCCAAGTCCTGGGATGAGCTTGAAAAAGCCCACGAGGAAGATCGTATTGTCACAGGCGTTATGACCGGCAAGGTCAAGGGTGGTTTTACGGTTGCCATCGAGTCGGTACGGGCATTCTTACCCGGTTCACTGGTTGATGTACGACCCATCCGTGACCCCAGTTATCTTGAAGGCAAGGAGCTGGAATTCAAGGTCATCAAAATTGATAAAAAGCGCAATAATGTCGTTGTTTCCCGCCGAGCCGTGGTTGAAACCGAAATGACTGTCGAGCGGGAAGAGCTGCTGGCAAACCTGGAAGAAGGCAAAGTCATCAAGGGTGTCATTAAAAATCTGACAGATTACGGTGCTTTTGTAGATCTTGGTGGTCTCGACGGGTTATTGCATATCACCGATATGGCCTGGAAACGTGTTAAACATCCTTCAGAATTGCTAAATATTGGTGACGAGATCGAGGCAAAAGTCCTGCGTTATGATCGTGAGCGTAATCGTGTCTCCCTTGGCCTGAAACAGCTTGGTGCTGATCCCTGGGAAGATATTGCCCGCCGATATCCTGAAAATTCCAGGCTATTTGGTAAAATAACCAACATCACGGACTATGGTTCTTTTGTTGAAATTGAAGAAGGCATTGAGGGTTTGGTTCACGTATCTGAAATGGACTGGACTAACAAGAATATTCACCCCTCAAAAGTCGTACAGTTGGGGGATGAAGTTGAGGTCATGATACTCGACATAGATACTGAGCGCCGTCGCATATCATTAGGTATGAAACAATGTAAACCCAACCCATGGGAAGAGTTTGCCGCCACCCATAACAAGAATGACACGGTTCATGGCGCCATTAAGTCTATTACTGATTTCGGTATTTTCGTCGGTCTCGACGGCGGTATTGACGGCCTGATTCATTTAAGTGATCTCAGCTGGGCACGTGAAGGCGAAGAAGCTGTCCACGATTTCAAGAAAGGTGACGAGGTCGAAGCGACCGTTTTAGCTGTTGATGCAGAGCGTGAACGTATATCTTTAGGGATAAAACAACTTGCAGGTGACCCATTCACGAGCTATGTTTCTGAACATGGGAAAGGTTCTGTTGTTACCGGAACTATTACCAGTGTTGAGCCAAAGGGTGCTGTGGTTAAGTTGGCCGATGATATTGATGGCTACCTGAGGGCGTCAGAGTTATCCAGAGACAGGGTTGAGGATGCGCGCACAGTCCTTAATGAAGGCGAGACAATAGAAGCTAAAATCACCACTATTGACCGCAAAAACAGGAAAATATCCCTGTCTGTCAAGGCCAAGGATATGGCAGATGAAAATGAAGCAGTGCAGGAATACGCCAGAAAAGCTACACCAGGCGTATCCCTGGGTGATAAACTCAAGGAGCAGCTTGATAGTCAAGACGACGAAGAAAGCTAAAACCAGGCTAGAAGTAACTATGGGACATTAGATCGGGACATGGCAATGACAAAGTCAGAACTAATTGAAGCGCTATCGGCAAGCCAGCCTCAACTTGATGACAGGGATGTTGAGCTGGCAGTAAAGGAATTGCTGGAGCAAATGTCATCTGCATTAGCAGGCGGTGACCGTATTGAAGTTCGTGGTTTTGGTAGTTTTTCATTGCACTACCGGCCTCCAAGAATGGGCAGAAACCCTAAAACCGGGGCGGCTGTAGAGGTACCAGATAAACATGTCCCGCATTTCAAGCCAGGCAAAGAGCTTCGAGAGCGAGTGAACAATCTTTGAATAAATTAACCTAATCCAAATAAAAAACGGCATCCTGAGAGGTGCCTTTTTTTATGTTTTTTTATTTAAACACACTGAAAAAATACATTTAAACAGTGTAAAATGCAATAGTCGGATAAGCCGTGTATCTGGATTCCTGTATTATTAATTAACAAGGTTTAAAACCAATGCGACCTATTTTTTATATTATTTTCTCAATCCCCGTTATATTTTTAGCAATTACATTTGCAGTAAAAAACAGCCACGTTGTCACCTTGTCTTACTACTTTGGTATTGACTGGACGTTACCGCTCTCTGTTCTCCTTTTGGCGGTCCTGGTGCTGGGAATAATTGTTGGTTATCTTGTTAGCCTGAAAACTATCATGAGATTGCAGGGTGTTGCCACAGCAGCGAGAAAAGAAGCAAAGCAAGCAGAGCAGGAAGTATCAAATCTGAGATCACTTCCACTTAAAGACGCCGTCTAGCATGGATAGTGCCGGTGCTGGATTCTATTGGCTTGTGCTGGCTTCAGCAGTTGCCAGTGGCTGGCTGATTGCCTGGTTTGGCTATTCCAGAAAATTCAAAAATACAGATTTTGACCTGCCATCAGCCTATTTCAAGGGCCTGAATTACCTGCTCAATGAAGAACCAGACAAAGCCATAGAAGTGTTTGTTCAGGTACTCGAAGTGAATTCTGAAACAATCGAAACCCATCTGGCGCTGGGAAATCTGTTCAGAAGAAGAGGTGAGGTGGAAAGAGCCATTAGAATTCATCAAAACCTGATGGCGCGACCAGCGTTGAGCAATGAGCAACGCTCGCTGGCCCTAATGGAGCTGGGTAGAGACTACCTGAAAGCTGGCTTGTATGATCGCGCGGAAAACCTGTTCCAGGAACTGACGGAAGATCGCAAGCAAGGCAGGGAAGTCTTGCGTTCGTTATTACAAATATACGAATACGAAAAAGAGTGGAAGAAGGCAATAGAAATTGCCAATAAGTTGTCAGTCATTGACCGTACACCCATGAACGATATTATTGCTCAATATCATTGCGAGTTAGCAGACGCAGCCATAACAGCAAGTGATTTTACAGCCGCAAGTAAACTTGCCAGGCAGGCATTGAGCACAGAACCGGGTTGTGTGCGGGCAAGCCTGATTATTGGAAATATTGAGGCCGAACTGTCAAATCACAGGGAAGCCATCAAAGTATGGAGCCAGATTGGCGAGCAGGATGCTATGTTTTTGGGAGAAGTGGCTGAAAAAGTACGTGACAGCTTTATGGCGCTTAATGACAAAGAGGGACTGGTTAAATTTTTTCAAACAGCATTGGATAAACACAAAACCATCAGCATTATGCAGGTTATGAGCAGTATCATCAGCAAAGAGCAAGGCCATGCTGCAGCTGAAAATTTTGTCATCGAATGGTTGAGAAAAAAGCCGACTGTCCATGGTCTTTACCGGCTGCTTGATTTGAGACTGGAGAAACAGGGCGCAGACGTGGACAATGACCTGGTATTACTGCGCGGTATGATTGGAGAATTAAAAAAAGAACATGAAGGTTATGTGTGCAAAAACTGTGGATTCAGGGGAAAAGTAATGCATTGGTTGTGTCCTGGTTGTCACAAGTGGAATACGATTCGTCCACTTTCCGGGGAATGAGTATGTCGTCACCAAATATAATTATTGCCATAGATAAAAGTAATCAGTCAGACGCAGTAAAGCTGGCAGCAATGTTTGACCCAAAATTATGCCGATTAAAAATAGGCCTGGAATTGTTTACTGCAGAAGGACCGGCGATTCTGGAGGTTTTACAAAAGCGGGGCTTTGAAATATTTCTCGATCTCAAGTTCCATGATATTCCCACTACCGTTGCCAGGGCGTGCACTGTTGCTGCCGATATGGGTGTCTGGATGATTAATGTCCATGCCTTAGGCGGGCTGGAAATGATGTCTGCGGCCAGGGAGGCCATAACGAAAACCAGCCACCGGCCATTGCTCGTCGCGGTTACGATTTTAACGAGCCACAACCAAAAAAATTTGTCGGCAGCGGGTATCACGATGAGCATGGAAGAATGTGTTATCCAATATGCACAAAATGCCCAACAAGCCGGTTGTGATGGCATTGTTTGTTCGGCGCTTGAAGCAGGCAAGCTCAGGAAGAAGCTTGGTGATGATTTTATCCTGGTAACACCCGGAATTCGCCCTGATGGCAGCAAGCCAAACGATCAGAAAAGAGTTGTTTCACCAGTTGCAGCCATAACGTCTGGTGCCAACTATCTTGTCATTGGCAGGCCAGTTACTGATGCGGATGATCCTGCACAAGCATTACTAAATATCCACGAATCGATTAAAAAAGCTTGACAGAAAATATCAATCGCATATTATGTCCCTGCTTTAGTCAGGGTAGACGCAAGCAGAACTAACCAAGCTAGTTTAACCATGGAGGGTTAATTATGAAGTTTCTTCGCATAATATTTTTCTCACTGATCGTTTCTATATTCGCTGCCGGCGCCAGTTTTAGCGCAATCGCGGCCGAAGCCGTTAATATCAACACCGCAAATGCTGCATCATTGGCAAAGAATCTCAATGGTGTGGGTCTTAAAAAGGCCGAAGCTATTGTGGCTTACCGGAAGAAAAACGGTAATTTCAAAACTGCAAAAGATCTAAGCAAAGTCAAAGGGATTGGCACTAAAACAGTTGCCAAAAACAAGGACTATATTCTTGTTGGTAAAGCAGGCAAGTAAGCTTTAACAAGCAGGTCTTTAAGATCGTAAATCTTTAAAACAGTTGTTTGCGCTTACCCGGTGGCTTCCCTGCATTTTTTACAGGGGAGCCATTTTTTTATCTATGATTATTCTATCGACATTAATCCTAAAAGCACTGATAATCAGCACTTTAGAGTCAATCCGGGCTTCGCTGGGGGTTTCGCAGGGGGCTTCATCGTGATACTCAGGTCGCCTGTAATTTTGGTATTTTTCACAATTTGACTGGTAACATTCACGTTAAAAATGTGATTTAGCCCGTTAGCAGAGGAAAAGATTTGTTAGCTGATTTATTCAAAAAAGTTTCAAATGCCCGTATCCTGGTGGTAGGCGATGTTATGCTGGATCGTTACTGGTATGGCGGCGTGGATCGTATTTCTCCCGAGGCACCTGTACCAGTGGTCTCTGTCGCCCGGGAAGAAGAACGCTTGGGTGGGGCGGCCAATGTTGCCAGGAATGTTACTGCCCTTGGGGGAAAGTGCAGCCTGCTTGCGATAACAGGTGATGATCCAGGTGCCGATATGCTGGAAACACTCAGCACAAAAGCAGGTATTGATATAAATTTTTGCCGTGACAAGATGGTAAACACCACAGTCAAGTTACGCGTTGTCTCCCAGAATCAACAATTATTACGAGTAGATTTTGATTCACCGGTAAGCAAGGATGCCAGAATACAGCTTCTCCAGATATTCGGTAAAATAATTTTACAGCATGATTTAATAGTTATATCTGACTACGCAAAGGGTGGTCTCGGGCATATTCGGGAAATTATTCACCTCGCCAAAAAAAATAAAATTCCGGTATTGGTTGATCCCAAAGGCGATGATTACCATGGTTACAAAGGGGCAACACTTATCACGCCAAACAGAAAAGAGTTTGAGCAGGTAACAGGACCATTCGTTGATGATACTGATCTGGAGCAACGGGCACTGGAATTAATTGAAGAACTGGAGCTTGAATCGCTTCTGATTACCCGCAGCGAGGAAGGAATGACCCTGATCGAGGCAAGCGGCGAATGTACCCATATGCCAGCACAGGCATTGGAAGTTTTTGATGTCACTGGTGCCGGGGACACGGTCATTGCCAGTATTGGCCTGGCGTTTGCTGCCGGGGCAAGCACAGAGGACGCACTTTACCTGGCTAACATTGCTGCAGGAATAGTAGTTGGCAAACTGGGTTCTGAAACTGCAAGCCCGGAAGAAATTCTGGCTGCCTCACAAGAAAAGGATTAAAAAAATGTTTGTGGTAACTGGCGGGGCCGGATTTATTGGCTCAAATATTGTCAAGACCCTGAATGACAGAGGTCATAAAAATATTGTTGTTGTTGATAACCTGGAGAACCCGGATAAATTTTTAAATCTGGTTGATTGTGAAATTGCCGATTATATCGACAAAAGAGAATTTATAAAAAATATTACAAATGATTCTCCGGGTTATGACCTTGATGCAATCTTTCATGAAGGTGCATGCTCAGACACCATGGAAAAAAATGGCCAGTACATGATGAGTAATAATTATGATTACTCAAAAACATTACTTCATTACTGCCAAAAAAATAATGTCTCATTTTTATATGCATCATCTGCATCAGTTTATGGTGGTGGTTCTGTCTTTAAGGAGGAACGAGAGCACGAATCACCGTTAAACGTTTATGGTTATTCGAAATTTTTGTTTGACCAGTACGTGAGACAGATAAAGCTCAATAAAAAATCGCAAGTCGTTGGCTTTAGGTATTTT
This sequence comes from uncultured Acidiferrobacteraceae bacterium, assembly GCA_913009895.1. Lineage (GTDB taxonomy): Bacteria > Pseudomonadota > Gammaproteobacteria > Acidiferrobacterales > SZUA-150 > SZUA-150. Next base: position 27,178 of record CAJVXY010000029.1, on the reverse strand, counting down.
AATGTATATGGCATTCGTGAGCAGCATAAAGGGCGCATGGCCTCAGTCGCATTTCATTTTTATAACCAGTATAAAGAAAACGGCAAGATCAGGTTGTTTGAGGGTACCGACGGTTATGACAACGGTTGCCAGTTGCGTGATTTCATTTCGGTTGAAGATGTCATGAAGGTTAATATGTATTTTCTGGATAATCCTGATGTCAGTGGTATTTACAATGTGGGCACTGGCAGGAGCCAGCCATTTAATGACATGGCGGTCGCAGCTGTGAATACATTACGCAAGCACAATAAAGAATCACCACTAGATCTGGGCGCCCTGGTATCAAAGGGGATCATTGAATATATTGATTTTCCTGAAGCACTGAAGGGCAAATACCAGAGTTTTACACAAGCAGATATCAATCTACTGGTTAAAGCCGGTTATACAGACAGTTTCTATACAGTAGAACAAGGTGTTGAGCGATATATTAAAACGTTATTGGCACAAGACGAATCAGGACACCAAAACGACTAATAAATAAAGATCAGAAAACATTTCCAGGAATTTTATTTAGATGAAGAATATTATGATAACCGGCGTTGCCGGTTTTATTGGCGCAACGCTGGCGAAAAGCCTGCTTGATCGGGGCGACAAGGTTTATGGCATTGATAATCTAAATGATTATTATGATGTTAATTTAAAAAATGATCGTCTTGCAAGAATTGACAAGCACAAAAATTTTACTTTCCAACAGCTGGATATATCAGATCGTGCCGGTATAAAAAAACTGTTTGAATCGCATAAATTTGATGCTGTTATGAATCTCGCGGCCCAGGCAGGCGTCAGGTACTCTATTGAAAATCCTGCAGCTTATATCGATGCAAATCTCCTTGGATTTGCCAATGTACTTGAAGGTTGCAGGCAATCAGGTGTTGGCCATTATGTATTCGCATCCTCCAGTTCTGTTTATGGCGCCAATACAAAATTACCATTTTCAGAACATGACAATGTCGATCACCCGGTGTCATTGTATGCAGCCAGTAAAAAAGCAAATGAATTAATGGCCCACAGTTATGCCCATCTTTATAATTTACCTTGCACCGGCTTAAGATTTTTTACGGTATACGGTCCCTGGGGCAGGCCTGACATGGCGCTCTATAAATTTGCAAAAGGCATTGCTGAGGGCACACCCATCCCGGTTTTTAATGGTGGGAAAATGGTGCGCGACTTTACCTATATTGATGATATTGTTGAGGGCGTTGTTCGCATCATTGATAAGGCTGCTTCACCCAATACTGACTGGCGTGGTGATGCGCCTGACAGCGCAACAAGTTATGCCCCGTATCGAATTTATAATATCGGTAATAGCAACCCGGTTCAGCTAATGAAGTACATACAGGTGCTTGAAGACTGTATGGGTAAAAAGGCAGAACTGGAAATGCTGCCCATGCAGGATGGTGATGTGCCAGCTACATCCGCTGATACCACCGCACTACAGCATGCAGTCTCGTTCCAGCCAAACACATCAGTTGAGGAAGGCGTGGCTAAATTTGTAAAGTGGTTTAAAGACTATTACAAGATTAATTAACCATCTATGCCGCTAAAAATTACACCAGTTATTTTATCGGGGGGCACAGGCTCAAGGTTGTGGCCGCTGTCTCGTGCCCATTACCCAAAACAGCTACTTGCGCTGAATACTGATCAGACGCTGCTCCAGGAAACAGTGGCGCGGTTCAGTGGTGTAGAATCAATCGGCGCACCTGTTATTGTTTGTAATGAATCTCACCGTTTTCTTGTAGCAGAACAAATGCGCGCCATTGATGTTAGCCCTGAAAAAATAATTCTTGAGCCTATTGGTCGAAATACTGCACCCGCCCTCACTCTGGCTGCTATCACTACCATGCAGAATACCAAAGATAGTAGTGACGTTATATTAGTTGTCATGCCCGCAGATCATGTCATTAAAAATCAGCAAGCATTTCAATCAGCATTAACAGAAGCGGTCAGGCTGGCAAATGAAGACAGGTTGGTTGCGTTTGGCGTCATACCAACAAGCCCTGAAACAGGGTATGGCTATATTAAAAAAGGTAAAGATAACTCGGTAGAATCATTTGTTGAAAAGCCTGACCTGGATACCGCCAAAAAATATATAAAACAGGGTGACTACCTCTGGAACAGTGGCATGTTTGTTGTCAAGGCAAGTGTTTGGCTAAAAGAACTGGGTAAATACGAAAATGATATTGTAAAACTTTGCCAGGAAGCTGTTACAAAAAGTTATGATGACCTTGATTTTTTGCGAATTGAGACCGATAGTTTTTCCAGGTGTAAAAATATATCTATTGACTATGCGGTCATGGAAAAAACACCCCACGCGGCGGTTGTAAGCCTTGAGGCCGGCTGGTCAGATATAGGCTCCTGGTCGTCATTGGCAGCGGTAATGGAAAATGATCAAGCAGGTAACTACGTAAGAGGTGATTGTTACACGTTAAGAACAAAAAATTCTTTTTTAGTTGCCAGGGACAGAATGTTGGCCGTAGTAGGGCTAAAAGATGTGATAGTTGTCGAAACTGCTGATGCAGTTCTGGTGGCCAGTAAAGAGAATTCACAGGATGTTAAAGAGATCGTGAAACGGCTGGAAGTAGAGAAACGGCGTCAAATCCATTCACATACAAAAGTGTTTCGTCCCTGGGGGTATTACCAAACTGTCGACGTTGGTCCACAATTTCAGGTTAAACGTATAAGCGTAAAACCCGGCGCTTCGTTGTCACTGCAACGTCACCTGCAACGTGCCGAGCACTGGGTGGTTGTTAGGGGAACAGCAGACATAACCCGTGGCGATGAAAATATCATTCTAAATGAAAATGAATCAACTTATATTCCAATTGGCATGAAGCACAGGCTTGAAAATAAACACGACCAGGATCTTGAAATCATTGAAGTACAGTCTGGAGAGTATTTAGGTGAAGATGACATAGAACGATTCGAAGATATTTATAACAGAGACTAGCCCATCAGGATTATAAAATGTTTTCCTTAACTGTTGCCATGAATAAAAAATTATCACAGTTTAAGGAAACCGTGCAAAATAAAAATATACTTGTCACCGGTGGGACGGGGTTTATCGGAAGTTACCTGGTAGACAACCTGTCTAACCTGGGTGCTAATGTAACGGTTCTAACGCGCCATAACGCCAAAACAGACAGTCCTTCCAGCTATAATTACTACTTTGGTGATATTACAAAGAGTGACAGCTTAAGCGGCTGCTGTAAAAATATTGACATTATTGTTCATATGGCAGGTAGCGCACATGTTGAGCAAAAAAATAAAGGCACACACTTAAGGGTTAGCCTGACTGGAACAAAAAATATATTGCAGGAAGCATTAAGAGAGGACGTAACCTCTGTCATCTATATCAGTAGCATAAAGGTTATGGGTACCAACAAAACAAAGTGCCTTGATGAGGCAGACCAGGAGAATCCAGATGATGAATATGGCAGAGCAAGACTGGATGCAGAAAAAATTATCCTAAAATGGGGAGCAGAACATTCAGTAAAAACGAGTGTATTAAGACTGCCACTTGTTTATGGGCCTGGCGTAAAAGGGAACATAAAAAATTTACTAACACACGCTACATCAGGAAAATCGTTTCCGCTACCAATTGTTAGAAATAATCGGTCAATGGTTTATATCGGTGATGTTGTGCAAGCGATTTATTGTATTATTTCAAGTAATAAATCAGGAAATAAAAAATATATTGTTACTGATGACCAGTCTTATTCAACAACTGATTTAACAAAAGCGTTAGGCGAAATGACCGGCAAGGTAACAAAAATTCACATACCATTATTTTTATTTAAATTTCTGGCACTGACAGGTGATGCTATTACCATTATAACAAGAATAAAAATACCATTTAACACAAACGTATATTATAAATTATTTGGTAATGCGTGTTATTCAGCAGATAAAATAAAAAATGAATTGGGTTACACGCCAACAGAGACATTCTATAGTGTATTAACAGATATGCTCAATGCGGAATAAAGAATGATTACCCTGATAATTATCTCATTTCTCTTGTCAACGACGTTAACCTGGCTACTTTTTTCCAACAGGTTAGGAATCAAATTACTTGACCAACCCAATAGCAGGTCATTGCATACCACACCGATACAAAGAAGTGGCGGATTAGCAATTGCGGCAACACTATTCTTTATGTTTATTGTAAATATAGCGGCGTTGCCTGAATCAGTTATCAATATTGCAATTGGTGTACTTATTATATTCTCTATTTCCATAATAGATGACATAAGGCACGTGCCATCTATTTTACGTTTAGGTTTCCATCTCTCGGCAGCAGGCTGGTTAGTTTATGCAGGGTATGGCCTCAACTCTGTTATTTTTCCGGGGGGCGGAGAAATATTACTTTCAAAACCAGTTTCATGGTTGTTGACAATTCTGCTTATTACCTGGATGACTAACCTTTATAATTTTATGGATGGCATGGATGGCTTTGCAGGCGGCATGACTGTTATCGGGTTTAGTGTGCTCGCTTTTGTTTTTATTTCAGACTCTCAGATCATGGCGACGGTCTCGCTTATCGTAGTTGCCGCAACACTGGGATTCCTTATTTTCAATTTTCCGCCAGCAAAAATATTTATGGGTGATTCGGGTTCTTCTTTGCTTGGATATCTTGCTGCTGCACTGATGCTGATCGCTGACAAAACTGATGTTATGCCAATTTGGTTATCAGTAATTATATTTTCGCCATTTATTATAGATGCTACAATAACCTTGATAACACGACTATCAAAAAAACAAAAAATATGGATTGCCCATAAACAGCATTATTATCAGCAGCTAGTCGAGTCAGGCTGGAGTCACAGAAGAACCGTCCTAACAGAATACTGCTTGATGTTTGTTAGTGGGATAATGGCTATTGCTGGAAATAACGCATCTGCGATGGCGCAGTTTTTTATTGTGGGGTTTTTTATCATCCTGTATATTGCCATCGTTTTCATGATACATATAACCCTGAAAAAAAGTGTTAACGCAACTTGATGTAGACTTATAATATGCTTGGAAGATTACGCAGTAAATATACAGCATTTTCCCATGATTTAATCATGGTGCCGGTCGCATGGTTTTTGGCTTACTGGCTGCGCTTCAATTTACAGGAAATTCCACAGCCTTACCTCAATAGTGCACTTGTGCTATTTCCACTGGTTGCTGTGATACAGGCCGTGGTCTTTTGGCGTTTCGGGCTCTATCGTGGCGTATGGCGTTTTGCATCTATGCCGGATTTGGTCAGGATCACAAAAGCGGTTGTTGTCGGGCTATTAGCGACAACGCTAATAGTTTTTTTATTTACCAGGTTACACAATGTTCCTCGATCGGTTTTTCCTATTTACGGAATTTTGCTCCTTGGTTTGTTAAGCGGGCCAAGATTTTTGTATCGATGGTTTACCGATCGCCAAATGTATTTTACAGATGGAAAAAGATTATTAATTGTCGGTGCAGGCAGCGCGGGGGATCTTCTTGTCAGGGATTTAATGCGAGATAATATGCGTGACTTTCTGCCTATCGGGTTTGTTGATGATGACGAAAAAAAAATTGGCAGAGAAATACATGGTATACGTGTACTTGGAAGCTGTGATGACATACCCACTATTACCAGGAAACATGATATAGAACAAATTGTCATTGCAATGCCATCAATAAATGCCAGGGCGATGCGGCACATTGTTCAGGTATGCGAAAAAAGCAAAGTAAGTTTTAGAACCTTGCCCAAAATACAGGACCTGGCCTCAGGAAAACTGTCCGTTCAGTCAATCAGGGAAGTTTCAATTAGTGACCTGCTCGGCAGAGAACAGGTATCGCTGGATTGGACCAGTATAAATGAAGGTTTTAATGGTAAAACTGTATTGGTAAGCGGCGGCGGGGGATCAATAGGCGCCGAGCTGTGCAGGCAAATAGCGAAATTAGGGCCTCGCTTGTTGATAGTGCTTGATCAAAGTGAGTATAACCTTTATACGATTGATCTTGAGTTAAAACAAGCGCTTCCTAATTTAAAGCTTGAGTCTGTGCTGGGAGATGTTTGCGATGCTGTTTTGCTTGAAGAAGTTTTTTCACATCATAAGCCGGATATAGTCTTTCATGCAGCGGCTTACAAGCATGTACCACTTCTGGAGAATCAATACAGGGCGGCGGCACTCAATAATATTCTCGGCACTAACACTTTGGCAGCCTGTAGTGACAAACATGGTTGCAAGGTATTTGTGCTGGTCTCGTCTGACAAGGCCGTCAATCCAACAAATATTATGGGCGCAACCAAAAGAAGTGCCGAAATTATTTGCCAAAAGATAAATAAACAGTCTCCAACAAAATTTATTACCGTTAGATTTGGCAATGTACTTGATTCAGCAGGAAGTGTTATTCCGTTATTCCGGAAACAAATAAAAAACAATGGACCAGTAACAGTAACCCATCCGGATATTACCAGGTATTTTATGTCGATACCTGAAGCAGCCCAGTTGATACTTCAGTCGGGTGTCATCGGAGATGGGGGTGAAATATTTGTACTGGATATGGGTGACCCTATCAAAATTTCTTATTTGGCAGAACAAATGATCCTTTTATCCGGTAAAATACCGGGAGAAGAAATTGAAATTACCTATACTGGTTTACGACCTGGTGAAAAGCTATACGAGGAATTATTCCACGAAAAAGAAAAACTGAAAGATACGGTTCACCCAAAAATTTTTTTGGCAAAGGGTAGAAGTATAGACGAGGAAAAAATAGACAATGATACTGAAAGGCTGGTTGTAGCCTGTAAAGAAAATAAAAAGGAGGAAATAAGAAAAATAGTCTCGGAATTTGTCCCGGAGTTGTCAAAAGCAAAAATAAGTAAAAAAAACGAGAATGTATACCAAATTAATAAATAAGCTATTAACGGAAAACCGTAACATTTTAGAATAATATAAAAATGAAATTAACAATTATTGGTACCGGTTATGTTGGCCTGGTAACAGGCGCATGTTTTTCAGAAATGGGAAATGATGTCATTTGTGTTGATACTGATGAAAGCAAAATCAGGAAGCTGGCTGAAGGAGAAATTCCTATTTATGAGCCTGGACTTGATGAAATAGTTATCAGGAATGTGCACGATGGCCGGCTGAAATTTACAACAGATATTAAAGAAGGCATAGATTTTTCAAATATATACTTTATTGCTGTGGGAACACCACCAGGTGAGGACGGTTCAGCAGATTTGCAATATGTATTGGATGTAGCTGCCCAGATTGGCAATCATATGGATAACTACGCAGTAATTGTTGATAAATCAACAGTACCCGTTGGAACGGCTGATAAAGTTCGGAACGAAGTTATATCCAGGCTAAAAAAAAGGGGTAAAAATATAGATTTCGATGTGGTGAGTAACCCCGAGTTTCTCAAGGAAGGTGCGGCAGTCGATGATTTTTTAAAACCTGATCGAATAATCCTGGGGGTAGAGAGCAAAAAGGCTGCAGAAATTATGTCTGAATTATATGCTCCGTTTACCCGAAATCATGAGCGAATAATAAAAATGGGTATACGCGATGCGGAAATGACGAAATATACTGCCAATGCCATGTTAGCGACCAAAATCTCTTTTATGAATGAAATTGCAAATCTTTGTGATTTAATGGATGTAGATGTTGAGCAGGTACGGCTGGGAATTGGTTCCGACAGTAGAATTGGTTATTCCTTTATCTACCCGGGCGCAGGTTATGGCGGGTCATGCTTTCCGAAGGATGTTAAAGCTTTGGTGCATATGGCGGGTAACTATAAATTTGATCCAGTTATTCTAAATGCAGTAGAAAATCGAAATAATCACCAGAAAATTGTTTTGGCTGAAAAAGTAAAAAAACGATTCGGCAAAAATCTAAAAGGCAGGACATTTGCAATTTGGGGTCTTGCATTTAAACCAGGTACAGACGATATGCGGGAAGCGCCATCAATAGAGATTATAAAATCCCTTACGGATGCGGGTGCGAAAATACAGGCATTTGATCCGGTCGCCACAGAAACAGCATTAATTGAAATTAAAAATGAAGTTGAACACCATGAATTGGTGCGCCTGCTAGATGATCAGTATAGTGCTTTGAATAATGCTGACGCTTTATTATTAATCACAGAGTGGAAGCAGTTTCGCAGGCCTGATTTTTTAAAAATGAAAGAAAACTTGCAAGAAGCTGTCATTTTTGATGGGCGTAATCAATATGAGCCGGAGACAGTTCAACTCAGAGGCTTTGAGTACTATGGAATTGGCAGAACATTTAATAATAATTCATAATTAGATTAAACAGAAATATGCCGAGCAGCAATAATAATGCTAGTACGAATACCGTCTGGCACAATGCCACCGTCACCAGGGATAGACGCGAGAAGCTAAACGGCCACAAAGGTGCGGTTATCTGGTTTACAGGTTTATCTGGTTCCGGTAAATCCACAATCGCACATTCTGTTGAGGAAAAGTTACATCAAAAGCTGGTCCGTACATATGTTTTTGATGGTGATAATGTTCGTCATGGCCTGTGTTCTGATCTTGGCTTCAGTATTGAAGACAGGACTGAGAATATTCGCCGAATCGCGGAAATGTGCAAATTGTTTATTGATACCGGCGTTATAGCGCTGACTGCTTTTATCTCTCCATTTAAAAAAGACAGGGCATTTGTAAAAGAATTGTTGGGAAATGATTACATTGAAATTCATTGTGATTGTTCTGTAGAGACTTGTGAGCAACGAGACGTTAAGGGACTTTATAAAAAAGCACGCGAAGGAAAAATAAATGATTTTACAGGTATTTCATCGCCGTATGAAATTCCTGAAACACCCGATCTTGTCCTGAATACAGATATCATGAATCTTGATGGTTGTGTTGCAGAAACAATTAGCTTGCTTGAAAAAAAAGGAATTGTAAAATAAATATAACTAATCGCCCGGGTTCTATCAGGAAAGCCGGGTGTTACTGGGCATATTAATATGAGCAAGATTACAAAGGCAGTTTTTCCGGTAGCAGGATTGGGCACCCGGTTTTTACCAGCGACAAAAGCCATGCCCAAGGAAATGTTACCAATAGTCGATAAACCGCTTATTCAATATGCGGTAGAAGAGGCTGTGGAAGCTGGAGTAACCGAATTAATATTTGTAATAGGACGTACCAAGCGGGCAATACCAGATCACTTTGATAAAGCCTATGAGCTGGAGGTAGAATTAGAAAATCGCGGTAAGCAAGAGTCACTAAGTTTGGTCAGAAATATTGTCCCTAAACATGTTACCTGCGTTTACCTGCGTCAGGCAGAAGCCAAGGGTCTGGGTCATGCGGTTCTATGCACAAAACAGGTTATTGGTAACGAACCTTTCGCCGTGCTTTTGGCAGATGATCTTATTAAAAGCAGCACAGGTGTTGTTGCGCAGATGGCAGCGCAATTTAGTAAGCTGGGTAGTAGTATCCTGGGCGTACAAGAAGTAGATATGGACAAGACTGGTAGTTATGGAATAATTGACAGCGAAGAAAAAAGCAACAAAAGTATAAAAAAAATATGCGGTATCATCGAGAAACCGGATCCTGCTGACGCACCATCAAACCAGGCCGTGATTGGCAGATATATTTTAAGCCCAGGCATATTCAAGTACCTTGAGAAAGTAAAACCTGGTGCTGGCGGGGAGATACAGTTAACTGATGCAATTGCCATGTTAATGGAAAGTGAGCCGGTATATGCCTTCAATTTTGAAGGGGTGCGCTATGATTGTGGTAGTAAAATTGGCTATCTAAAGGCAACTGTGGATTATGCGTTGGACCATTCGGTCCTGGGAAGTGAATTTTCAGAATATCTAAAAAGTAAAAAAACAGAATTGTAAAAGAAGTTAGTTAAATGACAAATATTACTGACAAACAAGCAAAGGAAGTACTGGCAAAAGCTGACTGCCTCTATACTGAATCGGAAGTAGAGTCTGCGATAAAAATTATTGCTAACGCGCTAAATGAAGATCTCATGGATAAAAATCCAATTTTTGTCTGCATTATGACGGGTGGTACAATACCATTTGCAAAACTTTTAATGTTATTTCGTTCCCCATGTGAAATAGACTATGTACATGCGACAAGGTACAAGGGCAATAAAGCAAAGAAGGAGCTTGAATGGATTTCAGGGCCGAATATAGACCCAAAAGGCAGGGTAGTGGTTTTGATAGATGACATTCTCGACGAAGGCGTTACCTTGTCTCAAATCGAGAAAAAATTTATTCATTTACAGGCTAAAGAAATTAAAAAAGTTGTGCTTGTTCACAAGGAGCGACCACGCAGCATTGACATAAAAGCAGATTACATTGGCTTGAATGTACCCGATAGATACGTGTTTGGTTATGGCATGGATTATAAGGGCTACTTGAGGAATGTTGCCGGCATATATGCAGAGGTAAAATAAGAATGGCACACATAGGAATTATAGGCGGAAGTGGTTTAACAGATCTTGAAAACCTGAAAATTACAAGACGGGAGGTAATTAGAACCCCTTACGGCGAACCATCAGCGCCAATTGTGTTTGGTAAGCTGGGAGGCAAAGAGATATTATTTTTACCCAGGCATGGTCCCGGGCACACTATTCCTCCTCATCAAATTAATTATCGTGCGAATATCTGGGCACTGAAAGACGTTGGCGTTAAAAAAGTAATCGCTGTAGCAGCTGTCGGTGCGATTACGAATCTGGAGCCGGCACTAATTCTGATTCCTGACCAAATAATAGATTATACTTATGGCAGGGCGCATACGTATTTTGACGGTGATAGCCGACAGGTAAAACATGTTGATTTTACAAATCCTTATTGTGATGAACTAAGAAAAGAGTTAATTAGTTCAATTAAGTCTGCAAAAATTGGCGCAGTGTTTACCGGCACTTATGGAGCAACACAAGGCCCCAGATTTGAAACATCAGCAGAAATTAAAAGACTGGAAAACGATGGCGCTGATATTGTTGGCATGACAGGTATGCCAGAAGCCGGGTTGGCTCGTGAACTGGACTTATGTTATGCCACTATCGCCGTGTCAGCAAACCCGGCTGCGGGAAAAAGCAAGGATATTATTGATATCAAGCAAGTAGAAAAAACACTGGAGCAGGGAATGAAACACGTTAGAAAAATACTGGAGCATGCAATACCCTTAATGAGCAAAGACTAGCTTGCTGGCAAGCTGCTATTGCTTGCTTGTATTTACCTGGTTAACCTGAACGATGACACCAAATCTTGGGTGGTCAAAATAATTCAAGGTGGCAGAACGGATACGCCTGTCTTCTTTTATAATGAAATAGTTCGCAATATTTCCTGAGGCAGTATTTTCAGAGGCAGTATTTCCATTCAGGCCTCTATTGTCACCAGTATTCCCAACAGGCATCAATTGTTCGGTCAGGACCAGGTTCATGCCAACATGTAGAAAACGGCCCTTGTAGAAGAGCAGGGTCCCGTCAAGGTTTTCTCCGCCATTGGCTATTCGGATTAGCTTGGCTTCTGTTTTAGGAATCGCATCCTGGATCCATCTTTTATGGCTAATGATTGTGTAATTGCCACTAGCTACTAACTTGTCAGATATTTTTTTGATTTTTGATTCGGCCGGAATGCCGCCGCCCACTGGTGATGCATTGGCAACATCAGGTTGATTATTGGGGTCAATATCCTTTAACCATAACTCGGTACGCCCACTACTCTGGTCTTCAATTTGCATATTTTTAAAAACAAGAATTTCAACTTCATAAATAGGTGTTTTTTTGGTAACCGCAATTACTGATGATGAAAAAAACAGGCTAACAAGCAGGAGAGGCAAATACTTCATAAAGTTATCCGGATGGTGTCTAATTCGAGTGTCCATGATTGTAGATCGTCAAAGGTATAATTTGTATGGCCGTTCGTCAGATATTAAAAATGGGTGACCCGAGACTCTACCAGTCTTGTGAGTTAGTGCAAGAATTTAATACGACTGCGCTCACGGGTATTATTGAAGACATGTTTGATACCATGGCCGAATACAATGGTGTTGGCCTGGCGGCTCCACAGATAGGTATTTACAGACGAATAGTAATTTTTGGCCTGGAGTCAAACGACCGGTATCCTGATGTAGAAGCTGTACCGGAAACAATTTTAATTAACCCGGTTATAACACCTGTTAGCGAAGAGCAGGAAGAGGGCTGGGAGGGTTGCCTGAGCATCCCTGGTATGCGCGGTCTTGTTTCCAGGTATAGCAAAATTAAATATAGCGGTTTTACACCAACTGGTGAAAACATAGCGCGCGAGGTTGAAGGATTTCATGCCCGGGTAGTACAACATGAGTGTGATCACCTGGACGGAATACTTTATCCGCTCAGGATAAGGGATATTAGAAACTTCGGATATGAAGATGCTTTGGTGCAACCTGATTCAGGCGAGTCTGAAACTAGTCCGGATTCCGGGCCATGTTAAAGATGCACCTAATCTGCTTTTAAATCTGATTTTAAAAACCCGATTACATCTGAAATTTTTACAATCCTGTCTTCTATAGACGGCATTTCATCAACAAAGCGTAGTTTATCGGGCCCATCAAGCCTGAATTTCCTTGGTTGTGACTGCAGGAGCTGAATGATTCTGGTTGGATCCAGCTTTGGCTGACTCTCAAATTCAAAACGTGCGCCTTTCCCATTGATATCGATCTTTCGAATGCCAATTGCCGAAGCAAGTAATTTCAGGTGCGTCACCCTGAACAGAAGTAGTCCTTCTTCTGGTAACAAACCGAATCGATCGATAATTTCTTCTTTCAGTAGTTTCAGATCTTCCGGATTTTTTGCATTGGCAACACGCTTGTAAAGCACGAGGCGCATATGCACGTCAGGCAGGTAGGCGTCGGGAAATAATGTAGGTGCATGAATATTTATTTCGGTTCCACTGTGGGTATGGGTATCAATTTCCAGTTGCCCGCCTGCCTTGAGTGTTTTTATCGCACGATTCAATAATTCAGAATAAAGCGTAAATCCTATCTCGTTTATTTCACCGCTTTGTTGTTCACCCAGAATTTCTCCAGCACCCCTGATCTCAAGATCGTTCGAGGCCAGCGCAAAACCAGCTCCCAAATCATCCAGTGCACTTATGGCATCAAGGCGCTTGCGCGCATCACCAGTGATACTTTTTCGAGATGGAATCATCAGGTACGCGTAGGCCCGGTGATGTGATCTGCCAACGCGACCGCGTAGTTGATGTAACTGCGCAAGTCCAAATTTATCGGCACGATGAATAATGATCGTGTTTGCTGACGGGACGTCGATCCCGGATTCTATAATTGTGGTACACAAGAGGACATTAAAACGCTGGTGATAAAAATTCAGCATGACACTTTCCAGTTCACGTTCTGGCATTTGACCGTGGGCGATACGAATATCTGCCTCGGGCACCAACTCTGCCAGGTCACGTTCTGTTTTTTGCATGGTCCTGACTTCGTTATGCAGTATGTATACCTGTCCGCCACGCCGAATTTCCCTGATACATGCCTCCCTTATCAGGGCATTGTTATTTTCGTAGACAAATGTTTTTACAGACAGGCGCTCTTCCGGTGCCGTTGCGATAATTGAAATATCTCGCATACCAGACAAAGCCATATTCAATGTACGCGGTATGGGCGTGGCCGTGAGCGTCAATATGTCGACAGTAGCGCGCATTGATTTCAGTTTTTCCTTATGCCTTACCCCAAAACGATGCTCTTCATCAACAACAATCAGGCCAATCGCTTTAAATTTAATATCTGGCTGCAGTAACCTGTGGGTGCCAATTACAATATCCGCTTTGCCATTGGTAATATGTTTTATTGTTTGTTCAATTTCTTTTTTTGTCCTGAATCGGGAAAGTAATTCAATGTTGACGGCTTCGTCTGAAAATCTATCCAGAAAGTTTTGATAATGTTGCTGGGCCAGTAAAGTCGTAGGAACCAGTATTGCTACCTGTTTACCGGAATTAATTGCTACAAATGTGGCGCGCAGTGCCACCTCTGTTTTGCCAAACCCAACATCGCCACAAACCAGCCTGTCCATGGGTTTTGGTTTGCACATATCGTTCAAAACATCTTCTATTGCTTTTTCCTGGTCAGGCGTTTCCTCGAAGGGAAAAAGCTGTTTGAAATGATCATAGGCAACCGGGTCTATTTTGCACTGGTGGCCAATACCCGCACTTCGTTTTGCCTGGACATCCAGTAACTCTACTGCGGCATCGTGTGCTTTTTTCTGGGCCCGTCGTTTTGCCTTTTCCCAGGCTTCACCGCCAAGCTTGTGTAATGGCGTGCTATCGGGGTTAGTGCCGGTATATCTACTGACAAGGTGTAGTGACACAACAGGAATATAGAGCTTGTCGCCACCAGCATATTCAAGTGTTAAAAACTCTGTCAAACCATCGCCCACATCCATGGTCTGTAATCCGAGGTAACGACCGATACCATGGTCTTCGTGGACAACGGGATCACCAGATTTAAGTTCAGCCAGGTTACGGATAATGACATCAGGCTCGCGGGCGGTCTCTGAGCGTCTTCTTTTTTGCGAGGCGCGGGCGCCGTACAATTGAGCCTCACAAATAACCGTAATATCCGGATTAACAAGTACCAGCCCTTTTTCCAGTTCCCCTGTTGCCAGTCCAACTTTGCAAGAATCAGTAAAAAAGTCTTGCCAGTAATCAAAAATATTAACATCAATTTTATTTGCTTCTAAAAGTGATCTTAAGGTTTCACGGCGACCCATGGTTTCAGCAACAATCAAAATTCTTTTGTCTGATTGTCGGATAAAATCAAGCAGCTGCTGGTATGGATTGTCTGAATGGGCATCTACCTGTAATTGTGGTGGCGGTAAAGAATCAAAACGAGAAAGTCCGGCGCTTTCAAAACCCGGAATATTAATTGTCTTTGATTCATCGGCTTGAAAATCCAGCAAGGCAATGCGTGGCCAGCGTGATACTTCCGTGAAAAAATGATCGGCATCGAGAAACAGGCGTTCTGGATCCAGAACAGGTTTTTCCCGAAATATTTTACGTTCGGCATAACGTTCCGCAACCTCGGACTGAAAATCCCTGGCCAGGTGATAGGTCGCTTCCGTGACCACCACCATTGAATTTTCTGGTAGATAGTCAAAAATAGTTGCCAGTTGTTCAAAATATAGCGGCAGATAATATTCAATGCCCGGTGGCATCAGGCCATTGCTGACATCACGATAAAGTGAATTTTTCTGGGGATCGCCTTCGAAACGACTCCTGAATCGTTGCCTGAAATTATTGATACCCGCTTCGGAGGTTGGAAATTCACGGGCGGGCAATAAACGTATTGAATCAAGCTGGTTGCCAGAGCGCTGGGTGGAAGGATCAAATAATCGTATTGACTCAAGTTCGTCACCAAACAGATCAAGCCTGAAGGGTTGTTTGCTGCCCATGGGGAACAGGTCGACCAGTCCACCGCGAACCGCAAATTCACCTGGTGCCATCACCTGGCTAACAGACTGATAACCAGCTTGATCCAGTTGCTGCCTGAATGTATTCAGATCGAGTGTTTGCCCGGCATTCAGGATAAAAGTATGACCTGTCACAAATGTGCGCGGGGTTAACCGGTGCATTAAGGTACTGATCGGGGCAATTATAATTCCCCTATTTAGATTGGGTAGTAGATAGAGGGTTTGTAAGCGTTTGGAAATAATGTCCTGGTGTGGCGAAAAACTGTCGTAGGCAAGTGATTCCCAGTCTGGGAAGACCAAAATAGGTGTGGCGTCGTTATTTGCGGCAAAAAAGTTTATTTCGCTTTCCAGGAGCTGCGCCTGGCGTGCGTCGTCAGTAATGACCAGCAAGGGACCATCGTGCTTGCGTGCTGTCTCTAAGAGGGCCAGGCCGCGACTACAGCCATATAAGCGGCTCCAGCGCACGGGTTTGGTGCCTGTATAAACGCATTGCGTTAAAAATGGAACATCTGGTGCTTGGGGCATAGGGTTATTATTGTGCTGGACTGGTTTGATAAGCTTCATTTCTGGAAAGGGCGCGATTCTAGACTGGAATGACAAAAAAGATTAATAAAATATGAAAAAATATGATTAATTTACAATTAATTTAAAAAAAAATTTGCAATTCCGTAACTTACGACCATACTTTAAAGATTGTTGTTAAAAATCAAAGCTAAAGCACTACTACTAAAGTCGCAATTTTAAATCGGAGGTTGGGGATGAGTAAAAAGCCAAAGTATAATGTAGGTGACGCCATTTTTTACCCTTCTGCAGGGGTTGGCGTAATAGAGGCAATTGAAGATTTATATATTGCAGGATCTTGCGATCGTTGTTACGTTATTAAAATTGAGGAAAATAACATCACTGTCAAAGTACCCAGTTCTAATCTGGATAAAACGGGCATTCGCCCCTTGCTTGATAGTAAAAGAATTAAAGAATTATACAGAATCCTGAAAGGCAAGGCTGGCACGCGCGTGACCGGTGGTAACTGGACCGAACGTTGCAAAGAGCTGGAGCGTAAAATAAACAAAGGTAGTGCCATGGAATTGGGCGAAGTGGTGCGCGACTTAATGCGCTGGAAAACCCAAACTGGCCTGTCTTTTGAGGAGTCCATGCTACTGGAGACTGCCTCTAATTTCCTGGCCGCTGAATTGGCCACAATACAGGGCGTGTCATCCGCTTCCGCTGTTGATACTATACAGGACAAGGTTGGGGTGGCTGCCTGAGTTTTTTGGTCGTATCCAGCTAACCAAAAACAACAACATACACAGGCCCTTTATAGCACGTGACTTCTGGAATTTGGGTTCTGGTGCCTGCCGCTGGAACCGGTTCCCGGATGGGCGCAGACCGTCCAAAACAATACCTTTCATTGGCAGGGTCCACAGTCCTGTCGCAAACACTCTCTCGTTTATTAAATTCCCCTGATATAACTGGTGTTATGTTGGGGTTATCTGCCGATGATACCTACTGGCCTGCCATCGAAAGCGAAATTACAAAAACATTAAAATTCAGAGGCACCTATATAGGGGGTGAAACAAGGGCTGAGACCGTTTTAAGGGGTTGTAAGGCCTTGTTAAAGATAGGCAATGCCCAAGACTGGGTTTTGGTGCACGATGCTGCCAGACCCTGTATCAGGACCTCAGATGTCCAGAATCTGATCAAAATAACCCTGCAAAACGACGCTGAAGGCGGGCTACTTGGTCTGCCAATCAATGATACAGTCAAAAGAGCAGACAGTGATCAGCTTGTGGTTGAGACGATTTCACGGACTGGGTTGTGGCGCGCACAGACCCCGCAAATGTTTCGATTATCGCAATTACACGAAGCATTAACGAGGGTAGAAAATGAGGGTCGCGAGGTTACTGATGAGGCCCAGGCAATGGCCCACATTGGCATCCGGGCGTTAATGGTCACAGGCAGTGAAGATAATATTAAAATTACCCACCCACAGGACCTGGAACTGGCTGCCAGGTACCTGGAACAGCAAAAACAGGAGTCTTGATGCGAATTGGTCATGGATATGACGTACATGCACTGGTAACAAACCGGAAACTGGTGCTGGGTGGTGTCCATGTGCCCTTTGACAAAGGTTTGCAGGGCCATTCTGATGCGGATGTGTTGATACACGCAGTATGTGATGCCTGTTTGGGTGCGGCAGGCATGGGTGATATCGGTCAGCATTTTCCTGATACCGATGAAAGTTTTAAAAATATCGATAGTCGATTATTACTGAGAAAAGTTTCGCAGCTCTTGAAAACCCGGAGCCTGCAATTAGGTAACCTGGACTGTACGATATTGGCTCAAGCTCCAAAATTATCGACTTATTTAAATCAAATGAAGCTGAATTTGGCCGAAGACCTGCAAGCCGCTGTCGAAAATGTCAACATCAAGGCAACAACCACCGAGGGCCTGGGTTTTATCGGTGAACAAAATGGCATGGCCGCCCATGCTGTCGTGCTCTTAACAAAAACCAGTTAACACAAAAAAGTTGAGACAAATCCCTGCCACTGGCTTAACCTGCAACCATGAATAACCAGATACGACATTTTTTATTTTTAGTCATTTTTATTACCGGTTTTATACTGGCCCCGGTCAATGCTGCAACATTCACGGTTAACAGTACGGCGGACACCGTTGATAGTGACCTGTTGGATAATCTTTGTATTGATGCAGCCGGAAACTGCACGTTGCGTGCAGCGATTCAGCAATCCAATGCCCTGGCTGGAGCCGATATCGTCATATTGCCAGCCGGTACATTTAATCTTGCTATTCCAGGTATTGATGAGTCAGCGGCCAAGGGTGATCTGGATATCAACGGCTCGCTAACAATCACCGGCGCCGGGGCAAAACTAAGTTTTATTGATGGCCAGGGCCTGTATAGGGTATTTGATATTGGCCCTATAACAGCTGGAATTACTGTCAGTTTTACCAACATGGTGATTCGTAATGGTGTTGCTACAGGTAGTAATGGCGGGCTAATCAGGAATGTCGCCACACTGTCATTAACTGAAGTTTCTCTTGAAAATGGTCAGGCCGACTTTGGTGGCGGACTTTATACAGCAGGTGATCTGACAGTGAATAGGAGTCTTTTTACCGGCAATAATGCCAGCACCGATGGTGGCGGTTTTTTCCAGGGCGGCGGCATTACATCAATTACCAATTCAACTATTAGCGGCAATACGGCAGCTGTTAATGGCGGTGGGCTGTACCTATCTGCCGGTGCTACAACAACACTTGATTTTGCGACTATTGCCTTCAACACGGCTGTTGCGCTTGGCGGTGGTGGATTATACGTTGCAGGTTCACTCACCCTCAACAGTTCAATTGTTTCAAACAATACCAGTGAAAATTGTGCTGTCGTAGGGGCCCCCATTGCGACAGATGGTTCGAGTTTGGATAGTGGCACTAGCTGTGGGTTGGATATCGTCGATACACCTTTTCTGGGCACACTACAAGACAACGGCGGCGAGACGGCAACCCATGGTCTGGCAGCAGGCAGTCCGGCAATCGATGCTGCCAATGTGACTTGTCCCGGTGTTGATCAACGTAATGTCGTACGCCCGGTCGATGGTGACAACAGCGCGACCGCAGAATGCGACATCGGTGCCTACGAGTGGACGCCAGCAATTGATCTCCAGGTTAGCAATAACCACGATAAAGATTGTGTCAAGCGCGGCAGGAATGTTACCTACTACATTGGTGTCAGTAATATCGGCACAGGTGATGCCAGTAGCGTGGTACTGACAGATACCTTACCCGTGAACACGACATTTATTTCGGCAACAGGTGGGTGCACTTTTTTGGCAGGTGTTGTGACCTGCAACATTGGTCCACTGGCCGCAGGTGTTAGCCAGAATTTTACAATTGTGGTGAATGCACCCGTAGTCGATTATTTGCAAAATACAGTTACTGTCACTGCTGCGGAACAGGATAATAACCAGGGAAATAATAGCGCTGTGGAATCTACCAGGATTAATTGCAGTGCTTGTTTTATAGCAACTGCTGCTTACGGTTCGGCCTGGACAAAAGAGGTAATGAGTTTACGATTATTCAGGGATCAATTTCTTATGAAAAATGAAACAGGCAGGAAACTTGTTTTATTTTATTACCGGGTTAGCCCGGCCCTGGCAGATAAAATCAGGTATTCCGAGCCATACCGGTTGCTGACAAGGATATCACTGGCCCCGATCATAGCCATTAGTAAATTGCTCACAGATGACCAATAATTCCCGGGTCGTTGTTCATTAATATCCCCAATACTTTTGCAATAATTTTTCCTGGCCTGAATAAATTTCTGCGTTAGCCGGATCAAATTGTGAGAAGCCAATGTCTTTCAGCATTTTTTTACCAGCCGGAGATTTATTAGCGGCAATGATAGCTTTTCTGATTATTGCCACTGTATTTGCATCCATTTTGGGGGAAGCAGAAATAGCAATATGTGGCGCCGGTTCGGTCACCATCACGACAGATATGTTCTTGCCTTCAGCCATTGTCCTGGACACAAGTGGTGTTGGGATGATGGCAGCAAAAACATCTTTATCGAGCAACATTTTTATGCCTTTGTCAGCGTTGGCTACTTCCACGATTATAGGTTGACGCATTGGGTTAGGAAATAACGCATCGAGTCTTGCCGCACCAATACTTGGCGCACCTAATGTCGCAATTCTTTTGCCTATCAGTTCAGAAGGGTCAAAAATAAAGTTATCTTCCAAAACAATCAGGCTGTAACTGACGCTGTCAGGAATTTTTGCCAGGATTTTATAACCATATTTTTTGCGACGATAGTCAGTGAAGTGAGCCGCATCCAGTATCAGGTCATAACTATCAGCACGCCTGACAGTGTCCCAGTAAGCCATGAAATTTGGCATGGTTTTTACGACTACTTGTTTGCCAGTTACTTTAGACAAATATTCGGCGAGCGGCTTGAAGGCTTTTTTGGTTTTTGCTTCAGATAAAACCGGCTGAATTGCCAGTTCCAGTATGTCTTCATTCGCGTAGGCAGCAGCAGTTTGGGTGCCACTTGCCAGTAATAAAATTGATATAGCGGCGCTCAGGAATATTCTGGGGAGAATCTCGGGCATGTTTCCGATATTGTTTCTTTCACATTTTGAATACGACATGATACTAACCTCTTAATGCTGTATTTAATTTAATAGTCAGCATCCATGCCTTTACTCAAAAGCATCCTCTGCATATTGTGCTTGTTTGGCCATGGCTTTTCGCCATGCCTTACGTTTTCTTTCAAGCTCTTTTCTGGCAGCCAGTTCTTCTTTAGAGATGCCAGGTTTGGTTTTTGTCGTTGTGCGCACGATATTTTTCTTTTTAGGCTTATTTTCAGTTGCGGAAAAAGGGTTGCGCTTCGGGGCAGGTTTAGGTTTATCCAGCTGTTTTAATTTTTTTATCGCCAACGTGTAATTTTGCCGTGCCGATTTTTCATACCACATACGGGCAGATTTTATGTCGACATCGGCGCCAAGGCCTTCTTCATACATGACCCCAAGAAAATACTGGTCATGAGGTTTGCCTTTAAGTGCCAGTTTCATTTGCACTGCAAATAGTCCGGTGGCAGCATCTGCGCGACATGCAGCAAATGGTGCGGCCATGAGTCCCAGGATAATCACGAATATTTTTAATTTTTTCATCTCAAGCTTTTCCTTGGTCAAAATTTGTTAAAGCTGATATTGAATATGCATATAACGTGCCTATTTCTAATTACCTGCCAGGAATTCTCTTTAACTACATGAATAATAAGAATTTAATTGAAAATACAGATTTCAACTTGGGTAAGATGGCACTGAATTTCTACATTGAACTTAGCTGTCATAATTATCTCTAAACTCATGTGGTCGAAAATTTCATCAGTCCGAGTGCGCTTAACGAAACAGAGCACACATTTTCGACAAGGTTTAATTGATCGGGCCATATTAGTTTTTTTTATTAAACCAACTGGATTTGTGTTCTTGTTTCTCGAACAATGAACGACTGGAGCAAAGTCACGGCCAATCTGATCAATTGTAATGGCACGATTATTTTTAAAATCAACATGGGCCGATTCAGCAAAAGTAGAGTAATAGATTGATTGCTTCCTGGTGTACGAAAATGAAAAAAGTATGCCAACAAAAGCAGTTAGAACTAATAAGTTTAGTTTGTTAATAATTATTAGATGTTTAGAGGTGACTGTTGTTACTGTTTTTAAATTAACAACTAAATGCCCTTAACGATGTTGTGTTTATATAGTAATAGCTACAAAAAAGAAAAGGGAGTATTTTGGAATGTAATTGAGTTTGTGTGGCAACCACTTGCTAAAGGAGTCCAGCATGAAAAGACGAATGTATATCCTGATCCCCACCCTGCGGGAAACTAAAGCAACATTTCGAGATATGTTACTTGCTCGAATTCCCGATCATAATATTCACATACTGGCGAAACAAGGGACGCAGCTCGGTGATTTACCCGAAGCAAACATGTTCCAGAAAACAGATGTATTTCACGGCGCAGAACTGGGTCTGGTTATCGGCGGTATATTGGGGGTGCTCGTGGGCGTATATTTTCTTTATTTTCCGCCTGATGGCTTACCAATAGGAATGGGAATTATTTTAGCGCTTGGATTATTTGGTGCTGTTTTCGGAACCTGGGTGTCAGCACTGATTGGTGTCGGTGTGCCTAATAGCCAGTTGACCAGATTTGAAAAATCTATCGAGGATGGCCAGTTTCTAATGATGATTGATATTCCCAAAAGTAAAATTGAGGCAGTATCAAAAATAATTGAACAAAGACATCCAGCGGCGCTTAATAAGGGTCTTGAGCCGACGATGCCGGCATTTCCTTAATGCATAGCTAATTCAAATATAAGGGGCGTTTGTCGGCTATCAAACTGGCGAACGCCTGATTTTTTAGTACTGGTTCTTTTTCAGCCTAGTTCTTTTTTAATAGAATATAAACCGCGCCAGTGCCCCCATCGTGGCGGGGTGCCGAACAAAATGCCAGCACATCATCACGCTGTTTGAGCCAGCTGTTTACCTTGCCTTTTAGTACTGGCAGCTTGCCGGGTGAACCCAGGCCTTTGCCATGGACTACACGGACGCAGCGCAGATCATGTTTTCTGGATGTCACCAGAAAGTCTACAAGTGATTCCCTTGCTTGTGGGACAATCATACGATGTAGGTCCAGGTGTGCCTCTATTGAATACTGACCCTTGCGCAGTTTTCGCATCACGTTATTCTGGATACCAGGCCGCTGAAATAATAATTCTTCGCCAGACTCAATTTCTTCCGAGACATGATCCGACAGCAGGCTGTCCATGACATCCTGGTCATCTTCAATACGCTTGTAAGGGACTGCCTTTTTTTTGGGGCGATATGGCGATACTTTGTCCTGGGTAAGAGGGCGCACATCATCTATGGCCTGTTTGAACAGATTGTCTCCAGGCTCATCATCCTTATTGTTATCTTTTTTATCACTGTTCAAGGCAAGTATCTTAACCCGTGTTTATTAAACTACAGACATATTTTTTTAGCTGGATTTTATTTTTTAGATTTTAAGAATCGCTCAGCATCCAGGGCCGCCATACAACCACTGCCTGCTGAGGTTATCGCCTGGCGATAAATGTGATCCTGGACATCGCCAGCAGCAAAAACGCCTGCAACGCTGGTTGCAGTCGCGTTACCTTCTGTACCGCTAAATGTTTTAAGGTAACCGCCTGCCATATCAAGTTGATCTTTAAAAATATCAGTATTTGGTTTGTGACCAATAGCAATAAACACACCCATAAGGTCAATGTCTTTCGTAACTCCTTCTTTATTTTTAATGCGTATACCCGTGACACCACTATCATCGCCCAGGATTTCATCGAGTTGATGGTTCCACTCAATGGTTATGTTTCCATTTTTTGCTTTTTCCATAATCTGATCAATGAGAATTGCCTCGGCAGAAAACTCGTCACGTCGATGGACGATAGTGACATGTTCGGTAATATTGGCAAGATAAAGGGCTTCTTCCACTGCGGTATTGCCGCCACCAATGACGGCGACACGTTTACCTTTATAAAAGAATCCATCACAAGTCGCGCAGGCCGATACACCGCGACCTCGAAACGCTTCTTCAGACGGCAGGCCGAGATACATTGCAGAGGCGCCGGTGCAAAGAATAAGTGCATCACAGGTATAAGACCCATTATCACCAAATAATTTAAAAGGTCGTTGACCGAGTTCAACCGTGTTTATTTGATCAATTATTATTTCTGTATTGAAACGTTCCGCATGACGACGCATACGATCCATTAAACCAGGACCATCAAGACCTTCAACATCACCGGGCCAGTTATCAACTTCGGTTGTCATGACAAGCTGACCTCCCTGTTCAAGCCCGGTTATCAGGACGGGATTGAGATTGGCACGGGCGGCATAAACAGCGGCGGAATAGCCAGCGGGACCAGAGCCAAGGATTAGCACTCGGGCATGTTTTACATCAGACATTTTTTTGAACTCCTGGTGGGCAAGATTTAATAGGTTGTTTTATGGCCACACTGAAACATTATGACCACGGTCAATAGCATATGTTCCAATATTACGTGAAGGCCGTGATCGGGGCAAAGTCAGGACCCTGGAATGACTACTTAATAATATACCTTTATTCTAGTGCCGTACTCGATGTGACAGAGACCAAACAGGGCTTAATAATCTGGATAACCAGTGATTCTAAAACAGGCCTTGGCTTGGCGGCCATAAAAGGCGAGAATCGGCTAAATCCGTTGTAAGAAAAGAGAATTGTGGCTCAGGCGACCCGAAAAAAAGGCATTCAAACCCCACTGGCACCGCGCCTGATAACACTGCTTCGCGAAGCAGCCCTGTACGTGTTTGGGGCGATCGCCCTCTATATACTGTTATCTCTCTGGACATATACGTCGACCGATCTAGCCTGGCCGCACCAGGGGGACGTACGGCCCGTGAGCAATATCGGCGGTCCTTTTGGTGCCTGGTTGGCCGATATATTGCTCACCACCCTGGGATATTTGGCTTATTTGATACCTGTCATGGTCGCCTATGGCGGCATGGTTATATTTTTGCATCGCCATGATCCCACCCATCCGGATATTCGACACAAATTGATTACCGGCGCCGGTGGTGTCATGGTCGTTCTTGGTGGCTGTGGCCTGGCAACACTTCATTTTTCTTTTGCCGATACCGGTCTGCCATTTACCAGTGGTGGCATTATTGGCGACATGACTGGTAAGGGCCTGGAAGCTGCTTTCAGTTTTGTCGGCGCCACCATATTTCTATTGGCTATATTTCTTGCTGGTGTCACTTTATTTACCGGGCTGTCATGGTTACGGTTAATGGATGGTACCGGCTGGTTGATACTGGAAGGAACAACCCAGGTTAAAGTTCTGACCCATAAAATACGTGATTACATCATCGGCATGCAGGCGAAAAAAGAGCGCCATGAAACAGTCGCTATAGAGAAAGAAAAATTATTCAAACGCCCGGCACCCCGCATAGAACCGAAAATTCAGAATATAAAACAAAGTGCTCGCAGCGAACGGGAAAAACAGGTGCCGTTATTTGAAGTTCCCAGTGGTGGTGAGCTGCCTTCACTTAACTTATTGGACGATCCTGAGTCCTCAAATAAACCCGTATTTTCGCGCCATGGACTTGAAACCATGTCGAGGCTGGTAGAAAAAAAGCTGCTTGATTTTAACCTGGAGGTACAGGTCGTTGCAGTCCATCCAGGTCCAGTTATCACCCGGTTCGAAATTGAGCCGGCAGCGGGTATCAAGGCATCCCAGATAACGAACCTGGCCAATGATCTTGCCCGGTCCTTGTCTGTTATCAGCTTGCGTGTGGTTGAAAACATTCCGGGAAAAACAACCATTGGACTGGAAGTGCCCAATGAAACCAGGGAAATAGTTAAACTAAAAGAAATATTATCGTCACAGGAATACGACAGTGTTCGTTCGCCACTGGCATTGGCAATGGGTAAAGATATCAGCGGTCAGCCAGTGGTAGATGACTTGGCCAAAATGCCGCACATGTTGATTGCCGGCACCACGGGCTCCGGTAAGTCTGTTTGTGTCAATGCCTTAATCCTGAGCATGATTTACAAATCCACCCCTGACCAGGTTCGCCTCATTATGGTGGATCCAAAAATGCTGGAACTGGCCATGTACGAAGGCATACCGCATTTATTAACACCGGTGGTAACAGACATGAAACAGGCGGCCAATGCGTTGCGTTGGTGTATTTTTGAAATGGAACGTCGTTATCGTGTAATGGCCGCTATGGGGGTCAGGAATATTGGCGGTTATAACCGCAAGGTCAAAGAAGCACAGGAAAAAGGTCAGCCACTGCGCGATCCCTTGTTTGTTGCAACCGAAGGTGAGGAGGGTGAGGAAGCGCCTGAACTGGTGCACCTGCCTTACATCGTTATATTAATAGATGAGCTGGCCGACTTAATGATGGTGGTTGGCAAAAAAGTTGAACAACTCATCGCCAGGCTGGCGCAAAAGGCGCGGGCAGCCGGGGTACACTTAATACTTGCCACCCAAAGACCATCCGTTGATGTGATAACCGGTCTTATTAAGGCAAATATCCCGGCACGTATTGCCTTCCAGGTCTCTTCAAGAGTCGATTCACGAACCATTATCGATCAAATGGGGGCAGAACAATTACTGGGTCATGGCGACATGTTGTTTTTATTGCCAGGTCAGGGTATTCCCACCCGTATCCATGGTAGTTTTGTTGATGACCACGAGGTGCAAAAAGTTGTCCAGGCCCTTAAGCGAAGTGGGCCGCCCATCTATAATGAAGACATCCTGGCAGCGAATCAGCAAGATGCTGCTGCTGGCAGCGCTATTTCCGGGGGCATACAAGATGACGACACAGAATCAGACCCGCTTTATGATGAGGCCCTGGCAATTGTGACCGAAACCAGGCGGGCGTCAATTTCCGGTGTCCAGCGACGCCTGCGTATTGGTTATAACCGTGCCGCAAGACTGGTTGAACAAATGGAAAAAGCAGGCGTAGTTGGCCCACTACAATCCAATGGTAGCCGTGAAGTTTTGGCGCCCCCACCCCCAGCCAGATAAATTGATTTCATGTTAAAAAAATTCGGACTCATTCTGTCCACTTTTGTTTTTTTTACCCTCTATGCATCGGCCTATGTATATGCAGACGGCGCGGTTCAGTCTTCTGCTAGTTTGCTGGAACGATTTTTTAACACTGTCCGCACCTACCAGGCCGATTTTAACCAGGTAGTACTGGATTCCGAAGGTAATATGATCCAGGAATCATCTGGTCGTTTCTGGATCAAAAGACCCGGAAAATTCAGGTGGGATTATAAAGTGCCTTTTACACAAAAAATAATCGGTGACGGTAAGAAAGTATGGATCTATGACCCGGAACTAAAACAAGTGACTGTTAAGGATTACCAGGGCAGTGTCAGTCAAACGCCAGCTTTATTATTAGCTGGCAATCAAAAATTGACCAATAACTTTAATATTGAAAATCTTGGAACTAAAAATAAAATTACCTGGCTTGGCCTAAAATCAAAAAAACAACAGGAAAATTTTAGTGTTATTAAAATAGGATTTAAAAATAAGAAGTTACTGGTACTGGAACTTGTAGACAGTTTTGGTCAAACTACCCGCATAAACCTGAACAAAGTAAAAGAGAATTTAAACTTAA
>CAJVXY010000028.1 GCA_913009895.1 uncultured Acidiferrobacteraceae bacterium | reverse complement strand
TTTTTTCTTTTTTCTCTTTTTTTTTGTTTTTTTTCTCTTTTTTTTTTTTTTTAATGATACGGCGACCACCGAGATCTACACTCTTTCCCTACACGACGCTCTTCCGATCTGGGGAATATGTTGCTGAACATGGTATCGACGGTGAAGGACCCTATCGAAGTACCCGCGATCTATTGTTACGAGCACACATAGATCAGAGCGGGCAAGCAATACAGGAGAAAGACGAAGACACACTGACCGCCGCTTTGCGCATTATTGAAACTTTGGATAAAGGAGTGTTGCCGATCCAAGGTCCTCCTGGCACCGGTAAATCACATACAGGTGCGCGTATGATTTGCTCTCTCGTCAAACAAGGTAAGAAAGTCGGTATAACGGCCAATAGCCATAAGGTTATCCGCCACCTTATTAATATCGTCATTGAAGCTGCGGATGAGATGGGTGTCGATGTCAAGTGTATGCAGAAACCTGGCGAAATGGAGCCTGACCAGGCAAGATTGTCATTTGTTAAGAAAAATGAAGGTGTGTTCACTGCGCTTTCAACAGGTTCTGTACAGGTTGCAGGTGCAACACACTTTCTCTGGTCGCGTGCCGATGCCGCAGATACTGTGGATGTGTTAGTGGTGGATGAAGCAGCACAGATGTCACTTGCTAATGTGGTGGCCGTGGGGCAAGCAGCACCTGCTTTGATTCTATTGGGTGATCCCCAGCAACTTGAACAGCCAGCACAAGGTTCACATCCTGATGGTACAGGGATTTCAGCCTTAGACCATCTTATCGGAAAACATCAAACCATATTGCCCGAACAAGGTTTGTTTTTGCCCGAGACATGGCGGTTGCATCCTGAAATTTGTGCTTTTAACTCAGAGCAATTCTACGAAGGAAAGCTGTTTTCCAAAGGGGGGTGCGAATTACAGGAGGTCATGTCGAGTGGACTATTTAATGGGGCGGGATTGCGATATGTCCCGGTTCATCATTCCGGAAATACCAGCTCTTCTTTAGAAGAAGCAGGACTGGTTAAGGAAATTGTTGGGGAAATTGTTGGGTCAGATAGTAAATGGACAGATCGTGATGGCAAAACAAAGGAAATTACTATCAATGATATATTGATTATTGCTCCTTACAATGCCCAGGTCTTTGAAATCCAGCAGCTTTTACATGGAGGGCGTGTCGGTACTGTTGATAAGTTCCAGGGGCAGGAAGCTCCAATTACAATCTATTCAATGGCGACATCTAGTCATGTAGATGCACCGAGAGGTATGGAGTTTCTATATAGTTCCAACCGACTTAACGTGGCCATCTCGCGTGCCCAGTGTCTAACGATACTCGTCGCGTCACCACAGGTCTTTGAAGCAGAATGTAGGACGCCAAGGCAGATGCAGCTTGCCAATGCCCATTGCCGGTATCTTGAGCTAGCGGAACAAGTATATATGGTAACTCAATAAGAGAATATTGAATGGTGAGGGTCAGATCATACATTTGATGTTAACTAATGTGAGATCCTGCCTGGAATCAGTCATAGTTGAAATTCATTGCAACAGAATTAAACACATAACAAGTCACCTAATTGGACTGTAAACCGCCACTTGGTTTAAACATTACTGACCGTCCGCTTTCAGTATAAAGCGGACGTTCAGTAATATTTGTTTTTAAAGAAATATTAGTTAGGAAATTACTACTATGAAACAATATTTGTGGTTATTGCTGTTGCTTCCACTTTTGGTGCATGGAGAAAGCATGAGTGCAATACCTGGAAAGCAATATCCTCATACAACTGGTGAGTTTCAGGTTCAATTAAATACAGGAAAGAAGTTGTCAATTTACAGTAAATACAATTGGAGCATATGCAACGAACCTTTGTTCTATAAAGAAATGAAGAATCATGATCGGTTTTTTTTAAAAACCCTCATAGAGGCTTGGCTTAAGGGCACGGCTCGGCATATTGTTGCATATATAAATACTATTGAGACTGTATTTACCGAACCAACAAATAAAGAACTAATGGGGCAGTTATCTAGTAGCATTAATCCAATGGGGATTTGTGTCGATAATCTAAAAATCTATGCGTATAACAGGTAAGCTCATATGGCGCCTGAAGGAACTCTTGACCTCTAACATTGTGAACGTCCGCTTACAGTATTGAGAAGTCAGTGTGGGCCTGGTAACACTGCAATCCAGGGAGCGGTCACTCAAAAAGAGTGCTCTATTGACGGCCAGGCAGCGTAAGCAGCCGGTCGTATTGACCTAGCCCTTTTAGTGACTGGGTGGCAAAATGTTAAGAATGGCTATGTTTTCTGAACTAGGCGACGCGCTGTCTAATACCCCGAATCAGAGCGTTATACAACACGTCGTCTAATACGTTATGCCCTTTAATGAGCATGAGCAATCGAATGAAAAGTATTACGTTAGTCTGTACAGTCCATAAAGAAAAAGGAGCAGCGAATGTATCAAATTTGTATAAAATACTTGAGCACATTCAGCCTGAAGTTATCTTTCTCGAGGTTTCACCAGATGATTTTGATAGTTATTACATTACGTGTAATCTAGAGAAACTAGAGCCAAAAGCAGTAATTCAATATAAGGCAAATCGTCATATCGACCTCGTTCCAGTTGACATTTCAATAACAGATAAAAACATTTATATGAAAGCTCAGCGGCTATTTGGAATGATTGACTTGCATAGTACTACCCACTATCAGCAAAAATACGAGCACATACAAACTTGTGTGTTCAAATCTGGGTTTTCATATCTCAATAGCGATCAATACTCTAAAGATCAAGCCGAACTGAATGAGGAGGATTTCGAAATAATACGAAAAATAGATGATCCTGAAATTATAGGGCTTTACGAATGGTGGAATACGACGATCTCGCATCGTGAGAATGAAATGATAAATCGGATATACGAATACAGTCGAGATAATACATTTCAAAGGACTGTATTTCTTATCGGGGCTGCACATCGACATTCAATCATCAAAAAAGGTAAAGAGTTAAACAATAACGACCCAGGGAATATCGAGTGGCATTATTATTCATAAACAAATGCGTGTTAAGCAAAACGATACGGCATAACAAATCGTCCAAGGCTTGCCCCTTCGGGGCTGGACTCACAAAAACTCCGTTTTTGTTCGCCCCTTGGCTCAACCGTTATGCCTTGTAAAAGATATGAGTGACGAAGAAGAAAAAAGTATCGCACGCAGTAAACAATCCGCTGTTAGATTAGTGGACATTATAGCTGAAGAAGCCGCAGGAATTATTCCTGGTGGGGCGTCCACCTATAAAGTAGGTAAACTTCTATTCAAGCACGCAAGTGATTTCTACTCGGATAGGCGTGATAAACGTTTGGAGAAATTTTATCGAAAAATTCTCAGTGATGGAGATCCCAACTATTGGGAAGAAATTAAAGATAAGGAGTTTTCTTTCGATGAATATTACTCCCTCCTAAACTTTGTAGTACAGGATGAGGAAGAGCAGAAAATCGATTTTTACGCAAAACTCTTTAGAATAATTCTTCTTGGAAAAATACCGGAGAAGTATCGTGCGCACGTCATACGGTCAGCCAGAGAATTAAAGTTGTCTGATATTGAGCTTCTTAAACAACTATATATAACTGAAAAAGTTGGTAATTCGGGGCTTAGAAATCAATTAAGTCAAATTTCTGCGCTCACGCAACCTGATAGCCCCTTAAAAATGTATTCTATTCAGACATTGATTCGGTTCGGTTATTTGACTGTCAGAAAAGAATCAAAACCGCCATGGCCTACAAAACTGCTAAAGCTATTGGTGGAGAGTATTTTTGATGAATGTGACCTTAAATCATAATTTACCGGAACTTGAGTTTGGTAACTTCGAACCGGCATAACAAGGCGTTTTAGTCGCAAAAATTTAATTACTAGAGGCATAAAATGACAATAACTGGATTTATAGGTGTCTATTCTGATGGAACAGAAGCAAAAATAGATGCACAGGGAAATAATGTTGCATTCTCTTGTAACAAATGCGGTCATCCTGTTCTTGCCATTGCACGTGAGCATCAGCGTGGTTATTCGAGTAACAATCCAGCAATATGCCAAGGTTGCAATGAACAATATTTTATTGAAGTTAGAGAAAAAACTGAAAAAATTATAATTAATAATGTCGAAGAACTCTAACAAGCAAATCAACCTGACCACCATGAGCTACGGCCTAAAAAGCAGGCCTCCGCTCACGGTGCCATGTTATTAGAACGTTAGGCTAATAATCAATCATCAGGAGGGTTGCATGGATTTAATCAAGAATATTATCTTTGTCTGCTTTTTTTTATTTTCAACGGTTTCATTTGGTGCGGAGTTTCCAACTGGCAACTATAAAGGCATTGGATTCATTGTTGAAAAGGGATCAATGAAAATTACCGAAGCAGATATGAGTATTCATGAATCACTGTTGACTGCTACCAAGAAAGGTGAATTAAAAGTTGCATTCAAAGTTTCAGTAAAAATGCAACGGCACCCAAATACACCAATAAAAAGCGATAGCAGATATGATGTATATAGCATTAAATGGGACAGTGAAAATTCTGGTTCGCTTGTCAATAACAACAAAAAATATAGTGGTGACAAAAGTACTTTTGTTATTGATGGAAGAAAATTAACAGTAAAAAGTTGGATATCAAGACATCAATTATTTGAAACACATATATATGAAAAACAATAGCCAAAAAAATGAGGGGCTGTATTAATATGAATCAGTTTTTACTGTGGATGTACTTTGGTGTTGATGCGGCGACATTTATATACCTTACGTTCTTTGATGGGTATGTATACACAGCTTGGAATTGGTTAATTGCTGTACCAGTAAACATTTTCCTTTCAACGATTTGGCCAATTTATTGGGGTGTCCTGCATTGGGTGAGTTAAAGCCTAACAATGCGCTGCACTAATGAGAATGAGGATATCTACATGATGGAGTCTGCTCTAGCATTTGCAACAATTGTGCAGTTGCTTGGTGTCTGGCGCGCTGAAAGACAAGCAACTGGCAGCAGCGACGCCCTGGATACCGAAAACCTACTAGCATGGATGAGGCATCACAAGTTCGATGGGCTGGCCGATGCGATCGAAAATAATAGTGCCATCATTGAGGACTTGCGAAACGAGAGTGGTGAAATCAATTCAAAACTGGATCAGATCTTGGAGATATTATCTGGTGGTGACATAAACATCGACATTTCTCCAGAAATGATCGAATTCATGAATTGGATCAAGCCAGAAGAGAGAGCGGTCTCAGTATCAATAAATGGGTCGCTTGTTAAAGCCATGATCCGCTGTATCGATGATAAGCTTGAGGGCATGACAATCATGGGTGGCTTGGGCGCAAGACGCCTTATTGGCCTGAAGATTGGCAATCACATACCAATGGAAGTTGAGAACGATGACTGGCCCATGATGAAGGACGACTTGGAGAAACTTTGTGACGGTGAGGTATTTGAATGTGACTACGAGCTGGAGAATGACAGATACATGGTCACGAGGAAGCTCGAGGAAATCGTCGAGGACAACCTCAGAAGTCAGTTAGAGAAATCGATAGGTCAAAGTGATGAATGAAGCTAACAAGTTATTGCAACGGACACCGCTTTCCGGCGCCGCAGAGCGGCGACGTTATGCATATAAAGGTAATAAATGAGTTCAAATTTTATTACATTCCATGTTCCGGAAGATAAAGAGCTCCTTTCAGCTATAGGAATCGTAACTCTTAGACATGAGCATTTAAATCACATTCTCAAAATGACTATTAAGTCTATTGCAGGGCTTTCGCCTTCTGAAGCATCTTATGCATTGAAGTACGAAGGGTCTCGATCACTTCGTAAAAGAATAAATAAGTTAGCTAGAAAAGAACTAGGTGATAGTAAGGCATTATTAAAACTTCAAGCTGTATTAGGACGTGCAGAGGGGGTAACTGATAAAAGAAATAAATATATTCATAGTATTTGGGCGAAAGAACTGGATGGTGATCCTGGCATTATGGGGGTCTCTGGTCAGCTAAAGCCTTTGCCAACAATTAAAGAATTAGAAGAACTCAGTAAGGAGATAGAAGAAATTACAAAAGAGTTAAACCAGGCAAGGTTAGAAGGTTTTATATTCGACGCTTTAAATGATAGGACAAAGGCATAAAAGCATACAAATTGCTCAAGTCCGGTACGCCGCGAAGCGGCGCCCCTGAGCTTAATCGTTATTACTGACCGTCCGCTTTGTGTATTGAGCAGCTATGTATTCCAAAGTCTCGATAAACTAAAAGTGACCAGGAGCGCCTAACAGACAGGCACTCCCGAGAATGGATCAAGCTTCTGTTTGTTCTGACATTTCGAGGGCATCATCTACTTCAATCCCCAGGTAACGAACTGTACTTTCCAGCTTGGTATGCCCAGGCAGTAATTGAATCGCTCTGAGGTTCTTCGTGCGACGATAGATTAATGCGACCTTAGTGCGCCGCATTGAGTGCGTACCATAATCAGCGGGATCGAGACCGATTTGGCTCACCCATGATTCTATAATTCTTGTATATTGCCTGGTTGAGAGATGGGGTGAGTTTTTTAAACGACTTTGAAACAGGTAATCATCACTTTTCAAATTGGCATGTTTAATCCAGACTGAGAGCGTATCGCGGGTTTGTTTAGTAATCTCAAACTGAACGGGTTGCTGGGTCTTTTGTTGTAACAACATGGTTCTTTTAGCAATGTGATTACCATGGGCCACATCCCTGAGTTTCAGTTTTACAAGGTCGCAGCCCCTGAGCTTGCTATCAATTGCCAGATTGAAGAGCGCCAGGTCTCGAATACGATTGGCTATCTGCAAATGTATTCGTATTGCCCAGATTTCCTTGAGTTTGAGAGGCGGTTTCTGCCCAATGAGCTTGCCTTTATTCCAGGGTATATGCTTTTGTGGGAAATGAGTAAGATAGAGCATGGTCGTTCCTCCATAAATTAGTAGGAACCGCATAGTATGATCCTTTTTGTCAGGCATTTACGATGTGAAGAAGACGTTCGATTTGGGCTTCCAAAATAGCTGGTGGGTAGCGGAAACGGGCAGTCACATATTGATAATGATAATCTAATAAAAACAATAAAATACGGTATGGTATACTTAGAAAACTTACGTTTTAGGAGCAATATCCATGTCTACACCTAAGCACATTATTGACGAAGCGTTGTCCTTGTCGGTTGACGATAAGGCAGAGTTGGTTGACCAGCTTTTATCTGCCATTGATGGCTTAGACAAAGATATTGAAAAAAAATGGGCTTCAGAGGCTGAAAGTAGAATTGATGCCTACGAAGCAGGGAAGCTTAAGTCGATCTCACTGGAAGAGGCTCTCTCTAAATATAAATGAAAATCAGCTTTTTAGATGTTGCACAACAAGAGCTAGATGAAGCCATCAACTATTTTAACCATGAAGTTCCTAATTTAGGAAATGAGTTTCTCGGTGAAGTACTAAAAGCACTGGATAGAATTGGCAATCACCCCCATGCCTGGCACCCATGTTCTGAGAGAACCAGGCGCTGCCTATTACGCCGTTTCCCTTATGGCATGATTTATCAGACTTTAGAAAATGAAATATTAATTGTTGCTATCGCCTGCTTACACCGAGAGCCAAATTATTGGCAAGATAGAATAAATAATTGATATAGCAAGTCATCCAAATTGACGCCAAAAGTCAACGCGATTTGATTCAAGCGCTAACAGTAACCATACAAATCGCTCAACTCAGGGACGCCGCAAAGCGGCGCCCCTTAGCTTAAACATTCTTGGGTGTCCGCTTTGTGTATTGAGCAGCCAGGGCGGACTTGGTAATACTATGATCCAGGGGAACGGTCATTCAAAAAGAGCGCTCTTATGACGGTAGTGCAACGCGGGCAGCCGGTCAATATAGGTGTATATTACATATCGGCAACTGCAGTGTATGCAATATTAATAACTGCTAATACACGAGCAGAAAAACTAATAAAAAGATAAGCTTAAGCCTTTAACACACCGACGGGTCGATTTCTTAAATCGCACCCGCCGTATACTCAACTGTTATAAGTAAAAAAATATAAACCGAGCAACTATGATTAAAAAATATATTCTCAGTTTTCTTATGTTGATTGTTGCAAATACTGCAGTTTCTTCTGAAGCAATCAATTTGCCTAATCTCGAGATATTAGGAAAAAAACCTTCAGAAAGTTTTAATCTATTTGTAAATAAAAACAAAGACGCAATCGAGCCCATCCATATTTCTTTTAGAGTTTATAAAAACAAAATTAATATCATCGAGTTAACTTACCCACAAGAAATTGGTTTTGAAATTGTAAGAACCGTTATAAATAAAACATATGGGAAATTCAAACAACCAGACCAAGGCCCAAAAAATAAACCTCTTGCTATATGGCACTTACCGAACTCCGTAGAAATACAAATGCAAAATATACGAGAAAAATTTATTGAAGTAATATTTCTAACGAACGAAAGTTTCGAGTGGAAATAAAAACTTATAACAAGTCATTTAAAACCGCAGGGCAAAAAACCGCCCTGCTCGGACGCCGAAAAGCGGCGCCGTTTAATTCTAACGTTAGATTTACAACATGATATATCATCACGGACATATTTTAGGGTTAGCAAAAAAGGCATATGAAAGATCACTGAGTGATGAATATGAGTCATTTGTGTCAATTACTTTGTCGGCTATGTCGTTAGAGTGTTATGTAAATGATTTTACTCATCAGTCATCCAGCGAATTGCTAAGGATTGGAATTAAACCTCTTCAAGATCTCAACTATGTTTTGAAAATTCTTGAGAACTCAAAGGCATCACTTATCGCTAAAATAGAGACTATCCATTTTCTATTAACTGGAGAAGAACTTGAAAAAGGGGCAAGCAAACATCAGGAGCTATCAATGTTGGTGCGACTCAGAAATGAGCTGGTTCATAGGAAACCTGAATCTACAGGAGAGTGGGGTTTAGAGGAAAATCAAACATTTGAACCACACAAATTCGTTAAATATTTCTCAGACAGAGGCGTAATTAATAAGCCGTCAGAAGCATCTCCACCGACATGGAGTCAATATATAAACAAGCCAGAAGTAGCAAAATGGGCATACAATGTGGTAGTTACAACCTTACAAGATATCGTGTCCATTTTGCCTGGAAGTCACTTTTCTTATGTTCAGGGGGTGATGACTAGTGAACTCCAAAAAATCTAACAAATTTGTCAAAAGGACGCTCCTGACGTCGCGCCTTTTACAAAAACGTTATGCTTCAACTGACACAATAAAGAATCTAACAAAGGAGAATCTTTAATGAAAAATGACACAAAGAACCTTTCAATTCTAAAATTCATAAAAATTAAAATTACACTACTCGCTTGTTTGTTCTTCACTCTTAGTGCCTTTGCTGGAAACCCAAGCCAACAATACTCTGGTGATAATTTAGCGGAATCAAAACGCGCCGCTATAAAGCCATGGAATAAAGAATTAGCACAAGGCTCAACAGAAGAACGATTTGTCCTTTTGTTGTCGATTGATGGTAAAGAAACTGAACTCCCCGATTTTGATAAAATTAATATGAAATCTTACTTTATATCGCCAGGCGAGCACTCAATAAAAACAGCTTTGTTTGCTTCTGTGTTGGGAAAAAAGAATCAGTATATAAATCCAAAGCCGATGATATTCAAGGCAGAAACTGGCCATACATATATAACTAAAGCCTACTTACCAGTTCTTAAGCAAGGAGATAAGGGCGGTAAATTTAAATTAAGTTTTTGGATTGAAGATGAAAAAACTGGCGAAGTTGTAAGTGGTACGAAACTTACTAAATAGTAAGTCCTAGTAAACTTGAAACTGGCTATGTTTTCTGAATGCTGCCTAATACCCCAAATCAGGGTGCTATACGGCCTTCCGCCTAACATACTGTTATGTGCACAATAAAATCAAAGATCTGTTTTTGTAATGGTGATAGCAAAAAACAGAATTATATTTTTCACTATAAAATAGAGAGCATAATATGAGTAAAGGTACAGTAAAGTGGTTTAATGCGGGTAAAGGCTTCGGTTTTATTACTCCGGAAGATGGCAGTAAAGATCTGTTTGTTCATCATTCAGAAATTCAAGCTGGCGGCGGATACGCATCACTAAATGAAGGTCAGTCCGTTGAGTTTGAAGTGGGTCAAGGTCAGAAAGGCCCATGTGCAAACAAAGTTAAGCCTTTGTAAGCGACAAGCACATAACAAAAAGCTCATGCTGAAAATGTGAGTTACGGCCTTGAAAAACAGGCCTCCACTCACATTTTCAGCATAGCTTGGCGTTCTACGGCTGCTTCGTGTATGAAGCAGCCCTTCAGAAATGAGCCAACATTCAATAAAATTAATATAAAGCCGACTTCAAGGCAGTGCTAATAAAAACACTGCAATGATCTACCAGCAGCAAAACAAAAAGAAACGATAAATACTGGACGGGGGAAATAAATATTTTTTTGTTAACCTGACGCTGTAATTACGATAGGATTTCTATCTGACTGGTACATTATTGTTTCAGTCTTTGCAGTTATACTGCTTCAAACCAAATCATCCAGATCCACTGCTAGCGCATTTGCAAGACTTTTCAGTACCAACACCTTTCCTTCCCGCTTACCGCCCTCAATCAGGGCGACCTGTCCCTGGGAAATACCGGCTTGTTCGGCCAGTTGCGCCTGTGTTATTCCGCGAAATTCGCGCCAAACCTTTAACGGACGCTCCTTGCCGCTAACCAGTCGTTTGGCGATTTCTGCAGGCACTAATTCATCCTGACCAACTTCCAGCTCATGCATGGCCTTGTCAAAAGCGGTCACATCATCCAGTTCTTCTGCCTTTTCAAGTAGCAGGTTGTATTCATCAATAGGGACAACTGCAAACTCTGCCTTACCGTTTTTTTCAATAATCTGTG
The DNA here is from genome assembly GCA_913009895.1 of uncultured Acidiferrobacteraceae bacterium. GTDB lineage: Bacteria > Pseudomonadota > Gammaproteobacteria > Acidiferrobacterales > SZUA-150 > SZUA-150. The sequence continues at coordinate 24,834 of CAJVXY010000028.1, read as the reverse complement.
CGCTCATTTATAAATACCTCCGCGTGGCCCGCATCTAACACCAGAATAATTAAATGCTCAGCATTTTGTGTGTATATCGCACGGTAGCCGCCGATCCGTAACCGGTGCCCTTCCCGGCTACTGAGTTTCTTTAAATCCAGCCCTTTCTCACTGTTTCCAGCAAGCTTATCAAATGCATTGAAAAACTGGTCGGCAATTTTCTGGGGCATTTTTCTTAAGGATTTCAGCGCCTTCTTTTTGTAAACCACCTTAAACACAATATAATTATTACATACTGTAATAATATGTCAAGTAACTTTATTACAAATAATCGGGGGGCGTAAGTAAAGTCAGACCTGAATGATACTTACTTAAGCCTAATATCTGGTTTAAATATGGTTTTCCGTAGGTTGGACTGAGGGACGAAGTCCAACGCAAGTGCCAAATAAAGCGCCGCTGTTGGACTTCGTCCCTCAGTCCAACCTACAAAAAAGACTTATTGAGCTTAAGTCAGTGCCATTAAAGTCAGGCCTTTTAATACAAAGCAGACTGCAGAGCAGAGTGTATAAAAATACTGTAATGATCGATCAAAAGAAAAACAAACAGGAACGAAAGATACTGGATGGAAAATATAAAGGTTTTTCTTGATAACTGGTCGCTGTAATTGCGATAAAGTTTCCAGGCATAGGCCAGAAAAATAACATTCAGAATACTTGCGCCAATAATATAAATCGGCCCGGCCATTTTTGTGGCATAAGGCATGGTGGTAATTGCAACAAGCAGGATTGTATACAAGAGTATATACAGTCTTGTGATCTCGGCCCCGTGGGTAACGGGTAACATGGGAATATCAACTTTTGCGTATTCCTTTTCTCGATAAAGCGCCAGCGCCCAGAAGTGGGGCGGTGTCCAGATAAAAATTATTAAAAATAATAACAAGGCATCGGCAGTAACTTCTCCGGTCACCGCGGTCCATCCCAATACCGGTGGCGCGGCACCTGCAGCACCACCAATGACAATATTCTGGGGCGTGGCCCGTTTCAGGAAAAGGGTGTAAACAACCGAGTAACCAATGAGTGCGCTAAACGTCAGAATGGCGGTCAGCATATTTGTTTGTACTACCAGGATAACCATGGCGATGATCGCCAGTATTGATGCGAAAATAACTGCCTCGGTGGTGGTTAGCTGGCCTTGTGGTAATGGCCGATATTGTGTGCGGCCCATGATGGCGTCAGATTTCTGATCAACAATATGGTTAATGGCTGCGGCAGATCCTGCTGCCAGGCCAATGCCCAGGGTGCCCCAGAATAATATCGAAAGAGGGATGGCGCCAGGGGTAGAAAGAAACATACCGACCACGGCCGTGAATACGATTAACATCACGACACGGGGTTTGGTTAACTCAAAAAATTCCTTAAACAGGTTCATGAATCGTGGTTTCCGGGATTTATCCACTGCTTTCATGCCATTTACTACGGCTGCTTCTTCAGATTTCATGTCTTTAACCAATTTGCGACTTACGCAATAATTTTTTCAGGTCTTTGTAAATGTCTGTACCAACTACTCCCTGCTCATAATACATCATCAGGTTGCCATGGGGGTCCATCAGGTATATCCGGTGCAACCCTGCGACATCGTCATTGTCATCTATTTTAAACTGTTCGACCAATTTTTTAATTTCTTTTTGCGGTGAATTAACCACAATCATTTTCGGATATTCTTTTGCCAACAATGATTTCAAAACCGGCAAGCCGTCATTATCCGTAACTATCATATATCGCCGTAATCGTGGCTGATGTTTTGCCTGCAAGGTATGCACCTGCCGCATTTTGTACAAGTTGTCCTGACAGGCTTGTTGGCAATTAGCGGGACCCACGACAATCATGGCCCATTTGTATCTAATATCATCCAGGCCCAGGTTGTCACCGGTAATGGTTTTTAATGCAAATTCGTTCAGGGGTCGTGCCGGTACAATTAATGTCCCGTAATTACTGGTCGATGCTGGTCGCCATTCGCTATTAAACAACCATATTGCAGTAAATAACGGGCCCAGAAATAACACCACCAGGATGATGATAATGGCTTTATTTATTTTGTTAGTTTCTTTATTTTTTTGTTCCAGGTTTGTCATATCGAGACCTTGTTAAATAGTTTACGCATCCGCATCAGCATCATCTTTCCTGACACCGCTTTTCTTAAAAGTGTTAACCAGCAACATCACCACTAAAACAAGTGCCAGCGCAAACCACTGGAAGGCATAACCATGATGCACCGCGATACCTGCATCCAGTCGTTTCCAGTGCCTGATATAACCGCCCGCTTCACTTTCTGGTTCCAGTAATATTGTTGCCGGTTGTGTTTTCAAACCCGTTAATTTCTGAAAATGATCAATATCCAGTCGTGGCCAGACAGTTTGCCAGGGACTGTCGAATACGGGTAACTCGCCAAGCTGAAAGCCCCCTTTAACCGGGATCGTGGCAATACCCACCACGGTCTGCAAACCTTTCGGCGGATCCACCTGGGGCAAGATTTGTCGCGACTGACCCAGGGGCACCCAACCACGATTCACCAGGATGCGTGTATCACTTCCTCTAACAATAATCGGTGTAATGACATGGTAACCCGCCCGGCCTTCGTGAGTACGATTATCGATTAGTATCTGGTGGGCGGAATCATAAAAACCACTGGCGGTAACCCGGTAAAAACGTAAATCATCCACTGTTTGTAATAAGCCGGTAACTCTCACGGGGCCAACGGTTGCCCGGCGGTCGTATTCGTTTTGTAAAGTCTGTTTTTCTTCGGCCCGATTTAATTGCCAGACCCCAAGAGAAATCAAAATAGGCAGCGCCAGCACCGTCGCCAAAATAATGCCTAGTCTGGATTTTAGTTTTTTTAGTGACATGGGCGCTGGTTATAAAATTCTATTGGGCACAAGCCATACACTGTGTTTATAATTACCGTTTTTTGGAACAATAGAATTATCATGTTAATTAAAGTCGTCATTATCCTGTTTCTGATCGTAATTGTTGGTAGCCTGTTTTCAGCAATGTTGTTTATGTTTAAAGACAAAAGCAATAGCGATCGAATGGTTAAGGCGCTAACGATTCGTATTGGCCTGTCGATATCCCTGTTTGTTTTGCTAATGGCCGGATTTTATTTTGGCCTGATACCGGGACACAGGTAATCCCGCCTGACACTTTCTGTTTCAAAACCCACCAGTATCTTTAAGGTAATCAACTTCGCGTGTTAAAGAGAAAAGGCGCCGCCCAAACCTGAGCAGCGCCTCATTTAATTCCCGTCTAGGTTCGTACCGAAACCAATACTACAGCCAATATACGAATACAAACAATCCTAACCAGACAACATCCACAAAGTGCCAATACCAGGCGACACCTTCAAAGCCAAAATGCTGATCCGGTTTAAAGTGGCCTTTCATGCTACGAATCAGGATGACGATTAACATGATAGTACCCATGGTGACATGAAATCCATGGAAGCCGGTTAATAAATAAAATGTTGCACCATAAACACCCGCACTCATGGTCAGGTCCAGCTCGGTCCAGGCGTGGGCATATTCGTAAGCCTGCAAACTCAGGAACACGACACCCAGCAGAGAGGTGATGGCCAACCAGAATACCAACGAGCCGCGATCATCTTTTTTCAGTGCCCAGTGAGCAGCAGTTACAGTAGCGCCTGATGTTAACAGGATGGCGGTATTGATTGCCGGTATTCCCCAGGCGCCCATAGGTGAGAACTGGCCCGGGCCGGGCTCGGTATCGGCGGCAATTGCTTTTAAGCCTTCAGGTCCAGCAGTCGGCCAGTGGGCAACAAAATCAGGCCAGAGCATATCAGTCGCACCAATCCACTCAACTGAGAATACACGCACATAAAACAGGGCACCAAAAAAGGCAGCAAAAAACATGATTTCCGAGAATATGAACCAGCCCATGCCCAGGCGGAATGACATATCGACCTGTTCATTATAAACACCGGCCTCACTCTCACCGATGACCTGACCAAACCAGCGAAACATGATGTAAACAATGATCACGACACCGGCGAGCATCAACCATGGCCCGGGGGCATACCCGTTCATTTGTAAAATAAAACCCAGGGCCGTTATAAACACTCCTGATGACATGATAACTGGCCAGGGACTTGGCTCTGGTAAATAATAACCACCATTTGCTGTGGACATATGCTTATCCTCTATTTCTAAAGTTACAATTTATTTTGAATTATTTGCTGCAACCGCAACTGGCTGCTTTTTAATCAATCCTGTTTTTATATTTTTATTGCTATTAAAAAATGTATAGGCCAGTGTAATTGTGTCGATCTCTGGCGCCAGCTTACTATCGACGACAAACTGGACCGCCATTTCTTTTTCTTCGCCCGGCTGTAAGGTCTGTTGGGTAAAACAAAAACACTCAATTTTCTTGAAGTGGTTGGCTGCTTTGCTAGGCGCAACACTGGGTATTGCCTGGCCGGTTATGGCCATGTCCGTCATGTTCCTGACCAAAAATTTAACTGTGGTCAATTCTCCGGGATGAACACTGACCTTGTTTTGCAAGGCCTTAAACTTCCACGGTAAATTAGTATTTACCATGGTTGTAAATTCAACTTTAACCAAACGATCCAGGATTATTTTCTGATTTTTTATTTCGCTAACATCTGCCCGCTGGGTCTTGCCATTCAAACCTGTGACATCACACAACAAGTCATATAAAGGTACTAGTGCATAACCAAAACCAAACATGGCGACCGCAACTAACAGCAGGCGCGTAGCAGTTTTTTTATTTGTCTGCTCATTCATGTCCAGTCCTTAAAAAAAGCGGACACATACGCTGCCAATGCAATACTGGCGGTAATAATGACAGTAATAACAACACGCTTTTTTTGGCTCATTTTGTCAGACATATCAGCTACCTTATTTTCCAAAAAATAAAGCAGGGCGAAATTTTTAAATTTCACCCATTTTTATTAATTTATTTAACTTACCTTTGGTGGTGTCTCAAAGGTATGGTATGGCGCAGGTGACGGTACTGTCCATTCCAGGCCTTCTGCCCCTTCCCAAACCTGATCAGTCGCCTTTTCGCCGCCTTTAACTGTTTTCCATACAAGATAGAAGAAAATTAATTGCGAGAACACGGCAAGGAAAGCGCCATAGGTTGACCACATATTAAATTCTGCAAACTGTAGTGCGTAGTCAGGGATACGTCTTGGCATGCCCGCCAGTCCCGAGAAATGCTGCGGGAAAAAGGTCAAATTAATCCCAATCATGGTTAACCAGAAATGCCATTTGCCCACAACTTCCGAATACATGTGACCCGTCCATTTTGGCAACCAGTAATAAACAGCAGTAAATAAACCCAGTACAGAACCACCGACAATTACATAATGAAAATGAGCAACCACAAAATAGGTATCATGATACTGAAAATCTACCGGTGTCAGTGCCAGCATCAGGCCGGTTACACCACCCATAGTAAAGGTAAATACCGTGGCGATTGCAAAAAGCATTGGCGCTTCAAAGGTCATGGAGCCGCGCCACATAGTGGCCACCCAGTTAAACACCTTCACCCCCGTCGGTACCGCGATCAACATGGTGGCATACATGAAAAATAATTCACCGGCCACGGGCATACCAACCGTATACATGTGATGGGCCCAGACTATGAATGACAAGAAGGCAATAGCCGCGGTCGCAAACACCATGGAGCTGTAACCAAATAACGGCTTACGGGCAAAGGTTGGAATAACCTGGGAAATCACGCCAAATGCAGGTAGTACCAGGATGTAAACCTCGGGATGACCAAAGAACCAGAAAATGTGCTGGAACAGTACTGGATCACCGCCACCGGCTGCATCAAAAAACTGGGTGCCAAAATGACGATCGGTTAATAACATGGTCACGGCACCGGCAAATACAGGAATAGCTGCTAGCAACAGGAAAGCAGTAATTAACCAGGTCCAGACGAACAATGGCATTTTCATTAAGGCCATGCCCGGTGCCCGCATATTCAGGATAGTCGCGATAATATTAATAGAACCCAGAATCGAAGATATACCCAGCATGTGCACTGTCAGAATCGTGAAATCCATCCCCATGCCACCTTGTATGCTTAAGGGTGGATACAATGTCCAGCCAGCAGCTGGGCCGCCGCCAGGTACAAACAACGAGATAATTAATAATGTCGCTGCTGGTGGTAATAACCAAAAGCTCCAGTTATTCATACGTGGCAAGGCCATGTCTGGTGCCCCAATCATTAAGGGGATCATCCAGTTGGCAAGACCAACAAATGCCGGCATGACAAAACCAAATACCATAACCAGGGCGTGAACCGTGGTCATCTGGTTGAAAAAATTGGGATCTACCAACTGTAAACCAGGTTCAAATAACTCGGCCCGAATAACAAGCGACATAAGGCCGCCAATTATTGCCATCATGAAAGCAAAGACCAGGTACATGGTACCGATATCCTTGTGGTTGGTAGTAAACAGCCAACGGCTCAGGCCGGTCGGATGATGATGTGCTGCTTCTGACATTTTTTTCTCCTCTAAAACCTTAGCCAAATATTAACGAAGTGCCTTCACTTGGGAAGGTTGGACGATATCGCCTGCTTTGTTGCCTAAACCGTTGCGTTCAAATGTCACAACGGCAGCTAAATCCGCATCACTGAGCTGGCCCTTAAATGCCTGCATGGCAGTACCGGCCTTGCCATCCATAACAATCGCAAGGTGGTCTTTAACTGGTCCCGTGGCAATCTTGCTGCCAGTAATGGCCGGAAAAGCGCCGGGTACGCCGGCACCGGTTGCGCCATGACAGGCTTGACAGGATTTCTCGTAAACCTTTTTGCCTTTTTTAAGTAGCGCTGTCTTGGTCCAGACCTTGTTTGAATCAGCAGCTGCTGAGACGGCTTTATCTTTCTGGAGGCTTACCCACTTGTTGAAATCTTCCTCGCTGACGGCCTTAATTACGATAGGCATGAAACCATGATCCTTACCACAGAGTTCAGCGCACTGGCCGCGATAAATACCGGGCTCATCAATCTTGGTCCACATTTCATTGATAAATCCGGGTATTGCATCTTTTTTGACGGCTAACTGGGGTACCCACCAGGAATGAATTACGTCATTGGCAGTGAGTACAAACCGAATTTTCTTGCCCACTGGCAGCACGACGGGGTTATCGACCTCGAGTAAATAATTTTCGCCCTTCTTTTCTTTATTCTCGATCTGGGCCCGGGGCGTAGATAAAGAACTGAAAAAACTGATGTCGTGGTCAAGATATTCGTATTGCCATTTCCACTGGTAACCAACAATTTTTACGGTCATTTCTGATCCGCTGGTATTGTCCATTTTCAACAACGTGGCGGTTGAAGGAATCGCCATACTCACCAGAATAATAAACGGGATAATAGTCCAGATGACTTCTACGGTCGTGCTTTCATGAAAATTGGCTGCCTTATGTCCCCTGCTCTTGCGATGGGCAAAAATGGAGTAAAACATAACAACAAACACAGCAATAAAAATCACTATTACAATCGTTAAAATCAGATTGTGTAGCTCGAATACTTCACGCGCTATTTCAGTTACCGGCCGCTGGAAATTGAGTGCGTATTCCGCCATGGCCAAGCCAGGCAATAACATCAGCCCTGCTCCCAGGAACTGGATTGAGCTTTTGATACGCTTAAGACAAGTAGTTAACATCTTCGTCTCCCGTAGGAATTATTATTAAAATTAAAAAATTAAAGTAACTAAAGTAAATATGCTCAAGGCAGCGACAGTCCATTTTGGACTGGCAGCCTGTAAATCTGTGTCTGATCTGTGTTCCCGAATTGAGGGATTTATTATAATTATCTGTAAGTTAGCGGGATCTCCTCATAAGGCTTTGCCGCTATTTATTCAAACAGTACCTGGACTATTTGCGCAAGTCGGTCAAAAGACGCCGGCGAAACTATCACACTGGTGGTATGGGCTGCAAGAAAATGGGGAACATTTAAGGCGTCATAAATGAGATAAATGCGCTTATATATTGACTTATATCAATTTACGGGAGGTCGACTGTTAACAGACCCGATATATCATTGACATGGACCAGATAATCATCTCGGTCATTACTGTGCTGCTCACGGTAAGGGATTGTCCCCAGGCACGGGGCCGGGATCATTGTCGCCAAGGTGTTTATATTGTCTTTTTGATGTTTAAACAGAGGATCGATACTGTTCGCCACCCAACCCGCCAACTTCGCCCCTTTTTCAAGGATAGACTGGACGGTCAACAAGGCATGATTGAGGCAGCCCAGGCGCAAACCCACAACCACTATCACTGGCAGACCCAGTGCCACCGCTAAATCTGCCATTGACTCATTATCATTGATCGGCACCAGCCAGCCCCCGGCCCCTTCTGTAATAATTTTATCGGCCGCACCACTTAATACCTGGAATTTCTTTTGGACCAGGGAAAGTGAAATGGTTTCCCCGGCCTGGTGAGCGGCCAGGTGTGGGGCGATGGCCGGCTCAAAGGCGTAGGGGTTTATGGTTTCATATGGCAAGTTCACATTACTCGCTGCCATCATTAACAGGGCATCATCATGCTGCCATTGGCCGCCAACTTGCTGACAACCACAGGACACCGGCTTCATGCCAACAACCTTGTTGCCCTGCTGTACTAATAAATTAATCAAGGCAGTGGCGATGAGGGTTTTACCCACGCCCGTATCGGTACCGGTAATAAAAAAACCCCGGCTTGCCATGTTCTCAGGCCCGGTACCGGTCTTATTAATCATGTTTTGGTCGTGATGATTGCAGGAATGACTGAATTGGGATCACGTCTTTGGAAGATGTGTCCTTGCCAATTATATCGGTTTTGTCAGTCGGCCCCCAGGCCTGGCCATAAACAATTTCATAAGAGGCGGGTATCAGGTTAGCCACGGCAGATTTTTTATAGGCATCGGTAAAACGGGCAAAGCGGTTTTTTCCGGTTAAACCGGTAAACCGGTTTTTTACTGCATTGTTGGCGCCAATCTGGCGTAAATCTTTGAGCATACTGCTTACAGTTTTATAAGTAAGCGTAATGGTTTCTTTATCCATGACTGGTTCTGACAAGTTAACGTGCACCAGGTCGTCGCCAATATTATGCATGTCCAAAAATTCATGTACGTGTTGATAGTCATCAACACTGGCCCAGGCCATTCTTAATTCCATTAAAGTATCCGGACCAAAGGTGGTGAACATCACCAGGCCACCCGGTTTCAGGACACGGGCAAACTCTTTAAAAACAGTGACTTGATCACACCACTGCAACACCAGGTTCGAAAAAATTAAATCAACGCTGTTACTTTTGACCGGGATGGTATGGGCATCTGCAGCGGCATAAGCCGGTCCGCGGCGGAACCAGCGTCGTTTATTATTGGCCCGGATTAACATGGGATGGGTAATATCAAAACCAGCCACGAAAGCTTGCGGGTATTTTTTTGCCAATAGACGCGCGCTATAACCGGTGCCGCAACCCACATCCAGGATAACCTGGGGCACTTGTTTTATATAGTCAAGTCGCTCAAGCAAACGGTCGGCCACTTCTCTTTGTAATACGGCGGCTTCGTCATAGGTTTTTGCTGCACTGGCAAAACTACGTCGTAATTTTTTAGTGTTTAACTGCTGCATGTTGTTTCTTTATTAGAGATATCGTTATTTACAAATTCATTAATAGCTTGCACACACATATCGACGTGAGTCAAAAACGGCACATGGCCAGCGCCTTTTATTTTAAATAACCTTGCTTGCGGCAGATGTCGTTCAAGATAATTAGCAGCCGTAACGGGCGCCAGTGTATCGCGTTCACCATGAATCAATAATGTAGGCACATCGAGCTGGCTTAAGGATTCACGCAAATCTGTTTCTTTCAGCACCGCCAACATTTCTGCCAGGGCGGTGATATCGGGTTCACCATACTGAAAAAGAAGTTGCCGCTGGGTTCTGAGTACCTCTCGTGCGCGAATACTATCTCCCATTTGCAGACTCAGGAATCTGGTTAATGTTTTACGATAATCAGTCTTGAGCATGTTACCAAAACCGTCGAGAACCTCACTGGAGGTGGCAAACGGCCAATCCTTTTTTTTGGCGAAACAGGGAGAACCGCCAATGAGAATCATTTTTTTTACCCGGTTTTTATCACTTAAAGCCAGCGCCATGGTTATCAAGGCACCCAGCGACCAACCCATCCAGATGGCGGCCTCAGGGGTCACGGCTTTGATTGCCGTAATGGCACTTTCCAGGGTAAATCCGTGGTCCAAAGCAGCGCTGCGACCCAGACCAGGCAAATCTATAATGGTCAATCGAAAGTTCTCGGCCAGGCTGGCGGCCAAATCCGACCAAATCCCACCATGGGCGCCCCAACCGTGAATCAAAACCAGATCCGGGCCCGAGCCTGTTTGTTCAAAATATAGGGTCATGGCTTGATTTGTTTTTATCCTGCTTGTTTAGTTCTACAAACAGACTCAAGTGTCGCCAGCAACTGATCAATGTGTTGCGGTTCATGGTCGGCGCTAAACGTAATCCGTAAGCGGGCGCCACCTTCGGGCACGGTCGGTGGCCTGATGGCTGTCACCAGCAAGCCTGATTCCCGTAATTTCTGACTGGCGGCCACGGCGCTTGCGGCCGAACCAAACATCAGGGGCTGAATCGGTGTGCTTGAAGGACCAAGTGCCAGCCCAAGTTGCGCTGCGCCCTGGCGAAATCGGGCAATATGATCTTGTAACTTGTCACGGCGCCATTGTTCCGCCTGGACAATTTTTAGCGCAACCTGCAAGGTTGTAGCAATCGCCGGTGGCAAGGCAGTGGTATAGATGTAACTGCGACCAAACTGGATCAAGGTTTCGATCATGGTCTCACTGCCGGCCACGAATGCGCCAAAGACGCCAAAGGCCTTGCCCAGGGTCGCCATTACCAGTGTATTAGCGTTGATATTCAGGCCCGCCGCTGCCAGTGAACCCCTGCCCTGCTCACCTACAACACCAATACCATGGGCATCATCAACCAGTAAGTAAGCACTCGCTTTAGTAGCCAGGTCTGTTAATGTTTCCACATCGGCCTGGTCCCCATCCATACTGAAAACACCGTCAGTCATAATCAGCTTTTTTTGATCAGGGCAATTCGCCAACTCTGTAGCCAGTTTTTTGGTGTCATTATGGGGGTAACGATGGAGCCTGGCCCGGGTCTGGCGAGCACCATCAATGAGCGAGGCGTGGTTCATTTTATCCTCAAAAATCGAGTCATGGCGACCCAGTAAACTGCTTGCGATTGCCATATTGGCCATGTAACCGGTTGAAAATAAAAGGGTAGACTCGGTTCCCATGAATTCGGCCAGGGCCAACTCAAGCTCATGGTGGGCTTGATGATGACCGGTCACTAAATGAGAAGCACCGGCACCAATACCAAATTTATCCGCGCCCTGTTGCCAGGCCTTGACCAGCCTGTCATCACCGGCCAGGCCCAGGTAATCGTTGCTACAAAAAGATAACAAGGATTCGCCATCGATATTGACCCGAACCGACTGCGGTCCCTGGACAATTTGTCGTGACCGGTAAAGACCCTGAGACCGTCTTAGGTCTAAATTTTTCTGAAGGTCTGCCTGGAGGTCTGGCCGAAGATTTGTTTCAAAAGCTGACACTGATAAAAAATACCTGGATTAATATTTATTTAAATTATTTAAAAACAAACAATGACTACTTTATTTTGCACAAACCAGCAACCATGACATACACTGGTCAGGCACTAATGGCGCTGACTTGAGCCCAATAAGTCTTTTTTGTAGGTTGGACTGAGGAACGAAGTCCAACAGCGGCGCTTTATTTAACACTTACGTTGGACTTCGTTCCTCAGTCCAGCCTACGGAAACCATGTTTAAACCGGATATTAGGCTTAAGTCAGTGCCATTCTGGTCAGGCCCTAATACAAACAACGGATAGTAAACATTGCCCGCTATCTGTCAACATGAAAGGACTCATATGGTTGACAATTGGTTAAATATTAGACAATTCTTCAAAATTGGTAGCTGCTTAAGCTGTCGCCAGCCCCTGACTTTGTTCGAAGATTTTTGCCCAGCTTGCACTGATTCCCTGCCTTATTTGCAATCACATTGCCCGGGTTGTGGTAAAAGCGGTGTCAACAGACCTGGCCATGTAAACGAGGATTTACTCTGCGGTCGATGCCAGCAAAAACCACGACCATTCTCCAGTGTCCATGCCCTGTTTCACTACCAACAGCCCATCGCCACCTATATTCAACAAATGAAATACCGGCGACGTCTTGATCTGGCACGAACCCTGGGCCTGCTCATGGCCAAACATATAAAATCCAGCAGCAAAGACGTGGACTTGATTATACCAATCCCACTACATCGCTCACGACTCAGGTCGCGGGGATATAACCAGGCCCTGGAACTGGCCCGTCCCATTGCCAAAAACCTGGCCTTACCCCTGAATTACAAGTCCCTGGTACGAACAAGAAAAACGAAATCGCAAACAAAGTTATCAATCGACGCCCGGCGAAAAAACATTCGTGACGCCTTCGCAGTCATCGACAACAAGGTGGTGGGTAAAAAAATCGCCCTTGTGGATGATGTTTTCACCACTGGCCTGACGGCGGAAGCAGCCACCCAAACCTTGCGCAAGGCAGGGGCAACTTCCGTAGAATTATGGATCCTGGCGCGAGCGGGTACAGGATAATGTTAGACTAGACTGGCAACACAAAATATTTTTAAATGTAAATTCTTTGGGTATTGCAATTAATGTTAGACATTGTCCTGTACCAGCCCGAAATCCCGCCTAATACAGGCAATATCATCCGACTTTGTGCCAATACGGGTTATGATTTACATCTCATTAAACCCCTGGGTTTTGATTTAAAAGACAAACAACTGCGCCGCGCCGGTCTCGATTATCACGAGTTTGCCAATCTTAATGTCCATGAAAATCTGGATAGTTATATTCAATCACAAGATCCCGGCCGCCTCCTGGCATTTACCACCAAGGCTAAAACGCGTTACACCGACATTCAATATCAGCCCGGTGATGCTCTGATTTTTGGCCCGGAAACCCGGGGTTTACCCACTGAGTTCCTGTCTGGCCTGCCTGACCAACAGCGCCTGCGACTACCCATGGTGCCCGACAGCCGCAGCCTGAATCTATCGAACACGGTGGCCATTGTGATTTATGAGTCCTGGCGCCAGGCGAATTTCAAAGGCGGCTGATTCGATCCCTGCACGACAAGCTCAAACTCCATAACATTGGGGGAAAAATCAGGATTTTGGCACTTACCGATAGTAATTACAGTGCATATCTGGCCTCCGATTCCACATAAATCGTGTTTTACTTAGAGTGTATTTTATTGATTTATATCATTATTTAGTATTGTGCTAATTGTATTGTCATTGAAAATAACTGTTATTTAAGCCAAAGTAGTTAGTTGTAGCGATGCTGGAAACATGACTGAATGTTAAACAAAGAGAACTATTAACTACTATAGTAGTTAATGATAGTATGACGGGTGATAGTCGCATAAATCCCGGCTAAGGACAGGTACACGGACAGAAATACGGGACGAAAGGAAATTTCAGTCATGGTAGAACTGAAAAAAATATTATGCATAGAAGACAACCTTGATATTCAAACCGTGATCAAGGTCGCGTTAATCTCAAATGGCCTGACGGTACAAACTTGTAGTACCGGTGTGGAGGCGCTTGAAGTTGCTGTACCATTCGGGCCAGACCTGATTTTACTGGATGTACTGATGCCTGAAATGGATGGGCCAACAACGTTAAAGGCGTTACGTGAATTCTCGGAGATAAAGGATACCCCGGTAATTTTCATGACTGCCTTGGCCCAGCCAAGCGAAATTGCTCAACTCAAAGAACTCGGGGTGCTGGATATAATAACTAAACCTTTCGACCCGATGTCATTGGCAGATCAAATTAACATCATGTGGATGGGACGTGATGACCTGCGAATGGTCAAATGAAACAGGTTTGTTAAGAATTCTTTCTGAATATTCCATCGTGACCTCCACAGAAAATTTATATCATTATCTCAAACATCTTATTAGTCGATACAGCTGTTTCCTGAAGATTTCTAATCTGGGAATTGCAAAAAAAACCACTCTGTTCTCAATTTTGTTTGTTGTGGTCACCGCAAGCGCGGCAGTAATAATTATTTACAACACAACGAATGCTGAATTGATGAAATACGCCCTTAGGAACTTATCCCATGAAGTGGCCAACAAAGGAGTAGATATTTCGGGCAAGATCGATGCGTTACAAAAAGAGGTGCGTTTCCTTATAGATACTCAACCCATCCAGAGCATTATCGGGATGCGTAAGGATGGTAGAAAAAGTTACACGGGAAAATCCACTGACCAACAATGGCGCCGACGTCTTGAGCGTATTTTTTTATCCCGCTTGCAAGCCAATATAAACTATCTCCAGATCCGTTATATCGATGTTCTGGGTGAGGAGCTTATACGTGTAGAACGAAAACAGGGGAAAATATATTCTGTCCCATCGTCAGATTTGCAGAACAAATCAGGCCGACCCTATACAAAAGAAATTACTAAATTACAGAAAGGAGCGGTCTATTTATCCAATATTAATCTCAATCGTGAACACGGTCATATTGTAGAACCTCATGTGGTGGTCTTGCGTGTAGCCACACCAGTGGTTGACAACAAAGGCACTGCATTTGGATTCGTAATAATTAATGTAGATTTCGGTAGGCAGCTTGAACGCATTAAACAAAAGTATGTTGGGGATTCAAGATTTCTCTATGTGGCCGATAATCAAGGTAGTTATCTGTTGCACCCTGATCCTAAAAAGCTTTATGGCAGCGATCTTGGCAGTGGTTACCGTATACAGGAAGAATTCCCTCGTGTATCGACACTTTATTTGCCGCAAAACGAGGCACTAAGTCTAACAGCCTTGCCACAAGAAACTAACAGTATGGCAACTGCGTTTACTAAAATAATCTATGGGTCAACGAAGCCTGATCAATTCATCATAATCGGACTTGCAGAGCCGTATACCCACATTGTTTTGGCCTGGGGTGCAATGCTGGAAAACAGTATCATCTGGTCATTGGTTTTAATTTTTTTCAGCGGCTTGTTTGCTTTCAGGTTTTCCGCTTTGCTCGTCAAACCACTGGAGCAGGTTACTCAAAGTGTAGATAGTTTTCTACACGGGGGCTCGACTGGTTCTTTGCCTGTCTCTCGAAAAGATGAAATTGGCATACTTGCAAGAGCATTCAGAAGTCTAATGGATCGAGTCGCAATGAATCAGGATAAATTATCAGAGCTGAACCTGAATCTGGAGAAACAAGTAGATGAACGGACCAGCAGACTAAAGGAAGCCGAAACCTACCAACGCACAATTCTGGAAACAGTGGCAGATGCCATTATCACAATTGACTCAAGTAGTTTGATTCGCACTTTCAATCAGGCTGCTGAGAAAATTTTTGGGTACAAAGCCGTGGAACTGATCGGAAAGAATGTCTCAATTCTACTGCCCAAACCGGAACAAAAGAAACACGAGGAATATACTGCAAACTCAAATCTCTATCAGTCACGCATTATTAATGAAGTCCGTGACCTGGAAGGCCGCCATAAAAATGGCTCCATGATCCCATTAGAGCTTACAGTGTCGCGTTTGCAGATGTCCGATGGACACTACGGATTTGTAGGTGTTTTACGAGATATTACCGAGCGCAAGCGTATCGAGAATTTGAAAAACGAGTTTGTGTCGACGGTAAGCCACGAACTGAGAACTCCTCTTACCTCGATACGCGGCGCGCTACGCCTGCTTGTCGGCGGAAAACTGGGTGAACTACCTGAAGAAGCTAACAACATGCTGGAGATCGCGAATAATAATAGTGAGCGATTGATGCTGTTGATAAACGATATTCTGGACATACAGAAGATCGAAGCTCACCAAATGGTGTTTAACTTGCAGGAAATAAACGTTATGTCGTTCCTGGAAAAAGCTGTAACTGATAACGTCGGTTACAGTAAGGAGCATGGCGTAGATTTCAGGATTGTGCAGAGATTGGATGATGTTAGGGTATCTGTTGACCCTGATCGGCTCATGCAGATACTCAGTAACTTAATGTCTAACGCTGCCAGGTATTCACCAAAAGACAAGATGGTTGAGATCAGCCTGACTCGACATAACGGTATGGTGCGTATTTCAGTTACTAATTTCGGGCCTGAAATTCCAAAGGATTTCCAGCCCATGCTGTTTGACAAGTTCACACAAGCAGTCAGCGAGGAGGCACGCCAGAAAGGTGGTACAGGCCTGGGACTTTCTATTAGCAAGGCGCTTGTAGAAAAAATGGGCGGTCTTATCAGCTTCGTTAGCAAGGAAGGAATCGGAACGACTTTTTATATTGACTTACCAGAAATATCAGGGTGAGCTGAATTCTTCGGAATCTTCAAAAAGATAAACACTACCAACATTACATTACTGCAATATTTTCGGTGCTTTACGAACAGAAGTTGCTCGCTCCCTTATGTGGGTCTCCAATTTTTCGAAGGGTATGGGTTTGCCATATACCACCACACCATCCGGTAAGCCGCCACGGCTACTAATACTTTCAGGAGATAATGCAGACACAACAAAGATATCCATGTCCTGGTAGTTAGGGTCTTTTTTTAATGCCTTGATCATGTGAAAACCGTCCATATTAGGCATGTTCAAGTCTACAATCAGGATGTCCGGGCGCTGCTGGCCGATGCGAATAAGCGCTTCGTACCCGTCTTTTGCCAAAGTAAGCTGCAAGGGGATATCCCATGTGGACATGGTAATTTGATAGAGTTTTCTTATGTCGGGCTCATCTTCTGCGACCAATACTCGTAGGGTTTCTTCTTCGTTGCTTTCTTTTTCTTCCAGTTGATTCACAAACGCTTTCAGGACACTGGCAGAAATCCGCCGGTGTCCCCCCGGAGTTTTACGTGCCGAAAGTACGCCTGCATCTGCCCATAATTGTATTGTACGTGGCGTCACTCCAACAATGCGCGCAGCTTCTACAGTTGTGTACATTGTTTCAACTCCCTCTTCTAAAGATTTGGTAGTCATATCAGTGCTTCTCTTGATTTATCCGCAATCTACAAAAAATTAACCCAAAAAAATAATGATGGTATTTTTCTTTTTTTCCGTTATTTCTATAATAGGGCAAATGGAAATCTAATCAAGTCGGGAATACACCAACTACAGAAAAAACAGTAATATATTCTTGTTTTTTATGTGATTTTATACAGTTAACCTTTGATAGGCGCGCCCTACCAGCAATAATCCCAATATGTATATACGCATTTATCGTAGACAGTTATTTCTAAAAACCACATGTAACTAACTGTTAAACATACATAAATAGAAAATTCTGTTGAACCAGCCTTGACAGTTTATGGATCAAGACCATACTTTAATCAATATTTCTTTAATTACCGTAATTTCTTAAATTACCGTTATTACTACTTACGAGGTTTAGAATCATGTTTTTATTCAACAAAGCAAGTAAAACTCCCTTGGCCATAATCATGGTTTCTTTTTTATTGGCAGCTTGTGGGGCGGACGGAAGTGAATCAGCTCAACCTGAAAGCATTGCCACCACCCCGGTATTGTCTCTCGAACAACAATACGCCGCTGAAAGAATTTATCGAAATGAGCGCTTTCCTGTCGATTTCGTATTCCCGGAGTTTTGGGACGACAACCCCAATATTATCACCGCCCACGTAAAGAGCACCGATGTTTTGTTGTTTGCCAAAATGCCGGAAATACCTGCTTTTGAAATGAGTGCCGACAGCTGGAATGAGGCGATAACATGGTCCGAAGAAGCGGCGCAAAAACTCCCTGTTTATTATGACCTGGTGGATTTAGCGGAGACCGAAAAGTATTTCGAGCTGATCCGCATGAATCCCGAATTGCCTGATATGCATTATCATAGCCTGGTTTTCAAGAACTCCTTTATTGATCGAAGCGGCGTAGATCTTGATAATCCCGGTCCTCACAGGGGATACATCTCGTTAAACTTCCTTACTCCTGAGCACATTGATAAGGTTATAGAGCATCTTTTTTTAAGTTCTGGACATAATCAATACGGGCATGTTGTTCTTGAAAATGGGCTCGAAGACTTTGCTGAAGAGTACAGGCATACCATGACGAAAGCTGATCTTGAGTCGGGCGCCGGTTCTTGCGACACCATTCGCGTATTTAAGGCAATCCATCACATTAGCAAAATCACGGGCGAAATGACTGGTGAGACCCGGGATTTGTATGATTTCCGGGCGATTGTGGATGCTGACGGCAACGTGAAGGCTTGTGGCCGCCGGAACTGAAATCGGGACTGAAATTATTAACAGAAGCTGTCTTACCCGCTCGTTTATTGGTCACAAAAATCAGTATCCTCGCGGGCAAGATTGGGAGGACCAGCGACTATCAGCCCATTAAGGATAAAACCTGACAGGGCGATAGAAATTTCATCAGTTTTGTAGCAAGCGCGGTCCCAGGGAAACACTGTCGGGAATAAACTTAGTACTAGCTGGCACAAAGCGACAAGCCTGAAAATTATGCTCATCAGCCTTTTTGCCAATACAGCTTATAACCTGCATCTAGCCAAACCCCTGGGTTTTGCTTTAAACGATAAACAACTGCGTCGTGCCGGTCTCGATTACCACGAATTAGCCAGTCTTAATGTCCACGAAAATCTGGATAATTATATTCAAGCGCAAAAACCCGGTCGCCTGTTGGCATTTACCACCAAGGCAAAAAACCGCTACACCGATATTCAATATCAACCTGGTGATGCCCTGATTTTTGGCCCGGAAACCCGGGGTTTACCCGCTGAATTTTTGTCTGGTTTACCTGACCAACAGCGCCTGCAACTGCCCATGCTACCCGACAGCCGCAGCCTGAATTTATCCAACACGGTGGCCATTGTGGTTTGTGAATCCTGGCGCCAGACAAACTTTAAGGGCGGCTAAACAACACTATAAATTCATTAACTATATCAGTAGGCTATAAACATGATACTTGGTGTTATGTTTTAATAACCTAACTAATTTTGTAGTTTTTTGATTTCAGTTTGCCTCGATCCATATCTAGCCAATCCAGGCAATTCACGTATATTTATTAGTGAATATGCCAATTTTCCTAACCTGCACCCTCCATTTCGCTTGTTTTCCCATTAAAATATTAGGCTAATAGCCTGTGTCCGAGGCACAACGTAGCGTGATTTATTTTTCTATATTAATCATATAGTTATATTGTAATATTTATATGTCGCATTAATCATATTTCTTATCTGGAGTACTTGGCACAAACATTGCTACCTATACAAGAAGTAACGTAGCAATTTGTTAACCATGAGCTAAAGTTTTAACGGTAAGGCTTTGAATTTAATAATGAAATACCAGAAAAAACTACAGGATTATGGAATTGAATACCACAACAAGGAAAGTTTTTTAATCGGCTACTTGCTGAGGTTTGTTCGTGCCTTCCTGTTCACGATCGACCAAATCAAACGCATTATTATCGCTGGCAGTTATTTTATTAATAAAATTTCTGCCGCTACCGCAATCTTTAAAACCACCAACAATTCACACAAGCGTATGGGTCCCGTTCGCCCATCACCATGTCTCATTGCAACAGAAATTCACCCCAGGAATTTTCACGGAATGAAAAATACAATAATAAAACATTACGCCCGGTCCGGGCACCTGAAGACCCGCACCCGCAACCCCGGACAATTCCGCAAGCCAGTCGTTTCCCTGTTGCTGGCTATGGGTTTCTGGTTGTTCACAACCACCAGTTTTGCGGCCCAAATATGTAACTCCACTGTTGTCGCAATCCCAGACTTTGCTGGTGGTGTTAGTGGCAATGCCTCGACCAGCCTGACCTACTCGGTGGGCGATGTCAGTAGTGTTATTTACGACGTTGATGTCGATGTCGGTATCACCCATACCTACGTGGGCGATCTGATTGCCGATGTGGTCTCACCGGCCGCCTCATCAGTCGAACTTTTTAACCGACCAGGTTACACGGGTACCGGGTTCGGATGTAGCCAGGATAACCTTTCCGTGCTTTTCACAGATGGTTCCGGGAATGGCACAGTTGAAAACGTTTGTAATCCTTCGCCTAATGCCATTAATGGCATTTACGACCCTTCCAGCGTCCTGTCTTTTCTTAATGGCCAACAACCTACGGGCATCTGGAATTTAAATGTCAGCGATAACGCCGGCCAGGATACAGGCACGATCGATAATTTTTGTGTCACGGTTACCCATGCCGCTGTGGTATTCGATAAATGGGTGAGTAATAACGCCACCTGCTCTGACCAAATCGATGTACTTAATGCGGCCGTGGGCAGTAATGTCTACTACTGCTACACGGTAGACAACGTCGGTACTGAAGCTTTTGTCATTAATGCCGGTGCCGCTACTGATGATCAGTTAGGTGTGCTCACCGGGCTGGAAGGAAGCTATGCACCAGGCGCAACAGTCACCTCTGTCATGGGGCCTTACGTCGCCGGTGGTCCCCAGGTACCAGGCGGCACCACGGTTAATATTGCCAACATCACGGTAAGAGGTGTTGCCGGTAATTTTAATAACACGCAAACATTGGCCACAAGCGAAACGGCAACGGTTAATGTTTTATCCAACCTGGCAACCTCAACCAAAACGGTTGTTGACCAAAATGGTGTCGATCCTGCGAGAGGTGATGTATTACGCTATACCATCACGCTCAATGAAACTTCTGGTTTAACGGCAACCGGAGTCAGTGTTACCGATGACATCCCGGCCAATGTCAATAGCTTCACCATCATCAGTACACCTGGCGGGTCTACGGATTCATCCACTGGTACGGGTACCGGTGCCAATGGTAACGGTTTTCTCAATATAACAAACATCACAGTACCGGCCAGTAGCAGCGTAACCATTGTGTTCGATGTCACCATTGATGCTACCGCTGCCAATGGTGCGCTCATTGATAACACCGCAACCGTAACAAATCCATCGGGTACCGGCGCTACACCGAGTGCCCCGACAATCACAGTTGTGGTACCAGGCCCTGCCACAGGAAACAAACAGCTCTACCTGTACAACAACCTGAATTTGTCACGAACACCCCCTGCTGCACCTCAAGCTCTGGTTGATATTAACGAGGTAACATCCACCAGCTGGACACAAACGCCGTTAACCCAGGGAGACATCGTTATCACGCGCGGGGCTGGCACCATTCCCGTTTCCCTGTGGCTCCAGGCCACTGGTAATTTTTTCTTTATTGCCCGCAATATCACTGTCACCTTAAGTGTAGTCGGTGCGACAACCATCAGTCCCATCGGCTCTGTCAATCGTGTCATCTCCTTGGGGGGGACGCCTCAGGAAGAATTGTTTAGTGTCCCCATCACTACCCCGGCAGCTGGCGACATTACGATACTGAGCGGATCTCAGATTATAGTAACGGTCACCAATAATTCCACAGGTTTTGGTCAGCGGAGAATAGGGGTTAATCCTATCGGGGCTACCAGCAACTCGCGGGTCGATTTCAACACATCAACCGTGATCAATGTTGACAGTATCTTGTTCTATGATGCCGCATATCCTGGTGGCACAAGTATTACCCAGGTGAATGGTGGTAGTACGGTTTATGTTCGGGCGGTCGTCAGTGATCCTTTTGGCAGTTTTGATATTACGTCTGCTGATATTGATCTCATTGATTCAGCGACAACCACAGTCGTATCCGGTGCCGCCATGACCCAGGTTGCGGACTCCGGCACTCTGACCAAGACCTACGAATACATCTATGCCGTACCGGGAACGGGTCCGGTCGGAATCTGGACTGCGCGCGTCACCGCTAATGAAGGCACTGAAGGAACGGTCACCCACACTTTGACGAATACCTTCACCGTATTTTTACCACCGGATATTATTATTGCCAAAACAGTAATAACAGAGTCCGATCCGGTTAATAACACCACCAATCCCAAAGCCATCCCCGGCGCCTGGAAACTGTATTCCATTACAACCACCAACCAGGGTTTTGGAACAGTTGATACGAATTCAATAAGAATCACTGACCCGACCCCAACCAACACAGAAATGTTTGTTGGTGACTTGTCTGGCGGCGGATCTCCAATTGTATTTGTTGATGGCGCTACCAGTAGTGCTTTGAGTTTTACTTTTGGTGGCCTGGGTAACGGCGCCGATGATGTGGCTTTCTCCAATGATGGTGGCGCTACCTGGAATTACACCCCGGTACCTGACGCCAATGGTTATGACGCCAATGTCACCAATATTCGGATTAATCCAAAAGGAACCTTTGCCGCCTCCAATGGCATCAGCAATCCATCGTTTGAACTCCGTTTTCGCGTGAGGGTGCAGTGATGGCCATGAAACGATTTATATTAAGTACGTTTCTTCTTGCAGGATTACTGCTGCCTGTTTCTTCCTGGGCGGTGGGTACTGGTGCCAATACGATAATAAATAACACCGTAAATATTACTTACGATACTGGCGCCGTTACAGGTTTGACAGTAAACGCTTCTGTCAGCTTTCGGGTAGACGAAATCATTGCCGCCACCCACACCTGGCAGGATGCGGGCAATATTATCGTGCTCTCACCTGACAGTAACCAGGTATTAACCTTTTTACTGACCAATGTTGGTAATGGTGTTGAGACCTTTGCCCTAAGTGTTAATAACGCAATAGCCGGGGATAATTTTGACCCCCTCAATGCCCGTATCTACCTGGATAATGGTAACGGTATTTTCGATGGCATCCTGGTAGAAACCCTTTATGTGCCTGGCGTAAATGATCCGGTACTGGATGCCAACGGTGTTGACGCCATTGTTATTTTTGTACTCAACGACATCCCGGCAGCACTGCTGGCAACCAATACCGGCATCAGCCGAATCATTGCCTCGTCTACCACCCCGGGCGCTTCGGGTAGTCCGGTGGGCACCATTCTGCCTGGCCAGGGAGATGGCGGCCTGATTGATGCGATTGTTGGTACTACCACCGCTGATGTTAATGCAAATGGTGTTTACGAGGTTCAGGCCAACCCGGTTGGCCTGGTTAAGAGTGCCGACGTAATCGATGATGGTAGTGCTTGCACCACCGGCTGCTCGCCTATTCCAGGCGCAACCATACGCTATAGCGTCCAGGTAAATGTGATTGGCCTCGGTATTGCCGAGAGCCTGACTATTGCCGATGTCATCCCGGTCAACACCACTTATTTACCCAGTTCAATCACCCTTGATGCTATCGCCATGTCCGATGCTGTCGATGCCGATGCCGGTGATTTTACCGCCAACACCGTCACCATCAACCTGGGCAATGTCAACGCACCGGCAACACGAACCATTACTTTCGACGTAACTATTAACTAAGGGTAATTAAGGAAAACAGAGAAATGAAAAATCTAAAAATGGAGATAAACATGAAAACTAAAAACGTAAATAGCGCTGTTATAACCGGCTTTATCGCAGTCTTGTTACTCGCCGCGCCTGTCCAGGTCAATGCGGCAAAAGGTCACATCGAAATAAGAAATGAGGTCAGGAAAGTAGAAACATTCCTGAATAAAAAAGGTGTCAAGCAACAACGAGAAGTTGAAGCGACAAAAGTCACACCGGGAGATGAATTGCTTTACACAATTTATTTTAAAAATACGAGTAAAGATGCGACCTCTAATATCGTTATTAATAATCCGGTTCCAAAAAATATGGTTTACAAAAATGGCTCAGCGTTTGGCTCCGGCACTGATATCACTTTCTCGGTTGATGGCGGTAAAAAATTCGCCAAGTCAGGAAAATTAAAAGTGAAATCAAAAGGTGGAAAAGTTCGATCAGCCACGGCCAGCGATTACACGGATATTCGCTGGGTCTTCAAACCAAAATTAAATCCTGGCGATCAAGGCACCGTCCAGTTCAGGGCCATTTTGAAATGATACTAGCCACACATTGCCGGACTTTAATCAAACACCTGAATATTTTTCAGGTGTCTCCGGCATTTTATTTTTTAAGAAAAGATTCTGGAAATATTTTTCGAGAAATCAAATTTAATCATTTTGCGTGCAAGGCACGAGGAGCGAATATGAATATTTTCACAAAACAAGTTTTCCACTTAAAAACTCGCGAGGGTCCGCCAGAACCAACAGGGCCTCCGGAAAGTACAGGCCCTCCCGGTTGCGGACCCCCTTCCAGGGCCGATCCACCCGGGAAAAAGAATATGCCACAACGGTGCCGCGATGGGCCAGTGTGGTCAAGCAAGAGATTTTTATTAAAAAATTAGTTTGGATAATTAATTTTCAACAAATGAAACATGGATGTTAATGAGGTATTTATTATGAAATCATTAACTCTAAGCAAGATGTTGGCCTGGTTGCCAGTGATTGCATTACTCTGGGGGGTGTCGTTCTCGGCACACGCCCTGGGTACTGCATCCACTACATCCATCACCAACAGGGCCACCATCAATTATGATGTTGGCACCACGGCCCAAACACCGATCGAAAGTTCTCCTACAGGGAACACGACATCGGGTGTGGGCAACGGTACCGATACTGCTTTTGTAGTGGACAACCGTGTTGATCTGTCACTGGCCGAAGTTGGTGCCACCTTTACCACGGGTGCTCCAGGTGAGGCAGGACTGGTCACAACCTTTCTCCTGACCAATGAGGGAAACACGGTGCAGGACTATTCGTTTAATGCAGTCAATGACGTTGGCGGTACTTTATTCGCTGATACCGATGATTCCGATGTCACGATCACCGGCATATTCGTCGAAACAGCGGGTGGTGCCGGTTATCAACCGGGAG
>CAJVXY010000027.1 GCA_913009895.1 uncultured Acidiferrobacteraceae bacterium | reverse complement strand
TTCCAATACCGCTCGCTGCCTGCCCATAAAGGTAATCAAACTCAACTTCACCAACCCTGGCATTCATTAATTTTTCAGCCAGGGAGTAGGCCTTTTGATATTGTTTGGCATCAATTAGCTGCTGGAGCTGATCCTGTTTCGCATCTGCCATGGCCGTGGCGCTGATACCCCAAACAATAAAAAAGATTATTATTTTTTTAAATTTACACATGGCTTATTTTTGATGCCGAGCTTTTTTGTTATGAATTATTTTGGTAGTGAGGCGTCGCCATATAGACAGCAAATGCTGATTTTTTAATCTCTCCAGGGTAAATTCCCCGCCGCTTGCGGCGTATTGGTCTGTAGGTTGGCGCTGAGGCACGAAGCCCAACATTATTATTGGCGGAGTTCCATGACTCAGTTGTTGGGCTTCGTGCCTCAGCGCCAACCTACAATCAGGAATACGTCGTCTCCTTGCGGCGGTGTAATTTATTAACAGGAAGTATGCGAGCAAGGCAGATATTATCCAGAGATCAATGGATCCGCCTCCGCCTTCGGCGGCGGATACCTTGACAACACACTGGGCCTGGTTGGCATTTGGCTTGATGATATTATTACTGATGGTATTGCTTGTAGCCGACAGTTTTCTTTTGTCACAAAATGAAGGATTCAGAACCTGCGTGGCAAGGGCGCTGGCATTGTTGCCGGGCACGGGATCAACCGAGACGGGGAAGGTATCCAAAGCATTGACACTGGCTGTATGTGTATAGTTGCCAATAATACCCACCGTCATATCAACTTCAAAAAACACAGTGCTGCCCGGACTGGTGGTGCCAAAATTACATGTGATTATAGGTGGAGTGGTGCATGTTATTGCAGGACTAGTTGTGATGCCTATGAAGGTATGATTGTTGGGTACGGTATAAACGACATTGGTGGACATCACTGTATCAGGACCAAGGTTACTGGCAGTGACGCGATAACGAACTGGCTGGTTGATAACCAGGGGAGTCGGGCCGCTAATGCTTACTGCTAAATCAGCACCGTTGGCGAGCTTGACAAAAAAACCATCGGTAACGCCACCGGCATAACTGGTTTGCAAGGCATCAATGGTTGGAAAGTTTGTCGAATCTGTTCTGCCGGCAATGAAAGTTTGGCCAAACTGACCAATGGCCAATGCTTCGGAAATTTCATTGAGACTGCCGCCAACCATGCCTGAATACAGGAGATCTGTTGCCACCGGACTATTTGCAAAACGCATGACATAGGCATTACTGCCTGCTGGTCGTCCGCCAGGCGTAAAATTGTTTATAGGGAAATCACTTGAGTCAGACGTGCCAGTGATAGTTACACCCAAGGCAGTTTGGAGTAATGCTAAATCAATATCAGTGCCGGTGTCAGTACCACTGCCACCGATAAAGCTGGATTCAGCCAGCGCTACTATCAGTGTTGTAGAACCAGTAATGTTTATGCGGGCCAGGAATGCATCTTGTCCGCCCAATGGCGTTGGATTGTAGGCGGTCGCAGTGGTCGGGAATGGGAATGTGGCAGTATTTGTGGAAGTCGTAAAGCCAGTAATGAAGACATCACTGTCAGAGGCAGCATTGTTAACGGCAGTAATACCCCGCGCATCTTCATTTTGGCTCCCGCCAAGATAGGAAATCACGGAGTAGTAGAATACAGGGGTAGCATCTGTCGTTGCCGGGTAGGTGATGCGCGCCAAAAATGCATCTGTAGTACCGCGGGATACATCGCCAAATAGTCCCCCTCCAAAGTTGATGGGATTTAGTACTCCTCCAGCACCTACTGTGGCTGGGGAACTTAAACCAGCGCCAGTTGCGATCCCAGTTAAATACGTGTACTGCGGGATACCAGCGAGGTTAAAGATGGCTCGTGTGCTTACTTTCCCAGACGTGACTGAGAGAATGTAATTCGGATCCAGAATTATTATGGTATTGGTAGCGTTAGTCACCATAGGCCAAGAGAACTGCTTACCACTGGCGTCATTGTAGTTTAATGCAAATTGAATGTCGTTGTTGGATCCTAATGTTAAATCTTGAATGGTATCAAAGAAGTTAAGACCGATAAAAGTAGAAATCACAAGAGTAGTTCCGGCAGCATTTAGTCCCAAAACAAATGCGTCAGTAGTTCCGCCAGCGTATGTATTTATAGATGCTGGTGTAATGACTGTCGGAAATGTGGTTGAACTAGTCGAACCCACAACGTAGGCAATATTATTTGCCACCTTAATGCCATATCCAGTTTCATCAGCGGTGCCACCAATATAAGTAATATAATCAATGGTCGGTGTTGAGCTGTTATTCACAGGTGCAATGAGTCGGGCCACAAATATATCTGTGCCGCCTAATGCGCCTAATGTATTATCAGGTGGTCGGCCGGCAAGGTTTGGTGAATCAGTACTGCCAGTGAGATAAATTAATTCTGGTGTAGAAGCAGTGTCAATTGCGATATCCTGAATTCTATCACTGCCGGTACCACCAAAATAACTGGAATAATCTATGACCGGATCGATGATTAATGTTTTTGATTTATCATAGGAAGCGATATCAAAACCGATGGTATTATTTTTTAGTTTTTTGTAATCGCCGGCTATTTTTATTCTATCAGTCCCTGCGAGTTGATAACTAATCGGTTTGTGTTGCTTTAATTCAAGATCGGCTATTTCAAGTAATAGATTTCCGGTCTTATCTATTTTTGATTTGCTAACATTATTAAATTTTAATTGAATTTGGTCCGGATCGGCACCGGGATGGACGATAAAATCATATTCCAGGCCTGAGTCACCCATGTAATAAACCAGATCAATGCCCGGGTACAAATTCTCGTATTTTACTTTTGCATAATGGGGAATGTCAGTCACCCATTCTTTTTTATTATTGCCGATCAAGTAATTGGTTTTTCCTGGTTGTTTATCCAGGCCAATCATTTTTACATCTGGATTGGCACCAACAAATTTCGTTTGAATAAAGTGATATTCAGAAAGGCTGCTTGCTTCAAATTCGGTACTGCTATTTTTAGATTTTCGTTCAGTGCGTAAAGCCAGAACTGCTGCAGATGGACCCAGGTAGAGGTAATAACCACCTGTGCGGGTGATGAATTTTACGTTGCCAGGCACCTGGCCCTGGTTGACCTCAAAATAAAAGGGCAGGGCCGAAGATAACGGCTTGCCCTTTAAAGATGTTCCAGGCTGCGCCAGAACTTGCCCGGAGACCAGGCTGCCAGCAATAATAAACAGTCCAAACAAATGACGGGGCCAGGTGAAATAAAAGATCGGGGAATACAGGGATGACATTGGTTGTTTACTCCCAAGAATAATTTTACGGTGTTAGTTAACCCTAGTTTGCACCATACTATATGGTACTGACCCTTACAGGACGCTTACATGGCGGAAATTAACTTGTGATAAATATCAATATATTGCAAGTTATTGTTTTTGCAGCTATAAAATAACTATTGATCAGTATTAGAATGTTTATTAGGGCGCATTCCAGCAAGATAACAGGAATTTATAACTGGTTTACCGATTTATGGTTAATTCAGAAACACTAAGAAAAAAAATAGTCCCCATCGGGCTTGGAGTAGTGGTTACTTTCGTATTCTTACTCCATGCAACTCGTCTGCTGGAATTCGGATTTATCCAGCGTATGGAGAATATTGTATACGACGCCAGGTTAAATTTTAGTCTTCCTTCAAACCTGGACAAAAGAATTGTCATTGTCGATATAGACGAAGCGAGTTTATCTGCAGAGGGACGCTGGCCATGGTCGCGACAAAAACTGGCTATCCTGACAAACCAGTTGTTTAATTTGTATAAAATTAATGTCCTGGGTTTTGATATTACCTTTGTTGAGGAAGATAAAGACCATACCCTGACACGGCTGGAAAAACTTGCGGAAACACAGGGCAATCAATCAATAAAAAAATACCTGGCCAGCGCTCGCGAAATACTCGGTAACGATAACGCGTTGGCAGATGCGATTAGGGGAAAACCCGTATTACTGGGTTATTTTATGATCGATGATCCGGCCCGCCGACAAAAAATAGGCATATTACCAAAACCCCTTTTTACTTCAGCTGAAACACGGGGCAAGACTGTGACGGCCATTGAGGCATATGGTTATGGTGCCAATATTCCGTTGTTACAGAATGCTGCACTTGGTGCAGGCCACTTCAGCATTCCGCCAGTCGTAAATGAAGATGGTATAATTCGTCGTGTCCCGCTGCTTATCAGATTCAAAGATGGTTATTACGATACTTTATCTTTGGCAATGGCGCGCACTTACTTGCAGTCTGATGTAAAACTTGAGTTTGCTGAAAAAATAAAACGTGGTAATCAATATCCCGCCCTGGAAACCCTGCGTGTTGGCCAAAACAGAATACCCGTAGATGAAGATCTGGCTGTCTGGGTTCCTTATCGCAGTAAACAAGGTGGTTTTTATTACATATCCGCCACAGATGTGATTCGCGGTACAGTGGCAAATCCTGATTTACTGAAAGATGCAATTGTCCTGGTTGGGACAACGGCCGAGGGTTTGTTTGATTTAAGGGCCACACCGGTAAGCAATGTTTATCCTGGCGTTGAGATTCATGCCAATATTTTATCCGGTATACTTGATGAGCGTTTTCGCGCCCGGCCGGCTTATGTAGCTGGAATTGAAATAACAATGGTGCTGGTCCTTGGCCTGGGACTGGCACTGGCCCTACCATTTTTGACACCTTTACTTGCTACGATACTTTCACTGATTGCATTGGCGGCGTCCATTGGTATAAACCTGTACGGATGGTTTGACCTGGCAAT
The DNA here is from genome assembly GCA_913009895.1 of uncultured Acidiferrobacteraceae bacterium. GTDB lineage: Bacteria > Pseudomonadota > Gammaproteobacteria > Acidiferrobacterales > SZUA-150 > SZUA-150. The sequence goes on along the minus strand of CAJVXY010000027.1, from coordinate 36,974 downwards.
GATATTACCGCTCGCTTCTTCACTGATGCTGGTCGTGGCCTTGTTTGTCGTGAATATGTCCCACGGTTTCTTTATTGAGGCCAGGGGCAAACGTTATCTTGGTCATTTGTTTGGTCAATATGTACCGCCAGAGCTGGTCGAGGAAATGAGTGAAAATCCTGAGGCATATTCCCTGGCAGGAGAAAAGCGAAATCTTACGGTCATGTTTTCTGATGTGCGTGGTTTTACAGGCATTTCCGAAAACATGGATCCAAAACAATTATCTGAATTAATGAATGCATTTCTTACGCCCATGACAGAAATTATTCATCGCAACAGGGGAACAATTGACAAGTACATGGGTGATGCAATTATGGCATTTTGGGGCGCCCCGGTTCAGGACAATGAGCATGCCGAACACGCGTTAACAGCTGCCATGGAAATGATTGAAGAATTATCACGGTTGCGCCCGCAATACATCGCCAATGGCTGGCCAGAAATTAAAATAGGTGTTGGCCTTAATACCGGCGAAATGAATGTGGGCAATATGGGTTCCGAATTTCGCATGGCTTACACGGTAATGGGCGATGAAGTTAATCTCGGTTCTCGCCTGGAAGGTTTAACAAAACAATATGGTGTGGATGTAATTATTGGTGAAGCAACGGTGGCGGCAACCCATGGTTGGGTAGTGCGGGAGCTTGATATTGTCCGGGTCAAGGGCAAGAAAAAACCGGTGAGAATTTATGAACCCGTATGTCATGAGCAAGACTTGAAAGATTCGCAGAAGCAGGAGCTTGGCCTCTATGGCGAGGCATTAAAAAGATATCGACACCGGGATTGGGATGGGGCAGAAATGCAATTTGTGTCATTATCGAACCAAAATCCAGCCAGGAAATTATACCGGCTTTATATTAACCGAATTACAAGTTATCGAATTAAACCACCGGCCAGTAGTTGGGACGGGGTTTTCACCCACGAGTCAAAATAACAAGACAAAAAAAACCGGCAACCATGTAAGTTACCGGTAAAGACGAGGGAGCTGGATATGCACTCGCATAAATTTCTTTAACAAAGTCAGTCAATCAGTAAATGGGCGAACAAACGCCACCGTCCCTCCCCGAATAATGTTCAGGTGGATTCACGGTTACCAGTCGATCTTCCAGACGGTGACGCATGCTCAGGAGGGATATTACGGATACGAGCTTACAGCGGGCTTACATCTTCAAAATTATTTATAACTTATTGAATTTATTTGATTTTTTCAAAAAGTGCCTGGGTGGCTGGGGAAGGATTTACGTCTAATAACGCTTTCAGGGTATGTTTGCAGCGCTGGTATGTGCGGGTAGCTTCGGCAGAGCGACCTTGCTGCTGGTAACCCTCTATCAGTCTCTGGTAAAAGGACTCTGTGAGGGGGTCAATTTCCAGGGCCCGCTGATAATAATCCATCGCCCGGTCCCACTGATTTTGCGATTCCAGCCGGGCACCAACTGCACTTACCTGGCGGGTAAACTTGCTGTGTAATCGATCCCGTAATGCCATTGCCCAAATCAAATCTGGTGAGTCACCGAGAAAATATCCCTGGTATAAATTAAAAATTTTATCGGTTAGCGTGAGTATCTCAGTGTCCGATTCATTATGGAGCCTGTTTTCCAGCTTGCCAAGTAATCGTTCAAATACCCAGACATCTACCCAGCAATGTTTGGGGTCCAGGGTCAGCCGACCATCCTGAAGTGTCAAGGCCTTGTCATTGACAATAAGCTTACGCAGTCGATGCAAGGTGGTATCAAAAGCCCTGTGTGCGGCGTCGCCATCGGCATCAGGCCAAAGTGCTTCAACGAAGCGAGCTTCACTCACTTCCCGGCCACCAAAAGCGACCAGTATTCTTAATAATTCAAGTGGCCTGCTTTGGGCGCGGCTGTTAAAACGCAAAGGCGTGTCATTCAGGGCGACACTAAATCTTCCCAATGTATATATCTTGATTGGCCAGGGCCAGTTTTCAATATCTGCGGATTCCCCCATGGGAGCAAGATTTTGTTTGCGAATCAGGGAGACTGCATGTTCTGTCTCAATATTGTGCCTGATTGCCAATGAACAAAGTGAGGCCATTAAATCAGGACGCCACCACGTCATGGTCATGAATCCATGTTGTTTACCCAGTGCAAAAGCAGCCTTTATACAGGGTAACGCTTCTTTATCACGACCACGCTGGCTGTGGAAATAACCCTCAAGCAGGTGTTTGTGGTATTCGATGTACTGACTTTTAATGGCCTTGTTTATTTCAAGGGCCTGTTCCAGTTGCCGGTAGGCTTCATCGTCTTCGTCACGTTCAAATAATGCTTGTGCCAGCGCCAGTCGGGCGAGTGTTAGCGGGAAGGGGCTACCCGCTTCTTCGGCTCTTTCTTTTGCATTACGGGCGTGTTCCAGTGACAAGGGTAAATCATCCCTGAGTAGTGCCAGTGATGCCGCTTGATAGTGATAATGGGCAGAATCGAGACGCCGGTTCCCATGCATACTTTCTGACATGGCTTTAAGCAGTTCTTCTGCCTTGGTCAAGTCGTTATTATTAACGGCACCATACATGCCTTGTGCATACAACATAAAGTCCCAGATATGGATACCAGTACTGCGTGCCAGTTCCAGACCCTTGTCGATCGATTCCAGGCACTCATCATTTTTTAGTGTGAGCCACAGGTACATGGCCTCCATGGAATGCCATATCACCAAAGTAAGCGGCGCGACATTTTTTTTGGCGACAGCGGGGCCCAGGATTTCTATTACCAGAGAGGCCTTGGCTAAATCTCCAATCCAGCTGTAATAAAGAACTAACTGGTTGCCAATCATGATACGGTGATGGAGTTCCATCTCACTGTCTATTAATGACCGCGCCCGCTGCTCCCAGACAGGGAAGTCCTTGTGTTGTGGTTGCCGATACATAAGTGCACTGAACATACTGGCAGTAATCCGGGCACCGATTTCTGCGGACGGTGGTTCTTTGTGACGGGCCATCAGATGGTCAAGTTTTTCAATCCAGCCATCGAGCGGTTTAAAATTTCCCCATTCATAGAGATAAGTTTCTATTATTGACGACCAGCAAAGGCAGAGTCCCTGGATGTCGTCTGCTTTTTCAAATAAATTGTAAGCCGCTTCAAATTGTTGGCGACTTTCCATGACACTAAATGGCATTCGACATGTACCTAACCAGAAACGTAACCAGGGTTGAAAGTTGATCATTTCGTCTGGCAAGGCTTTTAGCCAACCATGTAATGTTTCATAACGACCCTGCTTCATTAGCTCAGGTGCATGGGCGCTAATTATTAATGCCAGTCTTTTCCAGTCTTTAATTTTCAGTACGCTTGCTACCGCCGCCTCAAGGTGTCCATTTTCTTCAAGAATTAGTGCAGCCTTGCCTTGCAATTGTTTTTTTTCATCATCAGGCAGTAATTGCTCAAAACTGGCCTGCAAAAATTCCCGAAACATGGGGTGATACTGGAAAACAGCTTCAGTCTTAACTTTTTTCTCTGTGAAGTAATAATTGCGATTGAGCTGGGCGAGAACTTTTTTAGTATTTGTATTTCCAGTCAGGGCCTCTGCCATGTTTATAGTCATACTTGGCAGCAGGGAAGTCTTTAATAAAAAGTCCCTGACTTCTGGTTCAGTTTGTTGCAATATTTCACTGGCAAAATAATCAAACAGGGTATCAGTACCTAAGTCGTTAATGGCTTGTGGTGTATCATGACCACTACTGATCCGTTCCAGCATAAGCACCAGGCCTGCTGCCCAACCTTCTGCCTTGCCATGTAATAATCGCAGTATGCCTGTAACAGATTTTTGTAAACCCCAAAGTTTTGCAATACCCCTGGATTCATCTGGCGTTAGGGACAGATCCTTCCACCCGAGAATCGACATGGCCTGGTTCATGTGAGTTCGAGCCAGTGTGGCCGGGGGTTCTGTCCGGCTTAAAAGAATCACGGTGCCGCCCTCTGGCAACACGATTAAGCCATCCTTGATTGCTTCATGAATAGCGCACTGATCAGGAATTTGCTGATAATCATCAAAGACAATAGTAAAAGGTGACTTTAAGCGGGCAAAAAGTTCCTGGAAAAAACCCCGGGTAAACGCAGAAATTCCGGCCTGGTATTCTGGCGTTAAATGCGGCAGGGGCGTTCGTTTCCTGGGCGCAGCTTTTTTAGCTGCCAGTCCCAGGTAGTGGAAAAAGCTTGCCAGGTCTGAATCGGTCTCATCAATCTGATACCATAAACAGTTAATTTTTCTCTGATCAATATAGCTGCATACAAGCGTTGTTTTGCCAGCACCGGGCGGGCCAGCAACCCAGATTAATTGCCTGGTACTTGCCTTGTCTAATAAATCAAAAAGCCGAGTGCGATTATAGACTTCAGGCAGTCCGGGTTTTGTTATTTTTGCCAGAGAAATTGATTTGCTCACGTTATTTAACCTAACACAATTACTTAAATCAATCAGGGAACAATTGTCTATTCCCTAGTTATTTTGAGGCTCTGACTATTTCATCATTTCCTTATTAATGAAGGATTAATCAAAAGAAAAAACAGGGCTAAAGTATTGCCGTCAAGTTTTACTGCGTTGGTTAAAACCTGGCTTTGACGAGGAGGGTGAATCAGTCTGTCAGTCAGGACTCAATTTTTTTCTTTATTTTTTCTTTATTTTTTCTTTCTCTTGGGGTTCTGGTCGCGAGTTGATTCCAGGTATTTTCTGATTATTTTTGGCATGAGTAATATTTTGCCCTTGGCGGTCAAATTGTTGTCTATTGAAAATTGTTTTATGTATTTTATGCGGCTCTCGTTTTGGGGGTGACTACTCAGGAATTGTGGTAGCTGTTGATCACCCTTTGACAATTGGTTGAACATGTCGAAAAGATCGGTTGTACCATTGGTATGCCCATAAACTTTCGCAACTGCTGCCAGTCCTATTTTATCTGCTTCTATTTCCTGGTCGCGCCCAAATTTCAGTATGGTCAGCAGGCCGGCATCTCCCAGTATATCATTGGTTAATCCCTGGCCCGAAGCGCCGGTAATGGCTGAAATTGCCAGGCCAATCACAACGCCTCGCCCAAGCGCCATAATGGGATGGCGCAGTTTGATATGGGCGATTTCATGGCTCATGACCATGGCCAGGGCATTTTCACTGGATAATTTCTCAAGCAATCCTCGATAGATAATAATATTTCCCCCGAGGGTGGCGAAGGCATTAACGATGTTGTCGTCAAAAAAATGTACGGTTACTGGGCTGTCTGTTTTTAAAGTTTTTGACAGGTCTTGGGCATCAGCCAGTCGGTTTGCGAGTTTTTGCAGGTACTTTTGAATCTCCGGATTGGTTGATGGTTCAACCTTGTATTTTTTTGCGAGATCCAGTTCCATTTGAAACGGGATTTGCCTGGCAATAGTTTGTGCCGATAATCCCAACAGGAAAATAACGATTGCGATTAGCGCCAGGACACCAGTCGTCAGGATAAAAAATTCTTTCAGGGGATGTTCAGTCGTTGTGTTAATGCCTTCCGGAATTTTTGGGTTAGTGTATTCCAAGCTGGTTTCCCAAAACTGCAGATTAGCTGCTCTGTGTTATCAAGGCGGTACCGTAGGCGAATACTTCAATTGATCCGATGGTATTTTTTCTGCCTTTCGAGATAGAGGCGGTTTCAATTTTTACATTAAAAATCATGCTGCCACCCCGATCTCTTGTCTGCTCCTTCATGCGCAGAATGGCCTCGCGCCTGGCACGATCCAGTAATGATTCGTAGGAGGTGACCCTGCCGCCAATGAGATTTCGCAGTGACGCAACAAAACGTTTGAAGTAATCCACAGAGATCACGATACCACCAGTTACCAACATGGTTTCGGGGGGATTCCGGTACATTGGGGGAAATTTTGAGGCTATGACAGGTATCTTTCGTAACAGATTCTCACGCTTGATAATGGAGCGATAGTGGGTTTTTTCTGCATACTGGCCGAACCCGTATCCGAGCGCGAGCAATACCAGCAGGACTATCAGATCATACATGGTTACTCTCCAAACATTACTCCAGAATTACGGCCGTGCCGTAAGCAAATAATTCTGCCGCACCCTGAGCGATAGAAGATGTAGAAAATCTTATATTCAGGATTGCATTTGCCCCCACTTTCTCTGCCTGGGTCTGCATCCTTTTAATTGCTTCTTCCCGAGACTCATGGAGTAATTCTGTGTAACCTTTCAATTCGCCACCAAAGATATTTTTTAAGCTGGCCATAATATCCCGACCAACATGTTTGGCGCGTACAGAACTCCCTTGTACCAGCCCCAGGTGCTTGGTGATTCTTTTTCCTGGAACAATTTCCAGATTCGTGAGCAGCATCATTAAATTTCCTGTTTAAGAAAATACGTTACCTGTAGTGCTCATTAAAATGAGCCCGTCGTTACAAATCAAGCCTGCATTGTTACTACAATAGCAGGGCCCGACATCAAAATAAAAGTTGTTATCACTATTTCCTGTAAGAAAAACCATAAATGCCATATAGTTCGGCTATATTGTACATATGAGTACTGTTTTTTAAGCTGGATAAAAATTGATGCATTCACTCAATCAGCAAATCTTGAGAACTGATATTTCAGGCATGCCCCTGGAATGGATAGGTTATCGCGATGCTGTTCGTATATATCACCTGGGCCAGGTAGCCTATTCATGTGGTAATACACTATATAAAGTCTATGGTGGTACCAATGCCGTCACCCGGAAGCGTAGCATCATTGAAGTGAACTCAATCATTGCCACGGCTGGAGAAAGTTATAGCTGGTTGCGTAATCGGGACAAGTATTTACCGCCTCTCAATAACAAGGCCTTGTTTGCCCGGGACGCCTTTCTTTGTATGTACTGCGGTAACCGTTTTCTTGCACGGGATTTATCGCGCGATCATATAAAACCTATTAGCAGGGGCGGCGAGGATCATTGGCAGAATGTTGTGACTGCCTGTAAGCGATGCAATAACCATAAGGCCGGTCAAACGCCTGAGCAGGCGAATATGGAGCTGTTGGCAGTTCCCTTCATCCCGACCCATGCTGAATACGTTTATTTGCAAGGCAAACGGGTACTGACAGATCAAATGGATTTTTTGGTGGCACATTTCCCTCGTACCAGCCCCTTGCATCAGCGCCTGAGTTTCAGTGCCTGATATTGATTTGGGGATTGATTAAATCACTACGGGGTTTATTCCCCGTAGCTTGCTGCGGGGTTGTTTATCAGGAATTGTCCTAAGGCCTTACGTCACTCCCAAGCCTCGCTACTCGAAACTAGTCACACGAACCTTGCGAGAGGCGCCCCCGATCTCATCCCAATAAATTAGTTACCGCCTGTATTTATCAGGTGGTCAGGTGATCAGGCAGGCAGCGGCGAAACGCTATAGGTGCGCAACTTCATGGAAAACTCACGTAAAGCCTGTATGCCTGTCTCTTCTGCCTGGTGACACCACTCCTCAAGTGCGTGCAACAGGTTTTCCTGTTTGGTAGCAGATTGTTGCCAAATATTCTGGAGTTTTTCCTTCATGTCATAAACAGTTTTAAGTGTTTGGTTGCTGTCCAGTATTTGGGCCAGTCGTTTGTGGGCGGCTTCATCAAGACGGTTGATATCACGTACAAGTAGTCGCCGTGCTCTTTTGATGATGTTCCAATGCTCAGGGTCATTACCTGCAGCTTTGCGAACTTCTTCCTTATGGACACTCTTTAATACATCTTTCGCAAAATGAGACATGACCTGGAAACGGTTGTGAATGACGGCCTTGACTGTTTCAAGATCGCAAAATGTTTTGTTCTGATCATAAGCTGGTTTTGGCGCTACTTTTTTAACTGTGGCCAGGCCTAACATTCTCAGGATACTGATATACATCCAGCCGATATCGAACTCCCACCATTTGATAGAGAACTTGGCAGAACTGGGGTAGGTATGGTGGTTATTATGCATCTCTTCACCACCGACAATAATTCCCCAGGGAGAGATATTGGTGCTGGCGTCAGCTACTTCGAAGTTTCGGTAGCCCCAGTAGTGGCCGAGACCATTGATCATGCCGGCTGCCCAGAAAGGGATCCAGACCATTTCGATGGCCCAGATGGTTAAACCAATCGGGCCAAAAAGAACCAGGTTGATTGCCAATAAAAGACGAATGCCCATACCAGAATGTTTTGAGTAGAGTTTTCGCTCAATCCAGTCATCAGGGGTGCCGTGTCCGTACTTTTCCATGGTTTCATGGTTTCTGGATTCTTTGCGATACAGGTCAACGCCGTCCCACAGGACCTTGTTAATGCCTTCCACAACCGGGCTGTGCGGGTCTTCCGGGGTTTCGCATTTTGCGTGGTGTTTACGGTGGATTGATGCCCATTCTTTGGTAACCATGCCCGTTGTTAACCATAACCAGAATCGGAAGCAATGGCTGGCAATCGGGTGTAAATGCAGCGCCCGATGCGCCTGACAACGATGTAAATATAGTGTGACACCAACGATGGTAATGTGTGTCACAACCAGTGTAATGATAATGTAACCCCACCAGGGCAGCGTAATTAGACCAGACAACATGTAACGGTTTCCTCCTGCTTGAATCTCTTCTCGTGTACGGATGTATTATAAACCAAAATAGGGGCGCCTGATGGGAATTTCAATTGTCAGGTCTTTGATTTTGGCAAGATGAATTTGAATTTGACGGGAAATTGTGATCACAATTTTGTTGATTCGGGCCTGTTTGAGCATTATTTTCATTAATCAAGCAGCTGAAAATCGAATTTTTTCTGCAACTTTAACCTGTAGGCCGGCAATTGAATGATGAGACCAAAAACACCCAAGTTGACTGTGGATATTATTATTGAATTGTTAGATCGGTCGAATCGGCCGATTGTGCTGATTCAGCGAAAATATGAACCACTGGGTCGGGCGCTTCCGGGTGGTTTTGTGGAAGTGGGTGAAACGGTAGAGACCGCAGCACGTCGTGAAGCCTGCGAAGAGACAGGCCTGGATGTAAGACTCAAAGCGTTATTAGGTGTTTATTCCGATCCTGCTCGTGATCCCCGTGGCCATACTGTGTCGATCGTTTATGTGGCCGAGGCTAACGGTAAGCCGCTTGGCCAGGATGATGCAGCTGCAGCTGAAGTCTGGCCTGTAGGTCAATTGCCCGACAATCTCGTGTTTGATCACAACCAGATACTGTCAGATTACCAGCAGTGGCGAGCAGTTAATTTGACTCATAGTACAGCCGACAATACAAAGGCATAAAAAAGGCCCACACAAAGTGCGGGCCTGGTAATTTGTAAAACTTTATAAATTATTAATTATAAATTGCTAGCAAGTCTTTAAGGCTTGATGTAGGTAAAACCTTTAGCTTGCAAGTGAGCCAGTTCAGCAACACCAGATGGAACGATGTCAGCTTGTTCTACGTCATACAGGTCATTCTTGTAGTTCAGTTTTTTGCCACGAATTGTGTTCGCGCAAATGTTGAACTTAATGCCTTGCTTTTTAAGGCTAACAACCTTGCTTTGCATGTTTGGATCGGTGTTAGCACGCTGTAACAGTGTGTAACCACCACCATGCATTACAACGCGAAGATCCAGGTTTTCTTTACCAACAGCGTTGATATGATTCTGGATGTTACGTAACGCACCAAACTGGCGTTTTTCTTTCTTGTAGTTGATATGATACACAACTTTTTGTTTGCCATAACTTCCGGCATTGGCCACAGTAACGCCAAAGCCCAGTGCGGCCATTATTGCAATTGCAATCAGTTTTTTCATGTAGTTTCTCCTGATAGTACTAGTGTGTTGAACTAGATGTAATCTCTAGTGTAATTATCTAGACCCGTATATAGGCCCAGCCCTGATCTTGACGACGCATTAGCTGCGCCATGCCAGAGTCGATCACGACGACACCGGGGATAAGTTTGGCAACAATGCCGCGCTCATCTTTCAAACGGTCCATCGAATTTTGACAGGCAACAAAAGTTAAGTTGTCATACTCTTGTTGCATGCGCTTGATTCTTTCCGGAAATGGTGAGACATCTTTCCGTAAAAGAGTAATACCGTCACCATTGGCCACCATTTCAATGCGTGCTCGTTGACCGGTTTTGCGATAATATTTGAGTACGTTTTCAAGGGCATCGAGTGACTCCTGAACCAGTTCAATTTCATTTGAATTCAGGTGAATCAGGATCTTGATTTGCTCTGGGCTGGCCTTGATATCAGTTGCTGCCGCATCGTTAGATATCTGTTGACCGACCATATTTCCAGCTGTCATTTTGGCCGTCATTTTTTTATGACGCTGAGACATTTGAGTATGATCAATTTTCATTTTGTCATGCTCAGCCAGCAGGGCCCGGGCTTCCTGGGTTGGTCCTAAATTCCAGCCAAGGACAACACCGAGCACCAGGGTAAGCCCTGCCAGCAGGCAGGCAGCAATATTTAACTGGAAGCTTTTAGCTATTGATTTTTCTTGCGCATCTGGCGCAGCTGGCGGGTTAGCATAGGCCAGTCGCACAAGATCCGACACCTTGCGTAATTCGCAAATCTGCATGTTGATTTCTTTGTTCTCGCTGATCTGATCGTAAGCAGCAGCCTTTTCTTCCTGAGTTAGTTGATTATCAACAAAGGCGCTCAGGAACTCATCAGATATTGTAGGTCGATCTTTTTTCATTTGATTCTCCGTAATCGTTTTCCACCTGAATGGACTGAAGCGTCCGCAGGTTCGTTACCTGTTACTTCCTTATATTCAGTCAAGAGTTCAGATTTAAGAATATTCCTGGCACGACACAGCCTGCTCATCACTGTTCCAACCGGAATTCCCAAAATATTTGCAACTTCGATGTAGCTGAATCCTTCCAGGTCTACCAGGGTAACCACCTGACGTTTGTCCTGGGATAATCCAGCAACAGCATTTCTTACTTTCTGCACTGTTTCCAGTTGGACATTGTCATCTTCCGGCGTGCCCTCACTTATCAGCGTGACGTTGTCGATATCATCTGTATCTCGTAATCGCCGAAAATGATCTCGAAAGCAATTATTCAGAATTGTGAATAACCACGCTTCTCCAGCGTCAGGATCACGTAACTGGGAAGATTTCTGTAATGCTTTTGTTAATGTTTCCTGGACCAGGTCGTCAGCCAAAGCCGGGTTACGACTCCAGGCATAGGCAACCCGATAAAGCTTGGCGCGCTGTGTTTGCAGCTTTTTGCGCGCTTCTTTAGTTCGACGAAAAATCCTTAACATAATTAAACCTGTTGCCCTGGGTTTTCCCAGCATATTTAAATCGACGCAGTTGCGAATGAATTTATTCCCAATGAAGGTAAGAAAATCGCAGCCATAGTGACATTAATCATCTTTTCAGACCATGCCGCCTATCTGCTAGCAGGGGAAATACAATAATTATATAAATAAAACAGAGTGTTAGCTTGAATATATTTAGTCGCTTAACTTATTCACGCCATTTTTGAGCCCCTGTTGGGGCTGGATTTTTCCGTCCAGTAAAACACTCCCGGCTTGTACCTGGAGTCGGGATTCGGCAAACCATTTGATTGCCAGTGGGTAAATTTGGTGTTCCTGTGCCAGCACCTTGCTGGCCAGCGTTTCTGGTGTGTCGGCAGCATCGACCGGCACGGTACGCTGAATAATGATGGGACCACTGTCTATGTCTGCCGTAACAAAGTGTACTGAGGCGCCGTGCTCCCGGTCTCCGGCAGAAATTGCCCGTTGATGGGTATTGAGACCCGGGTATTGTGGCAGCAGAGATGGGTGGATATTGATCATGTGGTTTTTATATTTACCCACAAAATCACTGCTGAGTACCCGCATAAACCCTGCTAACACGATTAATTTGGGCTGGTATTTATCTATGCAGGTTGACAGGGCCGCCTCAAAACGCTGTTTGTCCGGGTAATCCTCGTGGTTGATGACTTTGGTGCTAATGCCATGTTTGTTGGCAAGGGCCAGTCCCGGTGCATCAGGTCGATCGCTAATGACTGCTGATATGGTGACTGGTAAGTCACCAGATAAGGCCCGGTCGATAATGGCCTGCATATTGCTACCGCGACCAGATATCAATATTACTATATTAAAAGCTGCCATTAGTACTTGCCGGTCTTACGTGGTCGCATCCACAATCGCCGGGCCTTTGTGGTGGGTAACGTGGCCAATACGAAAGACGGTCTCGCCTGATTGTGTCAATGACGCCTGAATTTTATCGGCATTACCCGCATCGACGATTACTACCATGCCAATACCACAATTAAATGTGCGTAACATTTCATGCTCATCAATATTCCCTTTGTTCTGTAACCAGTCAAAAATGGCCAGCCGCGACCAGCTATTGCGGTCAATTTTTGCGCAGGTATTTTCCGGCATCACCCTGGGGATATTATCGGTCAAGCCGCCGCCAGTAATATGGGCAATGGCCTTGACCGGCGCTATTGCCAGCGCGGCCAGTATTGATTTGACATAAATACGCGTTGGTCTTAACAAGGTTTCACCCAGGCTTGTTTGCTGGCCTGTATTAACAGGCGCCTCATTGAATTCGTCGCTGAGACCAGCACCGCTGACTTCAATGATTTTGCGGGCCAGGGAGTAACCGTTGGAATGCAGGCCTGTTGAGGCCAAACCAAGTATTACATCGTTTTTGGCAACATTTTCGCCGGTAATGATAGCTGATTTTTCAGCTATGCCGACGCTGAAGCCGGCCAGGTCATAATCACCGCCAGCATACATTCCGGGCATTTCAGCGGTTTCACCACCTATGAGCGCACAGCCTGCCTGTCGGCAACCCTCGGCAATGCCGCTGATGACGGCCGTTCCGTGTTTGATATTGAGTTTTCCTGTCGCAAAATAATCCAGGAAAAATAACGGCTCAGCACCCTGAACGATAATATCGTTGACACACATGGCCACCAGGTCAATGCCAATGGAATCATGCTTGCCCAGCTCAATTGCCAGTTTTAATTTAGTGCCAACACCATCGGTACCGGATACGAGTACGGGTTCCCGATATTTATCCACGGGGACCTGAAACAGGGCGCCAAAGCCGCCGAGACCGGTAAGGACTTCCGGGCGCATGGTGGATTTTGCCAGGGGTTTGATAGCTGCCACCAGGTTTTCACCGGCATCAATATCCACACCTGCATCTTTATAGGTGAGTGATTGTTTTTTATCGGAGGTGGTCATAGGGATAACCTGTTTTGTGTTGATCTAAAATCCAGCATTGAACCGGGTGCCGGTAGGCCCTGAGCGAGAAAGCCGGTATGGTAGGGCTATGACCCGGAACTGTAAACCATGATTATTCAAAATAATAATCAAATTGTCTTATTTGGGCTGGAACGGGTTTGTACTTACATGAATGACTGGGCATGAATGATTGGGCATGAATGATTGGGCAGGCACAATATTACGACGGAAACTGAATATGCGATGGGACCAAATTCCAAATTCAATCACGCTTGCGCGCCTGTTCCTGGTGCCGGTCCTGATTTTGGTGCTGAAAAATGAAAATTACCAACTGGCGCTACTGATATTCCTGGTCGCCGGCATTAGCGATGCGTTGGACGGCTACATCGCCAAAAAATATAATTTTGTCACCCATTTTGGTGCAGTACTGGATCCGGTTGCCGACAAATTATTACTGGTTAGCGCCTATATAATGTTAACCATTATTGGCCATGTTCCGTTTTGGCTGGTATTGGCCATTGTCACCCGAGACTTGTTTATCGTCGGGGGTTATATGGTCGTCACCTCAATGATGGGTGCGGTCACCATGAACCCCAGCCTGTTAAGCAAGCTCAATACGGTTATGCAAATTTTGCTGGTGATCGCAATATTGGCAGAAAAGGCGGCTGGTCAGGATTACCCGTTATTTATGACTGCCCTGATTTATATTGTATTGACCACCACAATTACCAGTGGTGTGCATTATTTCTGGATCTGGATTGTAAAAAAAGAAATCATGTCTGAGGTTGAGTTATCAGCAGATTTGGAACGGAAAAAGAAAAATGAAACCAGATAATGTAATTAACCAACGTTCAGTTATTGTTGTTGGCCTGACGCTGGGTTTTTTGATACTGGCATATTTACTTATGCCGATCCTGACGCCATTCGTGATGGCATTTATACTGGCATATATCAGCAATCCCCTGGTGGAGCGGTTACAGAAAACAGGCCTGTCACGTTCGCTGGCCGTTAGTCTCGTGTTTGGTTTGCTTATCCTGGTTGCGTTGGGACTCGTACTGATCATGATTCCGGTGATACAAAAACAATTACTCAAGCTGGCCCATAAACTACCCGCTTATGCTGATACCCTGCAATTTACCCTGTTGCCCTGGCTTGAATTAAAACTCGGACTGGATTTTTCGGCGCTGGATTTAACAACACTGCGCAAGACGATATTGGCAAATTGGCAGGATGTGGGTGGCTGGATGGGGCGGATTGCAGCAAAACTTTCCCAGTCAGGCATACAAATTTTTGGATTACTGGCCAGCCTGGTGTTACTCCCTTTGATTACATTTTATTTAATGCGGGACTGGCATGTTTTGGTGGCGCGTATTGATGGACTCATTGCACCGGGTTATCGAGTTCGTATTCACAAGTTTGCCACTGAAAGTGATTATGTGCTGGGTGCTTTTCTTAAGGGGCAGTTACTGGTGATGCTGGCTTTGGCAATTATTTATTCGGTTGGTTTGTCAGTTATCGGACTGGATATGGCGATATTACTTGGCATCATTGCCGGCCTGGTCAGTTTTGTGCCTTATTTGGGCTTTATTGTCGGCATTGTGTTGGCCGGCATTGCGGTAATGATGCAATTTAATGATTACTCGATGTTACTGGCGGTGTTAGCGGTATTCGGTACTGGTCAATTACTTGAGAGTTTTCTGCTAACGCCTTACCTGGTTGGTGATCGCTTGGGGCTGCACCCCGTGGCTGTCATTTTTGCAATTATGGCTGGCGGCGAGCTCTTTGGTTTTGTGGGTGTCCTGGTAGCTTTGCCCGCAGCTGCTATTCTGGCGGTAGCGTTACGCAACCTGGGGCAAATGTATCGCGATGCTGATACAGGAATAAAAAATAAAAAGAGTTCCAAAAAACAAAAAAAGAAAAAACCCTCAAAACGAAAAACAACGGTATCCGCAGGCGCCTGAACACCGGGATATAATTGCATCTAACCGCTATGGCCACAGGTTTTCAAATTCCCCTTGATTTCAGGTTTCGTGACGAAATCTCGATGGAAAGATTTTATACCGGCAAAAACAAGAATGCGTTGGCGCACCTGACACATTTGACAAAGCTCTCAAATATCGTTGATGCAAAGGTGAGCGATGACCGTTTTATTTTTTTCTGGGGGGAGTCCGGTTGCGGCAAAAGTCATTTATTGCAGGCCTGTTGCAAACAGGCCCATGAGTCAGGCAAATCAGTAGCCTATTTTTCATGTAAACAATCAACTGAATCACAACCAGAAATGCTTGATGGCCTGGAACAGTGTGACGTGGTCGCCATCGACGATGTAGATAGTGTTGCTGGCCATGACAAATGGGAGCAGGCCTTGTTCGTTTATATTAGAAAGTGGCGCGAGGCAGCCGGATTATTGTTGTTTTCCGCAAGTAGTACACCTGCAGATATTCCGTTCAAGTTACAGGATTTAAAAACAAGAATCAGCGGTTGGCCAGTTACATATCAATTGCATGCCCTGTCTGACCCGGAAAAGTTATTGGTACTGCAAGATTACGCCAAAACCCGCGGACTGGAGCTAAACCAGGAGGTTGGCAGGTATATCCTTAATCGTTTTCCACGCAACCTGAAATCAATGCTCGAACTTTTGGAGCGGGTTGATGTGGCCGCTATGTCGCAACAACGACGGTTGACGGTGCCGTTTTTAAAGACATTGGCCGGCATAGATTAATACCGAGATAAATTAGCAAGCGTGGATTTATCTTAAAAGTTTTTTAGCAGTTTCGGCCAGTCTTTTACCAAGCGCAAGGCAAAGCGTTTTTTCATTGTTATCAAGTTTATTCTGATGTTTGGCGCCACTAATATGACTGGCACCATAGGGTGATCCACCCATGGACGTGCTCTCAAGTGCCGCTTCAGCATAGGGTAAGCCCAGGATTATCATGCCATGGTGCAACAAGGGCACCATCATGTTTAATAGTGTCGATTCCTGGCCGCCATGATGGGTTGATGAGGCAGTGAACAGGGCTGCAGGTTTGCCTGATAGTTTTCCGGTTATCCAGATCGGTGTGGTACTGTCAAAAAAATATTTCAAAGGTGCCGCCATATTGCCAAAGTAGGCAGGCGAACCAAGCGCCAGACCAGCACACTCGTCAAGATCATCTAATGTGACATAGGGGCTGCCTTTATCGGGCACGGCCTGCTGTTTTTGTTTAAGATTATCTGATACGACCGGAACAGTGCGTAATCTCGCCCGCATGTCCTGTATTGATTCAATGCCACGTGCGATCTGTTTGGCCATGTCATGGACAGCACCGTCACGACTATAATAAAGAACAAGTATTTCAGGCATGAGCTGGTTTATAAAATCTCAAGCACGTTTTCGGGCGGCCTGCCGATAACCGCTTTTTCGCCTTTAATAACAATGGGTCGCTGGATAAGTATCGGGTTGGCAACCATTGCCTGAATTAACTGGGAATCTGTTGGCTCAGGATTCTTTTCCGTTACCACTTTATAGATTTTTTCATTTTTTCGAACCAGGTCATGGACCGATATATTTAATTTTTTAATTATTTCAGATAATTCATTTTCTGATGGCGGTGAGTCAAGATAATCTATAATGTCCGGGTTTATTTTATTTTTTTGCAACAGCTCCAGGGTTTGTCTTGATTTGCTGCAACGGGGATTATGGTAAATTAAAACGGACATAATTTTATAATTATCTCTTTATTCTATAATTAAAGTTCTAAAATATCTTTTGACGGATGTTATGCTGATTGTTAGATATCGACTTCCCCGTAATGAAATCGCTCAAAGGCGCCGGTAAGTTCCACCATTTCTTTGCTTTTGATACGGTACAACATATTACCATCATCCATATAAATTATTCTGTCTGGCTTAAAAATTCCCCGCGGCGTGATTAATGATTTGGCCTGTTTGAGAGCAGGCAGTTCCGGTACCAGGATGCCTGGCATAAATTCACTTTCTTCATCGTTTGGAGAAAGTACTTTTATCGCAACCGGTTTTGCTCTTGGCGCCAGTCTTTGGATGCCGATTTCCATCCTGTTTGCACTTAAGCACTTTACCCAACGTACAATTGCCAGGCCCCATAAATTGTTACCGTCTTCCTGTATACCAGCAAGGTCACCAACCCGCACCTGTACATGAGCGAGCTCTGTGGAACCAAGCGCCAATCCACCCGCGCTTTCATCAATAATATTCCAGGTGGTATGGTGCTGGCTGTTTGTTTCATCAAATATTCCGGCAGGTCCTGGCTCCGGTTCTTCAAGGGATTCTGTTTTTGCGTAGAGCGTGCCAATGCGGGTACGGTGCTTATTTGGACCCATTAATTCTGCGCTGGTAATAAACTTGTGACTATGGTTTGTATAAAAACAAATAGACTTGAGGCCGAATGTAAGTTCAATCGTTTTATCGTTCAGTGATGTACGCGGAAATATCCTTTTAGGGTTCACGCCCCATGAGTTCATCAGCCTGAGGAGTAATTGACGGGTATGCTGATTGTAAAAGTTTTCACTCAAACCGTCAGGATTGGGTTTATCCCCATCTTTAAAAGCAGAAAGTTGTCCATGTATGGTTCTTGCTAATTCTATTGTCGTGAACAGGTAACAGTTTCTGGCGTCACCTTCCGGACAACTGGCTTCAGTTAAAACCTCTCCGCCGCGATCAACTGATGCATTGATTAAAAATTGACAACTTTCTCTAAATTCCGGATCAGCCTTTTTTATTTTTGATTGTGATGCCCAGCGATCAAGGTATATCCCTGTCTTACGAATCATGCCAGCAGACATATGGTAGGGGTCACTTAGATCAAGCAATAAAGCCTGCTTGTAAATGTGAGCAATAGTACTTTTTGGGATGCTTGTATTTAGTGGGTCATCAATCTCAATATTTATCAGCTGGTGATTGTCGGCCAACTTGAAGAGTTGGTGGATCTCGTGCCAGGTGCCAACAGGACAAAGTGTGTAGAACTGATAAGAATGCAATAGTGTCGCCGTCAGGTAACGAATGGCCCGGTGTATGGGAACAACCAGTGTTGCTGCATGTCTGCCAGTTAATTTGGGTTTGTAGCGACTGTAAACATCATTGATGTATTTTTTATATCCGTTGGCCATTTCAATTTGAAAATGGCGAACCAGTTCAGCGGTCAGGCCGTCTTCTTCAGACAAAGGCAAAGGTTTGTTATTGTATTTTTGCTCGAGTTTTTCAGTTACCAGGTGGACAAATTCGCGGAATGCTTCAAGATTCTGTAAGCGCCATTCTTCTCTCATGGCCGAGCGATTGGCGGCCATCAAGGCCTTGTGTAGCTGGTGGCTGGTCTCGTTGATATTGATCAGGGGCAGGCGTTGCAACCAGGCCTGCACTTGCTCGGGCTTGTTCTGGATATTGTCCAGGCTATCGTTATTCAGTGCAGGTGTTGAAAGTGTTAAATCCATAGTCTGATTTTCTCTTTTACATTTATGTAGTTACTACTATTTTTCTGGGAAAATCCAGTGCAAGAACATAACTCACTAATGTTGACCCACAAATTAATACCACGGGCATGATTACCGTCTTGCTACTGACAACCTGGATTATGTGCACCCCGCAAATAATCAGTCTTACCTAATTAGAACCACCATAATTACCGGTCAAAAAATACCAGATTCGTGGTTTTTTGTCACAATTTACTCAAAAATGCCTTCTATCGCGGCTTTTTCTACCAGTTTATCAAAAGCAGCTTTATCCATAAGGCCCGCTTCGGCGACCAAATCCCGAACCGGCCGACCGGTTTTTTCCGATTCTTTTGCTATTTCAGCGGCTTTTGCATAACCAATGGCGGTATTTAATAACGTTGCCAGGCCCACACTGGTATGGGCGTAATCTCGGCAACGCTCCCGGTTTATTGAGATATTTGTCATATTCTTGCTGGTAACCACATCAATTGCATTAGTCAGCCAGTCCATGGCATCGAAAAGTGCTGATCCCAGTGCCGGCATCATGACATTTAGCTCGAGCTGACCCGCCTGGCTCATGGCAGCGATTGCCGCATCTTGTCCAATCACCTGGTAACAAACCTGGTTCAGCATTTCGAACATGACCGGATTTACCTTGCCCGGCATAATGCTTGAGCCCGGTTGTACCGGCGGCAGGTTAATCTCCGCGAGACCCGTGCGCGGGCCGGATGCCAGTAGTCGCATATCATTGCTGATACGGGTCAATTCCAGCGCAAGTGTTCGGATCGTACCGGAAAGATGCTGGATATCAGCCATGGATTGCATTTGGGCCGCCAGATTATCAGCCGGGGTGATTTTTTCGCCGGTCAAAGTGGCCAGTGCTTTAGCCGCATTTTTAATGTATCCAGGTGAGGTATTGAGGCCGGTACCCGCTGCTGAGCCACCCAAACCGATCTCGGACAGGCTGCTTCGACAAGCCGCAATTTGCCCGGCACTTCGTTTCAGTGTCCAGGCATAAGCGGAAAATTCCCGTCCCAGGGTGGTTGGTACCGCGTCTTGCAAATGAGTGCGGGCGCTTTTGACAGTGCCAGCCTCTGCCTGACCAATGCGCTCATAATGACTGGCCATCTCTGCCACTGCCGCCAGTAATCGGGGTAACTTGGCCAGGGCAGCAAGACGTATGGCAGTGGGGATGGTGTCATTGGTGCTTTGTCCCATGTTGACGTGATCATTGGGGTTTACAGGCGAATAATCACCTTTCTTTTTGCCCAGGGCCACATTGGCCAGATTGGCGATGACCTCGTTGGTATTCATGTTGTGGCTGGTGCCGGCACCAGCCTGAAATCTGTCTACCACGAACTGGTCATGGTATTTCCCCTCTGTTATGTCGCTGGCAGCATTTATTATTACCCTGGAAACATCTGCTTCCAGCCAACCGCTTTTTTGATTGGCAATGGCTGCGGCTTGTTTGATCCGGGCATGGGCAATAATAAAGTCAGTATCAGGTCGACGTCCTGATATGGGAAAATTTTCGACCGCACGGGCAGTCTGTATGCCATACCAGGCATCTGCTGGTACCTGGAATTCACCAAGACTATCTTTCTCTTTGCGGAATTTTTCTGCCATTTTGCACTCCAAGGGTGTACGAAGGGATTATAGGTAGGTTGGCTTGGGAATGCATCCGCCACAGTTGTGGACGGGGATAGCCAAAAAAGATAGGTATTGGCATATATTTTTGACAAATATGCCGTGTTGTTAGAGACATTTATTATGTTAACACTAGTGTGAGTGAGGGAAAAATAGTGAAAAGAAAGCAATTAATTGCAGGGTTACTGCTCTTGTTAGTCCCGTTTTTTGTATATGCGACGCCTGACCTGGTTTTAAAGGATTTCAATGGCAAAGACCGCAATATCAATGAATTTATTGGCAAAGGAAAATGGGTGGCCGTGATGATCTGGGCCCATGATTGTCACATTTGTAACCAGGAAGTTCATCAAATGACATTTTTTCACGATGAGCATAAGAATAAGGATGCCATTGTGCTCGGGGTCTCAATAGATGGCATGGAGCAGATTGATAAGGCCCGGGAGTTTATAAAACGCAATTCGGTAAATTTCCCGAACCTGATTGCTGAACCAGAACACGAGGTACTGATTAAATTTGGCGGCGGGCCTTTTTTCGGGACGCCAACATTCTATATTTATAATCCTGCGGGTAAACTGGTTGCAAAAAATATTGGTCCGATTACTGGCGAAGATATTGAGCGTTTTATGGAAAGCGCATCTAAAACAACCAAGGGTAAAAAGAGCAGGGAAAAGGGTGCGACTAAGGGTAAAACGAAATAAATAAGCGATTGAGCATCTGGTCTGGAGCCTGGGCCTAGATTTTGCCCTTGAGCCCATGATTTTTTCGCCAGCCTGCGGCACCCCTGGATTCTACGTAACAAATAACCAGGTCGGCGGCGCCGCGGCTGTCTACAAAACAAATGGTAGAGGAGGCGACAGCCCGTGAATCAACAGTGCACCAGAGTCCTTCATTTTTCCGTGATTCACCCCGTGACGTTACCTTGCAAACAAGTAAGTCGGCCAGTCCCCGAGAATCTGTTTCGCAGACAAGCACATCGGCTTGTCCGCGAGATTCGACTTCAAATATATGGGCCATAAATTTACCTGTCTGGATATAATATTGAAATTATAGAACATCTGCCCGGAATAGCTGTAGGAGATAATGAGCTTATTGATAAAAAAGCGCCAATATTTCTGCCTGTTATGCGCAATTTATGATTGTTTGCAGGGATCTTGAATAGTGGTAATTAATTTGTTCTTCTGTGTACTGGTGTTCAGTGGCAACCGGGCAGCTTATGCGAGACAAACATGTAGTTCGGCATGATGAATTTTTTTCTTGACGATAATTAATACAATCATCAAGAGAGAATTTTTTTTCTGTTACTGCTTTTCCAGGACATTGGGTTATGCAAGGTTTTTTTGCACATTTTTTACAGGGCGATAATCCCGGCTCGATATAAGGGTGCACTTCAAATGTCGAGTCGGTCAGGATAACAACCCGGTAAGCGTACCAGGTCCCCCAATTATTGTTGATCCCCACCATGAATGGCGAGTGGTGATGCCAGCCCACCAACTGCCCAATTTTTTGTAAATTGATATCGCATGAAGGCGGGTAAATAATTTTATATGAAAAATTATTCGCAAGAGAATCAATCCATTTGCTAACCAGTGAGCAAGAATAATCATCAACCGGGTTCTCAGAATTATTACCGAATTTCCCGAGCTTCTTCCAGAATAATCTACCACCATTTCCAATGAGAATAATTTGGGAAAATGATGACAAGTCCTTATTATTTTCTGCTAATTGTTGCTTGATATCTTGTGGTAAGGATTGAATATCAAAAACGGCATGCAGGTTCAGGCCGTGTTGGGATAAAAATTCGGGGTTAAAAGTGGTATGGGTATTCATGTCTTTCCAGGTAGATTGTTGCGGCTGGAAGTAAATATTTACTGACCGATAATAATATCAGGCATTCTTTTTGTCGCGATTATTTTTTAATCGCCAGAGTACAGGCAGGCCAAAATAAACCAGGGCGAAAGTAAAACCAATAATGATTGTATGAGCCATAATAAGGTAACCAAATACGATTATGCCAATGAGTAACCAGAGGAGTATTTTTACAGCTTCGGGTAAGTCTTCAGGCATTTGAAACCTCGGTTTTAATTTATATACGAGACGGCATTAGTAATTGAGCCGGTTAATCCTGCTCGTGATTCTGCCAGTCCCTGATAATTTTCTCGGTAATGTATAACGGGTGAAAATCATATTGTAACAGTTCGTCCGGGGTGAGGTGTTTTATTTCTGCCAATTCGTGATTTAATTTAAGGTCGCCGGTTGCGTGTACTTCATAGGCGATAATTAGTT
This sequence comes from uncultured Acidiferrobacteraceae bacterium, assembly GCA_913009895.1. GTDB lineage: Bacteria > Pseudomonadota > Gammaproteobacteria > Acidiferrobacterales > SZUA-150 > SZUA-150. Next base: position 14,436 of record CAJVXY010000027.1, on the reverse strand, counting down.
GATTTTTTTCGGAGAAGTTATAGTTTCCTATAAAATGATGAACATGACCTTCCAGCCCCAATTCTTCCTTTGCCTCTCGCAATACAGCTTTTTCCGGGTTTTCGCCCTGTTCCAGGTAACCGGTGATTAGGGAATATATATTTTTTGGCCATGCTGCATTGCGGGCGATGATATATTGACCCTGGTAAAAAACCAGGGCGGCGACCACGGGCACAGGGTTATTCCAGAATATAAAACCACATGCCTCGTCTTTACAGGTAAGTCTGGTGGTGTCATCAATCAGTTTACTGATTAACCTGTTTCCGCATGTGGGGCAAAATTTCATGTTTGGTTTTTACCTATGTTGTTATGCGTTGTTTAAAAAATATGATTTTTCAAGTGTATATACCAGAAGGTTATTAACAACGGTGCTGGTGTACAAGCCAAACTTTGTTACCTGAAATTCAGGCAGGTCCAGGTTGTCCTTCTGCTTCAAAAAATTATTAATGATAGCTGTCGGTGTCCCGGCACTGCAGCGAGCCAGTGTTACATGAGGCCTATAGGGTTTTATTTCTTTTTGTACACCCTGATCGTGTAATACAGAAGCAATGGTATCGTGTAATTCATTCAATTGAGATGATTTTTTAATCGCTGCCCACAACACTGTTTTCCTGCTTGAGGTGCAGAACTTTCCCAGCCCCTGCATTGTCAGGGGAAAGGTCTGGCCGATAACTGAATCAAGTGCAGTACGTATTGGTTCCAGCCTGGCATCGCCAATGAAGTAAAGCGTAACATGCATCTGGTCTGGATTAACGAGGCGAATACCTGTTCCGGGTTCGGGTTGCACCGCCGTTAATTCCTTGCTCATGGAATCAGGTATATCTAATGCGACGAAAAGTTTTTTCATTTAATTGATGTAGTCTAAATGGGGTCTGGTGTATTTCATGGCCTGGTATTTTCGCTTGTATTTCCCAGCCTCTCGCGTACTGCTGATTCACTCAAACCGGTGATCTCAATTACCTTGTGGGCAGAAGTAGTGCCCCGGACGATTTTGGTATGCCTGGCTGATATTCCAAGTGCCTGGGCGATCAGTTTTTCAACGGCTTTGTTTGCCTGACCTTTTTCAGGCGCAACCTTGACGCATACTTTTAACGATTCGCCTAACCAGCCCGTTATACAGTCACGGGAAGCGCCCGGTACTACCTTTAAACTCAACTTCAAGACTTATTCCAGCCAAAAACTTTTTATCAGGTGTTTAGTTTTCATTTTAATTCAACCAGATATGTGTGGAAATCCCATTGACTCTTTAATATTATACATTCCTTTAATGAACATTATTAAAATTGCATGACTGTGACTAGTGTTACTGAACTATCCAGGTAATTATTGTAAATTCTTGTCCGGGATATCATTACATCAGAGTTTTACACGCCCCTATAGTACAAATAATACAAATAACCATCTGGCAGGAGGAGCCTAATGCACACACCAAACTATCGACGAGCATACCAACCAGTTTCGAGAATGTTGATACCAATAATATTATTGGCCGGTATTATAAATACTGCGATCGCAGACGATGATGACCTGGCAATCAATAAAGTAAAAGGACCGCTTTCCGTGATGGTGCTCGGTTCCGGTGGACCAATTGCCACTGCCGCAGGTCGTGCCAGTGCTGGTTATCTCATTTTTACAGATGGTAAACCCCGCATCTTAATGGACGTTGGCGGCGGTACCTACCAGCGTGTCGCCAAAAGTGGTGTCAATATCAAGGATCTTGATACCGTTTTATTGAGCCACCTGCATATTGATCATACGGGTGATCTTTCACCGGTAATCAAAACGATTTATTTTCATAACAACCTGGCTGGCACAGCTCGCAGAAGCCCCATCAATATTTATGGGCCAGCAGCAAATGGTGCACCGTTCCCCGGCACAACCATTCCCCAGTACCCAGACACCAGTAATTATGTAAACGGTTTTTATGCCATGCCAAATGGTGTTGAACGCTATCTTAATATTTTTGCCAAGGCCATTAGTCGTGGTGCCAGTAGCTTCAGCTATACCGCCAATGATTTAAATTCAATGGTTGCGGGTGCAGTTGAGCAAGAAGTATTAAACGCAACAGACGGTTTGCGTATTACCGCCATTGCTGTTGATCACGGGCCCGTACCATCGCTGGCTTTTCGCATTGAGTACAAGGGATACAGTATTGTGTATTCAGGAGACACTGGTTCCAGGGGACCAAACATGGTCACCATTGCCGATAATGCAGATTTGTTAATCTATGACACTGCCATCACAGATAATTTGCCTGCAAATCCGCTTTTCCATGTATTGCATACTTCACCAACGCGAATTGGTGAGGTCGCAGCGATGGCAAAGGTAAAAAAACTGGTGTTGTCACATATCACACCGGTGACCGGATCCCGGTTAGAAGCGGTTGAAGATGTTATTCGCGATCAGGGTTACACAGGGAAAATTAAAAAAGCGGAAGATTTAAAGGTTTACAACCTGGGCCATCACGACTAAAAAATAATTTCCAGGTTGTAAGTTCAGAATTAAGAGACCCCGCCAACAAGCGGGGTTTTTTATGAGATAGATCTTCATGGCGGGTGTGCGTCTTTTTTTGTTATATCTGCTTATATATCAGTTGGTTTTCCATCCAGGCTCAGCCTGTTTTTTTCATGCCAGTATTGTTTTATGCCGTCGCGACCCTTGTTTTCGGCCCATTTATCCAGGAGATCTCTTTCGCCTTTATATTCAAAAAATGGCACCTGGAAACCACAGGATGTTTGCACGAGATCAATTTTAATATCAAAGATTTGTCTTGCGCCAATATTTTCGGGGAATAAATCATTTAACTGATCCCACCTCTTGTCGTTGGGGTGAATGGTGCGTCCGCTGCCATACAGTCTCAGGATCACCGGCTTTTCAGTAAACGAGCAAAACATCAGTGTCAACCTGTTAGTTGCAGCCAGGTGCGGGGCAGTCTCATTGCCGCTGCCGGTCAAGTTTAGCCATATAACCTGGTTTTTGTTAAGTACCCGTAGTGAATCACCACCTTTTGGGGAAACGTTCACGCGCCCGTCTACATCGGCGGTAGCAACAAAAAATATCTTTTGTTGTGTTATAAATTTTTCAAGGGTTTCGCTAATTTCAGGAAATTGTTTAGCCATTCTTGTTTACTTAATTGCCTGGGCGTTTTTCAGTTAACTGTGACAGGGGGAATTATTTTTTGCGTTTCTTCCTGGGGCAATTGCCACCTTCGTACTTATAACCCACCACAACATCATTTCTAATTGTAAAAGAGACCGTACATTTGATTTGGCCGCCAATACTCCCACGATTGGATCGATAGGTATAAATAGTTGTATTGTCATTCACCTTAAAAAGATCTTCAGCCGTTTGCGGGTAACCCCAGGCGGCAACAAGTTCGTCCTGCGTTGCATCCATCCAGGGCTCCATGATGTTTTTTTTGTAACCAGCCGAGACGTTAAACGTGACGGTTAGTAATAAGATGATCAGTAGAAATCGCACTATATTTCTCCTTTTAGGTAGCAAATTTATCCTGAAGGACTTGAATAATATTATTTGAATTATATAGCCAGGTAGTCTGGCCATTTCCATCATTCGTTTTCAAACAAGGCACTTTTATTTTACCGCCACCCTGTAGCAACTGTTCCCGATATTCCTGATTATGTTGGGCATCGCGAATTTCGATATTAAGCGACAGACGTTTTTTTTCACGGCGTACCTTAATGCAGAAGGGGCAGGTCTTGAACTGGTAGAGGGTCATGTTATTTGTTTGCTCATCAATCCGTTGTTGTTCTTCTATGGGGCGGTGCACGCCTCTGGGCATGGTAAGCCAGTTGATAAATAGAATAACGGGGCCAATGATAAGTCGAACGGCCTTAAAAAAGAGTCTAAATAGTATTTTCATGTATTTCTGCCTTAGCGTAAGATGGAATTATTTCAGGATATTATATATTACTGGCGAACCAGTTCATTTTTATCTGTATGCTCAAATTCTTTCCCGTAAATCTCGAGAATTGTCGTTTCTGAATAAGCGAGCCTGTCATTGTTGATGGTAATTTTATGGTGGAACGCAGTCGTCCGGGCATTTTTTTCCATGAACGGCGATTGAATTATTTGCCAATTTTTATCGTTCAGGCCTGCTGATACCTCAAGCACAATGCCCCCGTCCACATTTTCCTTGCCGTTATGTTCTCCACCCGCAAGCAAGCTTACTGCCCGGGGAATATTCAGGGAATGCATGATTAGACCTGCCGCCGCATCCCACATCCAGTACCCGGTTTCATCGTGAAATATCTCATCATTAGATTTACGTTGCACGATCTGACGATAGTGAATGGCGGCCAAAGTTTGTGATTCAGCATTAGTAACGTCACCGATGGCCGAGAAGGCAATGGTTTCATGGTAGGGATTGTTTTCTGTGCCGTCTGGCTCAGGGGCGACATCCAGACCTTTATCGCCTTTCCAGACGCCTATCAATCCCCATAATGGCCCATAATCAATGTCATTATTTTCGCTCACGTTTTTATCCTTGTATGTTTATTAATGATTGCCATATAGCCGGTATTTAGGTCGGCTTGTATTATTCGCTTCTTTTTACAGCAAGTTAACCATAACGGCCAATAGATTTAACAGCAGTATCAGCAGCAATGTCGCCCTGGCCAGTGTCAGTGATAATGCCGAAAATATAATTGCAGCCAATATTTGCAGGGATTTCCCGATGAATACACCGGGAATGATTCCAATGGTGAATGCCAGCCAACGAACAACTAAATTTTTTTCATATTGAATTCCATCGTTGTGCATGAATATTAATGTTGTTACAAAATCAAGAAAAGCAGTCACAAACAGTGCAATCCATAAATACCGGTATTTATGGAAAGATGTAGTTAGGTTTTGTTTGAGCGGTATTTCTTCGTCTAGAATTAACATTAACTAGTATCTGTAACCAGGTAAAGATAAGTTATTTTAAAGGGTTTTCTTAAAGAAATTCCGGGTAATTACGGCCAATAATACGCTTTTTTAAAGTTTTATGTGATATATGTCACTAAACTGGATTAACAGGGGACGGATTTAAATAGCTGGCTATCGCTTTACCCAATAGCTACACTTTATTCAGATTATTACCTACCCTGAAAGGAGAAAAATTACGTGGATAATTCCGAAAAACCTGTCAACTCACGACGACGTTTCTTGCTAACAACATCAGCCGCAATCGGTGTTGGTGTAGTAGGAGGCGTAGCAGGCTCACTGTTCTGGGCCAGTAACAGCACAAGATTTTTAATGTACGTCAAGGGTGAGCAACAGGCGGCCCTGGGGAAAATGTCTCGCGATGTATTGCCGCTACAAGGATTTCAACTGAATGTCTCGTTCGGTGATTCCATTGTAAAACTGGTAGAAGCAGGCGTGATAGATCCGCAAAAATTTAAATACGTGTATGCCAAACGGGGCGGCCTTCCCGATTGGATTGAGAAATTATTTGTTGAGCCTTCGTCGGAACCAATCACCATGAGTTTTCAAACGGCACCGTTTATGCTCAATCTTATGTGGCCACTGGGCATAGCAAACAAAACCCGGTTCAATGAAAAAAGTGAACTCAATGGTCCGAACGTTAACCGTTTTGCCAGTACCGGTGGCTGGGTTCTTGGAAAAGCGCGCAAAGGCGGGGAGTACTTCAATAATGTTTCCGCCATAGACCTGACTAGCGAGCAAGATGCCAGGGTGCTCGAAGTCGCAAAAAACAGTTACCGGCCATGTTGTAATAACGATACCTTTTTACAGGATTGCAACCATGGTTCCGCATTGCTTGGGCTTTACCAGCTCGCAGCATCCCAGGGCGCCAGTGTCGAAGAACTTTATGAAATTGGTCGGCGCGCCAATAGTTTCTGGTATACCAATGAATATATTGAGATGGCCTATTATTTTAGGAAATTACATAATAAACCCTGGAACCAGGTTCCATCCAAAACAATCCTGGATAAAAAATACTCCTCCATCAGAGGTTGGCAAAAGAATGTTCACAAGCCAATGATCCAGGCGGGCTTATTACCACGTGCCCAGCTTGGTGGTGCCAGTAACTGCGGCGTGTGAAGTTAATTCGATAAAGCGCCAGCGTCTTATCAAGAGAGTCCCCGTTTAGTTGTTACCGGGCCAGCCTTCCAAAACCCGGGCCAGATTCTAGCGTTTCCTGATAGATAGAGGGAAATGGGATTTCGCCTGGGTTTTTGTTTAGAGAGTAAGCAGTAAGGAAGGGGTCAAGTAAGGGGTCAAGTCGCTTGTTATACAATAACACGTCTGGCAAGATACAAATATGCCGCGCCCGATACGAATAGAGTATGAAGATGCTTATTACCATGTTATGAATCGTGGTAGAGGACATAAGATTATTTTTCATACTGACGTCTACTATAAAAGTTTTCTTGAAACACTATCAGAAGCCAGTGAACGATTTGGAATGATCGTTCATGGATATTGTTTAATGAGGAACCATTATCATCTTTTATTGCAAACGCCAAATGCGAACCTGGGGCGCATCATGCGACACATTAATGGTATTTATACGCAACGCTATAATCGCATTAAACACACCGATGGCCCATTATTTCGTGGACGTTACAAAGCTGTCTTAGTTGAAGAAGATGCGTATTTACTACAACTGTCACGCTATATCCATCGTAATCCCGCAGAAACAAAACAGCCAATGGTTAAGAAATTGGAACAGTATCCCTGGTCAAGTTATCCTGCCTATATTAATAAAGCCAAAGCGCCCACGTTCCTTCATCGCGATATCCTCTACGGCATGTTGGGACAGCGTCAAAAATATCAGGGTTATCAAACCTATGTTGAACAAGGCAATAATGATGAAATACAGCAATTTTATAACCGAACGAATATTGCTTCAGTTATGGGGAGCCAGGGATTTGTAGACTGGCTACAAAAAGAAATTATTCCAGAATTGGATAAAGGTGTATTGTTAAACACTGTATTGTCACATTCAATTGCCATAAAACAGATGATCCAATTTGTCGCCGAGTTTTATCATCTTGAACCAGTCAAACTAACGCAAGTCATCAAAGGACCAGGTAAAGGCTTGTTGGCGCGAAAAGTAGCTATGTATCTATGTCAACAACTCGGCGGCTATTCATTAAATGAAATTATGATTTCCTTTGGATTAACGAACATTGGTTCTGTTAGTTATATTACGAGTCAAATTCGTAATGAAATTGATGAGGACAAACAGTTTGATAAGCAAATTCAGAAGATAAAAAGTTATATTATAAAAAACGCGACATGACCCCTCTAATTCTGACCCCTCTAATTCAGAAGATAAAAAGTTATATTATAAAAAACGCGACATGACCCCTCTATGACCCCTCTACTGCGCAGGAAATTATTACTCTGGATTGGCTCACTAATCGGGGCGTTGCTTCTGGTGATAACAACGCTCGCCATTTACCTCGACACGCGCTCTGATGAATGGTGGCGTGACCTGCTGACCACCAAATTATCTCAAACACTTGGGCGTGAGGTGGAGATACAGGGGGAATTCCACCTGGTTCCCGGGCGCATTACCACTATCGAGGCGGCATCTGTGCGCATTAGCAATCCCGACTGGACCAAGTCCAGGGACATGCTGCGACTGGGATCTATGTTGCTGAAGTTTGACCTGTTGTCAGTACTGGGGGAGACCTTGCTGATACATCGACTGGAACTGGCGGATATTGATTTGGCGCTGGAGGAAAATCAAAAGGGCGAAAAGAACTGGGGCTTGGCAACTGAAACCGAATCGCCGCCCGCCCGTAAGACAGGAGCGGATTTAACGCTGCCGGTGCGGATCAAACAACTGTCACTACAGCGGATCCAGCTCAGTTTGAGCCAGTCCCGCTGGCAACACCCACTGGTGCTTAAGGTTGAGACAATCACTGGTGGCTTGTCTCCGGACGACGAAGCGGTTCTCGATGGCAGCGGCCGGCTTGGGAATCTGCCGTTCTCGTTTAAAGCTAGTATGGGCAAGATCACCAGCGCGCTGAATGCCGGTCCGGTTTCCTATCAACTGAGCGGCAAACTTGGGGGCGCTAGTCTACGTAGCGAAGGCAGCATCGATTCGCTCAAAGCACCCTTGCGACCACAGCTCGATCTGATCCTTAGTGGACCCGATATCATGCAAATCACCCAGGCGATGGGGGCACCAAAAATTGCTAAAGGTCCATTCAAGGCCAGTGTGAAGATCGCACCGGGCGGTCGCGGTGTCAGCAGCCGAATCAGGGGCCAGTTCGGAAAGCTGCAGCTCCGCGCCGATATCTCCGCTGAGGGTCTGGGTGAAACCAAAAATATGGATGTTTCGGCGCAATTGTCCGGTGAAAATCTTGCCTCCTTTTCTGATTTGCTGGGGTTGCCGCCGTTGCCCAAAGGGGCATTTAAGGTCGATGTTGTCCTGCAACGTGACAATAACATCACGCGTATCGAAAAAATGATCGCAAACGTTGCCAGGCATCGAATTTCGGTTGCGGGTGTTGTCGGTCCATGGCCCGAGATGAAGGACACCCGACTTGAGTTGCAAGCGAAAGGCCCCAGCCTGGCGGTGTTCACGCCAACCGTTGCAGGGGTAGGGTTGGCCCCGTTGCCATCTGGCGCATATACCGCGAACGTACTGATCGAACCCAGCGAAAACGGTTTCTATGTCCGACCCAGCAGAGTCAAAGCCGGTGGTTACCAGGTCACTGCAGAAGGTCACGTCACTACCAGGGACCAGGTCAGGGCTGAACTGGATGTAACGGGCTCCGGACCAGACCTTGCCATCATCACCCGGTTGGCGGATATCATTCAGCTGCCGCCCTGGCCGTTTCAAGCTACCGGCAGGATCGACATCACCAGCAAGGACATCACAATCATCGGTGCCTCGGGCACGGCAGGAAAACACAAGGTTGAAGTCGATGGTCCTATCGCTTTCTCCCCAACAGGCCCCGTGCGACTGGACGTGAAGGGTAGCGGCCCCTCGCTGCAGGCAGTGCTGAAAGGACTCGGTTACGACGTGATTCTGGCCGCGGCAGCGTACCAGGTAGAAGGCAGAGTTGAATTTAACGAACAGCGGGTTGTGGTTACCGCAAAACAGGCTCGCCTCGGACCGGTAGTTGCTTCCGCGACACTGACTATACCCGACGTGAGCACCGCAACTACCCTGGTGGTCGACGTTGGCAATGTTAAGACAAGCGATATCTCCGTTGCCCTTGCCCTTGTGGGTGTGAAGCTCGACATTCCGCAGGTGATGCCAGCAAATCTTAGTGGACAGGTAAGACGGACCAAAGACACAACGGGGTTTTCCGAGGTCCAGGGTACCATTGGCACGACCACCCTGGAGGTCGACGGAATCATCGGCGATCCGCCTGGTTACACCAAGACCCGAGTGAGCCTGGACATAACCGGGTCGAATCTCGAATCATTTCTGTCCCATCCCATCGACAAGGCGATTCCGTTTCAGATCAAAGGTGGCATAGCGCTGGATAAGGGTTACATGCGGTTTGAAGATTTGCAGCTAAAGGCAGCAAACATTGAAGCCCGTGCCCAGGGCCAGGTTGGCAATTGGCAGAAAATTGCGGGCACGGAGCTAAGCATTTCTGCCCAGGGCCCGAACCTTGAAACCATTGCGGCCATTCTTAACCGGCCGCTGCGAGAGGGCGCCATCAAAATCGACGGTCACATTAGTGGTACCGAAAATGCGTATCACATGGACCGCCTGGATGTAGAACTGGGCCGCAGTAATCTCAGCGGTGATCTGAAACTGACACAAGGGGAGCCGCCCCGGTTGAGTGGACGGGTGAGTTCGACTTACCTGGACTATGCGCTGTTCCGGAAAGAAGCCAAACCTAAAAAGACCGCGAAGACGAAAACCAAAAAAACGCTGAAAATCGGCTTGGCGGAAGCCGTCGACGACACGCCGCGACAAAAACAACTGTCAATGTTTCCTGATACCCCAATCAAGCTTGAGATACTGGATCGACTGGATCTTGATCTCAAGGTTAGCATCGACGAATTAGCCAATCTTTGGGAGCAAGAATCGTTTCATGACCTTACGGCCAGCGTGCTTCTCAAGGATAGTAGCCTCACGGTGTCGGACTTTAAGGGGCGCGGTTCGATGGGTGGCAAAGTCAGCGGTAAGCTGGCGATTAAGCGTGATGCCGACCTCTCCCGTTTCGATGTCGACATTACCGGGCAACAGTTGCGCCTGGGCCTGGCGGCCGCGCCTGGTCAGGATCCGACGACCTTCCCACCAACGGATTTGGAAATTCGATTGACCGGGGCTGGCAGAACTTACCGCCAACTGGCTGCCTCTCTGGCTGGTCGGGTCAAGGCGGTTCAGGGTAAAGGTCGAATCAGCAACCGTGGCACCGACAAGTATCTCTCTGATGTTTTTTATGAAGTGTTCCAGGCTGTAAACCCCTTTGCTAAAAAAGAGCTCACCACGCGCCTCAACTGCAGTGTTTACATTGTCAACCTGGCGGATGGTACAGCGGAGATTCAGGCTATTGTCATACAAACGGATAAACTGAACATCGTCAGCGCCGGGTCCATTGATCTAAATACAGAGCAGGTCGATATTAATTTCGAGACCCGGCCACGCAAGGGTGTCGGGATCAGTGCCAGTTCGATCACCAATTCCACGATCAAGCTTGGTGGCAGTATGTCTAACCCTGCAATTGTCCTGGATCCGGGGCGCGCGATCGTCGCTACTGGCGCTGCCGTCGCGACTGCCGGCTTAACGATACTTGCCAGGGGTTTTTGGGATCGATTTTTATCCGCCCGCGATCCCTGTGGCGAGGCACTAAAAAGAGATGCTGAGCTTCAGGCCTTAAAAGCCAGGCAACCCTGAAGGGAGCAGGCAGGAGATAAAAAATACGGAACCTGTTGAACGCTACAAATATTGATTCCAGTTTTGTTTATAAGCATCGTTCTTTTTATTTAGGAATAACGAGGCTGTAGAAAAACCTCGAAGATCTGCTTTTTGTGATTCTTCGAAATAACATTCTGTTCTGTGGTCTGTATAATAATTTATTCATGCACTCACATACTGCTGTATGCAAGATATATTTGCATCCGTTAACATTATCATTCAAATTTTTACTTTAACCGCTCAAATCATCTCTAAGAGATAATTTTCAAAGTCAGAGGTTTTTCTACAGCTTCAACGTTTCTCATGAGGTTCAGTAAACCCAGAGCGGAGCGACGGGTTTTGCGTCACCTTGATGCGGTTGTTAGCCTCGCCGTCAATACAGCTTGACCTTTATGACCTGTTTCAATAAACGATAGTGTTTATCGAGAGAATAAATTTTACAGTTATTTGCTTTGGCATTTTGCGCGATTATCAGGTCAGGAATACCCGCCCCATTTGCGCCAGCTTTCAAGCACCTCACCTGAAACTCTACAATTTCATCCCAGTTTATCTGTATAGGGAGCCGGTTAATTTCTTGAAGCAACTTAATCACTACAACTTGCTTTTTTACTTTTAGATAGGGCACTAACTCGGCTAATATTATGTCATTGGTCACAACCAGGTTTTCATCGATAAGAGCGACCAGGTCGGTTGAGTCATCACCTCCCTTGAAATAATCAATCCATATCGATGTATCTACCAGAACGTCCATTAATGACGGTCACGGAGTTCATCCAGATCAATATCCAGATCAATTTTTCCCCTATATTTTTTTAGATCGGTAATCTTTGATTTTCTAATCAATTCTCGCAGGGCAAGGACTATGACCCCTGTTTTAGTGCCCGTATGAGTTATCTTCATGGCCTCGTTTAGAAGCTTTTCGGGTAAATCAAGCGTTGTTCTCATATTTGCCTCCTGAGACTATGCATACTCGATCAAGAGACTAACAATAAAGCTGTCCAGCGCAAACGAAACACAGCGTAGTTTGCGTCCGAATACACCTCCCCCGTTAAAATAGGCAGCGTTTTGTCCATTTTAACGGGGGAGGTTCAGGTGCAGCTATATGTCAGGCGCTGCATCTGTATATTATTATTTGTTATAGTTTTGCATTAATTAACAGGTTTTACTGCAACAGTCTCGATCAAGCTAACGCGCTCCTCATCAAGGTTACGATGCAGATTATAGGCTTTTGTCAGTATGTCGTTCCCAACCAATAAATGCACGCCAAGTTCTGGCAGATTTGGCTCACCCACGGGTTCTGTCATATGCGCAAAGGCATTTCGCGCGAGTTCAGTCTTGTTGTTCCAGACTTCAATATCAAAACCAGCTGATGTAATGATATCGCGGAACGGCTCCGGCGGCACCAGAAAACTCATAGAGCTATCCTGTGCCCACGGTACCGGGAAATAAACCGGTGTATTTTTGTTGCCACATACCTCGTATAAAATAGCCCGCCCGCCGGGTTTGAGTACACGATACACTTCCTTTAGCCACGCTGGCTTATCCTCGATATTCATGTTCATCTGGATAGACCAGGCACCGTCAAATGAATTGTCATCAAACGGCAATGTAAGCGCACTTGTAGCGTGGAACTTTACACGTTCCTGCAAGTTGAGCAATTGCGTCAATCTTTTCGCGGTATCAATGTATTCATTACTCAAATCAATGCCGGTTACAGAACAACCTGTTTCATGTGACAAACGACGAGTGGAACCGCCTACGCCACAGCCAACATCAATGATATGCATATCAGGCTTGAAATTGGAGAGTGTAATTAGCTCTTTGGTTGCGGTATCACCCCGGATATGAAATTCATCCACCGGCTGAAGATCATCAAGTGTGAGCATGGACAAATCCTTGCCAATTTTATTAAGCCCTTCAATAATTTTGTTATACAAATCATTAGGTGAGTAATAACTGTGTATATGATTCATATATTTTACCTTGACTCAATAAAGCATGACGGAGACACTGGTTTTATTCGGCCAGTTAACATTACTAATGGAACTGTTTGTCAGGGGTTATTTTACCGCTAGTTGATAAGTTGTAAATTTACTGCCAAGAAGCTCAGTTTCGTACACATTTATAGAGATTTTTTGTAAAAATTTATATTCAGGTCGAGTATGGAGTAAATGTATAAATACCTCATCATGGCCCAGCTCTTTTGCCCAGCACATCATTTCCTGGAATACATTCTTTCCCAGCCCCCAAAATTTATCGCCAATAACAATTGCTATCTCATATTTTCCATTTTCATATTGTATGCCACACCAACCAGCCAACTGGTTTTTGTAAATTATGGCCCTGATTTTACAGCCTTGGGTGGTGTCAATTATTATCTTTGAATTAATCCAGTCTTTTACAGTTCCAGCATTAAATAAGTCGTGCTCGATTAAATGCTCTCTTATCTTTTGGCTATTTAGTAAAGGTATAAAATCATTTGGATTTACTTCGCTAAGCTTTAAGTATTCTATTGCACTCATAATGTTGATGGTGACTATATGCGCTTAACGTCCGAACTCTGCCGCCGCCGAAGGAGCGCTAGAGACGGAGGCGGTCGGCAGGAGTGACTGGTTAGGTGGCATTGCTCACAATTGTGATTTCAAATAATTAACGAACGAAGTGCAAGAAAGTAAAAAGTACTTGGCATCGGCAGAAGATAGATTCGATTCTTCTAGCATGGCGTGTCTTACACCACCCTCATCACTGGTGTAACCATAGAGCTTCGAGAAACCATCTTTTAACGCTTGGTGTATTTGTCCTTTCGATTCAAGCTCTCGAAGTGCAGACCCCAAGGTTGCTTTTGGGTTGCCTGTAATTATTTTTGCCATGCTTTCAACAGCAGATATGGATTCCTTAATAGAGTTTCGATAGTCAGGACTTTTTCGGTCAGTTAATAATTCCAATGCTCTTTTCAAATGCAAAGTAACGGGTTCATATTCAGTATCACTCAGCACTTCCTCTAATACTTGAACTTCTTGCTCATCAGTTATATCAACGAATCGTCCCGAGATAAGTCTGAATCCTGACAACTCTCGCTCTAATATTTGTCTGATACTGTCTTGAAGTCTGGTATCGCGCTCACTAACAATAAACTCGATAAAATCATACACCTCATACCAAGGACAATTAAAAAAGTACTCTCGTATAGCTGATAATATCTGAGGTTCTAGTCCTGGACGTGAGTCAACAGGCTTTTTGAAATAGTGAAACCAAAGATTCTTGCTGAATGATCGAATTCTCGGCTCGCGGTCATGATACCAGCCTAAGAAACCTATAGCAGACCAAATTTGCTGGTCAAGCACGTTCCACAGTGAATTTCTAAGATCATCATTTATACCTTCGGCCTGCAATGTGACGTTAGTATCAACGTATCCTTTTCTTTCGCTGAACTTCTTCATACGATCCTTATTTTGTCACATAACTATAATTCGAGGGCCGAAAACGCCCATTTGCAACGGGCTTTTTCGGCCCTACTAAAAAGTTGACGCCCA
>CAJVXY010000026.1 GCA_913009895.1 uncultured Acidiferrobacteraceae bacterium | reverse complement strand
AGAACCAAGAGCGGTAAAACGACGACCCAAAGCATTTTCACTATTAATGGAAAAGCGAGAAAATGTGAGAGAAAGGCTTGGAAAATATGGCCATCCTAAAAAGCTTAAGGCTTAACTAAGTGCCATTGTTCTCTGACCCGATTTTTCTAAGCGTATCATATTAATGTCTGCTCCAGGCCGCTCAATACTGAAAGCTGCCGTTCAAATACTGGTTATTTTGAAGAACTCTCATTATAAAACCCTTGTAAAACTTTCGACCAGCGATTCTGCTTATCTGGATTTTCAGAATCTTGAGCAGCTAATAGATTATACATCTTTGTAATGAATGGCTTGATGATCTTGAATTCAGGAGGTAATGTTGGCTGCTCTATTCTCATATAAAAATGGTAGAGACTAAATTCCTTGTGTAGTTCTGGCCTAATTGTCATTGCTGCTCTAATAAATTCCTTTCTGATACTTTTATCTATTTCATAAGAAACAACAGCAAGTGGATTAAAATATTCTTTTTTTTCTGACAGTTCGATTGTTGTTTTTTCGAGCTTATTATCAAAATCCAAGGCTGTATTGTAACTACTGATTTCATAGGTATTTCTGTTAATTTTATAAACACGCCCTTTTGCTGCAACCCAAACAACTGGTCTATAAGGATCCATGATTATATTTGCAGGCCACGCTGACAAATTATCTAGCTCCTTCAGCAAGGCACCTTTTTGCAGGTCATAAATACGTATCGAGCTTAAATAATATCCGTCATGCCCTTGTCCAACCGCCAACACCCATAGTTTTTTATCCACAAATTCAATGTCATAAAGCAAAGGAGCATCGATATCACCGTAGTAACTGATTTTATATTCTAAGGTAATAGATTTGGAGTTCATGGTTACCTGAAAAAAACGGGTCTTTGGCAACATTGCCCGAATTTGTTCTTTCTCTTTTTCTGATCTTTCGCTCTCGTCTCGACAGTTTGGATCTTTCTTTGTTTGAGTCACTCCACCGAAATATCGCCCGTACATTATTATTCTTTCAGCATTACCAGTATTACACATTGATATACCATTCTTTTTATCAAGTTCCGCAGCTATATCATCATATGTTTTAAATGGTATGTTGGTTACGGTTATTATTTGACCATGTTTAGTTTTAAATTCATGGGGCGATTGCGCTATTTCATAGTAACGCGGCCATTTTCTTTTATAGCCAATCTTGTGCTGCTTATTATTGAATAAGCCGGCCAGATCAGAACTATCAGAGACTTCAAATGAATCAAAAGGGGTTTTGCTAGCAAACAGTAAATTTCCAGTTTTCAAGCTATGTCCCTCGATAGAGGTTAAACCGATATGTGTGGGAGAAATATGAGAGATCCTGTATTCAGGGTAGAGATCTCTATCGCTATACTCTGATGAAAACCCGGATGCAGGATATATGAGAAGTGTAATTACAAGAACGAAAATGGATCTTGGCATGGCGTCTATTGACTTTTCAAAGTTGTGATAGACCAAAGTCGAGTAAGTTTACATATTGGCTCAACATGTGGAAAGGAGCAGATTTCGACCGTCCGCCTTCGCTGCAGAGCTGCCTGCCTTTAATATCCTATCCTAACACATCAAACAGGAGCCCTGTGATGACCTTTACCTGGATAACGGCATCTGGCGATAAAAAGAACCAGGCTCTCTAACTGACATTACTTAAAGATCACTCACTTTTCCCTGAATTAACCCCTGAATATTCCTAAAAGCCTGCTCACGATAACTGCCCTTGCGATACAACAACCCAATCCGCCTGCTGGGTTTGGGATCTTTGAATGGTATGTAACGAATGGCATCTTTCTTTGTTTGTTTTTTAGGTACAGCAAGTTCGGGCATGAGGGTCATGCCCATGCCTTCGGCGACCATGAAACGTAGCGTTTCCAGGCTGGATGCATGAAAGGCAGCGTTTTCTGTGGCGCCGGCCATGAAACAAACATCCAGTGCCTGATCGCGCAGGCAGTGGCCTTCTTCCAGTAATAACATTTCACGGTTATTGAGATCGCCCATGGTAATCATTGGCTGGCTGGCCAAATCCTCGCCGCTTGGGAGTGCCAGTTGAAAAGCTTCTTTGAATAAATCCAGCTCACTGAATTTATCGGTTTCCACCGGCAGGGCCAGAATCAAAAAATCCAGCTCGGCCCGGCGTAATTTTTCAAGCAATACTGAGGTCTGGTATTCATGGAGCCACAACTTGAGCTTTGGGTAGGCTTTGCCCAGGGCCGGTATAATTACCGGCAGCAGGTAGGGCGCTATTGTCGGGATCAGGCCTGCGTGCAACTCCCCGGCCATGGGGTCTTCAAAACCCTGGGCAATCTCCTGGATGCCTTTTACATCTGCCAGTACCTTTCTGGCCATTTCGGCAACGGCAGCACCGGCATCAGTCATGGCCACTTGCCGGGTATTGCGCTCAACCAGTAATACGCCCAGCTCCTGTTCCAGCTTTTTTAGCTGGCCACTCAATGTGGGCTGGCTGACAAAACAACGGGCGGCGGCCTTGTGAAAATGGCGTTCTTCATCAACGGCGACCAGGTACTGTAATTCTCGTAAATTCATGACTGATTAATACCATCCATATTGATTGACTATACCTATCAATATAGTTGATTTAAACGATTTCTACAATCACTGCTTTCTGGCCATACTCCTTTCATAGCAAGACAGCTCAGCAACTTTATTTCAATTTTAATTAAACAGGAGATTGACCATGTTAGAAAATCGTGAAAAACAAAATGTGCCCGCAGTGACCTTTCGTACTCGCCAGGATCATGAATGGGTTAATGTGAGTAGTGATGAAATATTCAAGGGTAAGACCGTGGTGGTGTTTTCTTTGCCCGGTGCGTTTACCCCGACCTGCTCTTCAACCCATGTACCGCGCTACAACAAACTGACGCCGGTGTTAAAACAACATGGTGTTGATGAGGTCGTTTGTATTTCGGTAAATGATGCCTTTGTGATGAACGAATGGCGCAACGAACAAAAGGCAGGCAATATGACTTTCTTGCCGGACGGTAATGGTGACTTCAGCCGTGGCATGGGTATGTTGGTAGCCAAAAATGATCTTGGTTTTGGCGATCGCTCATGGCGTTATTCCATGCTGGTGAAAGATGGTGTCATTGACAAGATGTTCATTGAGCCTGACGTACCTGGCGATCCCTTTGAAGTCTCGGATGCCGATACCATGTTGGCCTATGTTGCCCCAGATGCCACCAAGCCGCTTGATATTACCGTTTTTAGTCGTGAGGGCTGTGCTTATTGTGTTCGGGCAAAAGGATTGTTGCGTGAGGCTGGTCTGGAATTTGATGAGCTGGTTTTGAATCGTGATTTTAGCGAATCAACCATACGTGCTGTTTCAGGCAAAACTACTGTGCCCCAGGTATTTATTAATGGTGATTACATCGGTGGTTCCGAAGCGTTGGAACAGTATCTTGCCAGCAGTGAGGCCGCGTAATTACAAGGCAATTTACGAGGGCATGAGAATGTCCTCGTAATTTTTTTATTTGAAATTTTTATCCTAAGTTCAGCTCCAAAGAAACCCGCACATTGCCAAGCCAAACACCTCGCTATTAAATACCGTTTTAGCCGCTTGTCCCAAAACCGAACCCAGACAAACATGCAGGGGCATCAAGTGCTCTTCCCGTGGGTGACAATAAAGGGCGTGTGGTGCCTGTTGCCAGTGAATCAAGCGCTGATAACGTTCGTTATCAGCGATTGTCGAGTCAGTACAGGTTTCCATGAGCCAGTCATTAAAAATAATACTTTTTTGTTTGCCCGACTGAACCGACTGACCGCCTGCCATAATAGCGTCCATATTATGAAATGAAGAACCAGAACCAACAATTAATACACCCTGTTCATGAAGAGAAGTCAGTGCCTGGCCCATCATTATGTGTTGTTCTGGATCGAGGCCTTTTATTAGGGATAATTGCACACAAGGAATGTCCGCCTCGGGGTACATTAATTTCAGGGGCACAAACACGCCGTGGTCAAAACCGCGCGCCCCGTCCAGCTCCCCATGGAACCTCTTTTCATTCAATAACCCCTGCACCTGGTCTGCCAACCGCCTTGAGCCTGGTGCCGGATATTTAATCTCGTAGGACTCCGGCGGAAAACCACTGTAATCATAAATCAATGGTGGCTGCTCACTGCTGGTTAAGGTGGGGAATGGTTCCTCCCAGTGGGCACTGATAACAAGAATCGCTTTCGGTCTCTCAATTCGATCTGGAATAGTTTGTAGAAACGTAATCAGTTCCTGGTGGGCGGCATCACCCAACAAGGGCAAGGGGCCACCGCCATGAGTGAGGTATAAAGCTGACATAGGGTGATTGTTGCATTCAACCGGGTGAAACTAAAGTCTGATTAATTTACCCAGGCACGGGCCAGCAACTCATCTCGCAAACGCTGCACGGCGAGTTTTTCACTGCCGTCTTCATTATTCAGCCCAAGTGTCCAGAGATAATACTTGAATTCAGCATTCCCAGACAGCCCGAAATCCATAACCCATTGGTCAACCGTGGCTTCGTCGACATCATACTGCCAGGTAAAATCGATTAAGTTTATTCGATCCATGTGCTTGTCCCAGGCTTTAAACACCGCGGATATAAAATCGGCCTGCAGGGCCTCGCTGCTATTGTTAACCACACTGGATGGGTAGCCATTCTCTTGCAGTAAAATAGGTTTGGTTGTAATGGTGCTGGTCATTAGATCGAAATCTGCTGCTACCGTGGAAGGTGGCCGCATGGTGAAATCTGCTTTCAGTGGGTAATAGGTCAGCGCAGCACTATCGAGCTGGGGCAGAAAGTTTAAATACTGCGTTCGCTTGCCCGCATCTTCCAATGCACTGAACTGAATAATGCTGCTGACTACTACGTTTGCGCCCCAGAGGATTTTTATTCTGCTCTTTGCAGCCACAAAAAATGTTTGCCACTGCGCCCACTTGGTAGCATCACTCCCTAAACTGGCATCAATTTCGTTACCAACATGGATCCATTTTAGTTTGCCAGAAAGATTTAGTGCTGTAAGTTGCCCGTGCAGGTTTGTTAAAAAATTATCGAAGGCGGCAATCACCAGCGAATCATCAAAAGCCCTGCCTGCCAGATCGCCTGGCAGGCTTGGTCCGATTGTATCCAGTGGCCGCAAGACCAGGGTAAGATCACCTGTTTGTGATGGATAATAAGATTCAATTGTTGCTGGCCAGGTATTGTCATAATTACCTTCGGTAGGTTCAAGTAGTGCCCAGTCCAGTGACACGCTGACCTCACGCACACCCATGGCTACGGCCTGATCATATGCCGTTGAATACCCAATCATTGGATCAACTCTTGGATCTGGCTTGACATCCATGCCAAGCACACGCGTACCCTGTGCCGGTGGTAGGTTTGGATTACTTGAACCCCCGCCACCACTGCTGCCACAGCCCGTGATCAGTAACAAAAGAAAAATTACTATTAAATTTTTAACAATCATCATTGCTCCATTTACGACTACTTTGTCACTCATTTATTAAAGGCAAGATTTTTTTGCTCTCACAGTCAATGCCCAACCGATACCAGTAAGTAGACGCGATATTTGAATAATTTTGAAAAAATTTAAAAAAAGGTGTGGTAAATCAATCTTAAGGTTCGGGAATGGTTTACAAAAAATGCCATCCGTTTCGGGTGTGTGGTTAATGGCACTGACTTAAGCCCAATAAGTCTTTTGTGTAGGTTGGACTTCGTTCCTCAGTCCAGCCTACGGTAAAACATGTTTAAACCAGATATTAGGCTTAAGTCAGTGCCATTCGGGTGTATGGTAACTTTTTTCAGGATATATTACTGACCGATCCCGTTATCGGCCGTGCTTATTCTATAGACAAACCACTAAAATCATATTTCATGTCATCCACATCGCATTCGGCACCGGTTTTATCAATCGCATCCTTGTATTTCTTGGCGTCATCAAGAGAGAGATTTTCTTTAATAATTTTCGGCGCAGAACATAATAATTCCTTGGCCTTTTCATGTGATATCTTGAAGAGTTTCGCAAGGTCTTCCTCAATATAATGTTCACCTTTACCGGCGGTGTAACCTTTCAAAACTACTTTATAATGTTCATCGGACATTGTCTTTCTCCACTCACCCTTGATTCAATATAGCGCTCCAGGCCAATTTTACGCGCGTTTCTACCACCTGAAATAGCTCACCACTAGCGCCATTTACCAGGAAAATTGACCATATTTATAAGTTTAGATCAAAAAAAGGGATTGGCACTCTTTTTTGTAGACTTTTGAGCCTTCCCGCCCTATTTAACGGGATTTCTTCAGTCCGAGGGCCTTTTTTATAACATTTATCGGCTCGACAGTGTCTTTTGTAGTATGTCCTGGTAATCCCTGATTCTCTGCACGTAACGTACAGGCTCCCGCCCACGGGCGTAACCACGTTTTAAGCTTGGGTAATAGTTCTTGTTTGATAACAATGGCAATACTTTGGAAAATTCCTGCCATAAATCAGGATTCTTTTTGAGCTGGCGCGCTAACGTCCGGGCATCATAAATATGACCCATGCCAATGTTATAGGCAGCCAATGCGTACCACCTGCGATCGGGCGCCTTGATGCTTTCTGGTAACTGTTTATATAAATCGGCGTAATACCTGGCCCCGCCATTAATACTTTGTGCCGGATCCAGGCGATTCTTAATGCCGAGCCCCTTGGCAGTATTAAGTGTTAACATCATGATGCCCCGCACCCCTGTTGGACTTTTGGCGTTAGCTCGCCAACGTGATTCCTGATAAGCCTGGGCAGCAATTTGCATCCATTCAAGATCATTTTTCGTCGCTGCCTGTTTAAACATGTCCTGATAAAGCGGCAAAACGGTCTCTATGCTGCGCACGAAAGCCCGCGTATCCACAAAATCAAACAAATCGATATAACCATAGTAGCGGTTATCCAGTTCTGATAACTGGCCAGTTTTTTTAAACCTGTTGAACCATTTGTTAATTTCTTTTTGCAGTAATACTGACCTGGAACTCAGAAGCCATGCCAAAGGCTCGGGTTTGGTAAGATTAAAACGCACTGAGAGCTCGGGATAGTAACGACGATTAATTGCTACAATATTTGAATCTGCAACCGTACAGTCAATTTTTTTAGACCAGACCTGCTCCATTAACATTTCGCTGGTAAGCCCGGCACCTGTCTGCCATTCCAGTTTTTTATATTTTTGTTTTAACTGGATCAGCCTTTCCTCGTAACTTGTATTTTTTGGTACGAGTATTTGCACGCCAGACAGGCTATTAATATTTTTTGGTCGTTTGCCGCCATTTCGACAGATGACTTGCTGCTGGACTTTTTGGTATACCGGGCCGAATAAAAACTGGTCACTTCGTTCCTTCGTTTTCGTCAGGCCAGCTGCCGCAATATGCGCCTCGCCATTGTTAATGGCTGAAATTATTTCAGCAGTTGACTCTTTTACAATAAATTTTGCCTTGACGCCAAGGTACTCGGCAAACGCTAAAACCATGTCATGTTCAAAACCCACCCATTCATCGTGTAGCTGATAGTATGTAGTCGGTGAATTTCTTGTAACAACAATAAGTTGTTTCTTTTCTTGAATGGATTTTAATGCATTTTCTCCGGATATTTTTTCAGAACAGGAATTCAGAAGAATTAATAATAGTATTAATGATGAAGCATAAATAATTTTTTTCATTGGCTGGATTAAGGTCATAATGTCTGGAAATTATATTATTTATCGAAAATGCAATATAGTATTGTGAAGTTTTAATCTTTTAAATACCAGAATAATAAATACACCCTGTATTACCGGCATCAAATGTGAGTCAAAGACTGTATTTTCAAGAAACAGATATTATTTTTCGCTGATAACAATACTCAGGAATTATTCCTCAAATAAAACGATATGCCCTTTTCCATGTTTCTTGGCACGAAACATTGCGGTATCTGCTTCATTAACAATTATCTCAGCTTCGGTTTTCTCGGCACCAAAAATACGTACGCCAAAACTGGAGCCAACATGTAATTGTTTGCCCTCGAATTCAATTGGCTTGCCTAATAATCGCTGTAGTTTTTCAGCGATATCGACCGCTTCTTTTCCTGCCAAAGTGGCATCGCTGCCCAACCTGCCTAATATGATAATAAACTCATCACCGCCCATTCGAACCACAAGGTCTCCTTCCCTGATGCTTGCCAATAAACGTTTTGCAACCTCAATAAGTACTGCATCTCCGGTATCATGGCCATAATTATCATTGACTGGTTTAAAATTATCCAGATCCAGCAGCAACAACGAACAATAAAACTTATGCCTGACACTCTCGGCGATAACTTTTTCCATGTATTGTTTAAAAAAACGCCGGTTTGGTAAATCTGTTAAATGGTCGCTATAGGCCATGTCTTCAAGTTTCGATAATGCTTCATCCCTGGCAATTACAAATGGCTTAATGACCCAGATATAAATGATGGGTGTGCTTACCAATACCAGGATAGTGACATCAATAATCGCGGTCATTTTTATTCCAAAAAAACGCGGTACCGTTGCCAGGATAATCATGGTCACCAACTCGACAAACGAGATAATGAGGGTGATACGAATAATAACTTGTTTTACAGTCAGGGTTGTCACAATTTTTCTTATATGATTAATTTAGGTAAGATTATTTCAGGCAAGACTCGTTTCAGGAGCCCCCAGGCATCAGCCAGAGTCAGCCACTCCTTCGGCAGCAGTAACGGGATAACGCTCCATTAGATAACACAGACAATCCTGGCGTATGGCGCGTTCATTGACTGTAAGCATAGAAGGCATAATCGGGGTGCGCAACCTGAGCTCACTGTTCTTGATTTCAAAATAAAGATCTCGTACTTCCCGGCCCTGCTCATCGCGCACATCAAGGGGCACATCAGTACGGCCATTAACCCAGCCCATGATAGTATTGACAGGAAGCTCCCGGAAGTTCAAGTGATCCAGGTCATCGGGAAAACGAATGTCGCATTTTTCATGCCTAAAACAAAAACTCACATCGGGTAATACTTTGGCCACTGCCACGGTGTGAAATAAATCTATGTCATGGGCGCTGACCTCATGATCAGGAATTTGGGATAAATGTAAACAGGCATCTATAAAATCCATCACGTGGTTAACACCATTGACCTGACCAGGTTGACCACACTCTACTGTCAGTGCCGGACAAAATTCTGAAAATACAGAAGATTGTACTGTGTCCGGACGGGTGAAATACACTACCGTGCGACTAAACAAGGTTGCCAGGTGAAAAAAGTGATGGTCCAGCCGATTCACGCAGGCGTAATGGGGATTAATGCCGGTATTATTATGAATATCAATACTGGCAAAAGGTTTCCGCTGGCGCATGATGTTAGTCACCTGTTGCATCATTTTATGTTCCGGCATGAGTTGGTCAGTTTTTTTAACGCGCCAAATACGATTGTAATCCGGTTGCTGGTCCAGATAGCGAACATTGTATTTAGCCGCCTCAACATTACCTATATATATAGATAAATCCCTTGGCAGTTTTTTATTTCGATATTTACCGAGCAGCCCTCTTACTGCATACCAACCAGTATCCTCATTGCCATGTAATAACACAGATAAGAATAATGGCGACTTATTTCGGCCTTGCAGGTGAATCAGTGTTGGGCCCTGCAAATGCTTATGCAGTTCGCCGGCATCACAATTGAGTAAGGCCTCTGGTAAATTATCCAAAACACTTAACATCAAAGCTCCCATTCATGTACCGGTTTACCGGTGCGTTGATGTTCACGATATGCCGAGGTCAGTGCCTGCATGTCTCGGCCATTTCGACGAACAAAGGCTTGTTGCCAGGCGCTGCCATTACGATTCAATCCCACCCGTTCTTCAATAATTCCCAGTAGCAATTCTATATCGCTGGCATCTATTTTTAATTTTTCCAGTCCAACCCGAGCCAGTGGAATTAACTGGGTCAATAATAAATTTCGGATATTTATTTCCTTGCCATTGAGCCATTGAACACGAGCGCCCAGTCCATAACGGGCTGCCGTGTAAAAATTATCTTTTGCCTGCTCAAAAGGCAGACAGGATTCCGGTGCCACCTCATCGGTGGATAACATATAGGCCAGGCCGTAAAACAATGCCGCATTGGCAATGGTATCAACCAGGCTGGGTCCTGCAGGAATCACGCGGTTTTCAATACGCAAATGAGGCCGGCCTTTTTCATCGATGCCTACCAATGGCCGATTCCAGCGCCAGATGGTGCTATTGTGCAAGCACAAGTGGCTAAAGTATGCGGGGTCCTCGTTGAGTATTTCTGGTAATAACACCGGGTAACGTTCTAAATTTTCTGTAAAACATTCCATCAGGGATTCTTTAACGTAACCCGTACCAAATGTAACCCGCGGCTCATTGTAATTATTTTCTGAGGACACGGAAACGGCTTGTTCGAATAACGGGATCCGCGTTTCATCCCACAAGTTAGTGCCAAATAAAAACGGTGAATTGGCGGTAGCAGCAACCATGGGGGCAGATAAAATAATGGCGGCATTGTAGACACGGGCCGCCTGATTTTGCCCCACTTGTAAATGCAATTGAAATGAAGTGGCTGCAGATTCCAGCATGACATCTTCATGAAAAGTGCGCAGGCGTTCCACCCCTTCTATATCCAATACTACTGGCTCACCCTTGCGCAACCTCAGTACTTGCTCGTTCAGCGCCCGGTAACGAAACATATCGGACATCGTGTTTAAACCCAACTGGCTACTTTGCAGGGTCGGCAGTATGCCAATGATTAACATCTCGGCATCCAGTTCAGCAGCGATCTCATTACATCTGGCCCAGTTGTGTTCCAGCTCGCGGAGCATTTTATTAAAAACATTACCTGTCAGGGTGCGTGGCAGACTATTCAATTCAATGTTGTAGCGGGATAGTTCTGGAGAGACCAGGTCGGTATCGATACGTTTTAAAAAGGCTTCATTTTCCGGAACCGGCCGACAGTGGTCGTCGATTAACCAGCTCTCCAGCTCAAAACCTGCCCGGTCATGGGAAATATCAAATACACGCTTTTGAAAACATTCAGCCAGGTAATGCGTCTCTGCTGCCAAACGGGATTCAAACACGGAAAAATCGTGTTTATGAAAGTGACCTTGAGCTATTTCCTGTCCCATAACTGGATAATGTCAGTGTGATACTCAATTTCTACTTTATACCTGATTACAGTATGGCTGGTAAACTGAACATTTACCTGATTTGGCTCAATAAAATGACTGGAAACAGTACTTTACCGTAAGAAAAACCCATACAAAGTACGATTAAACACATGATCATAATGAAATATCGGCTTAAATCTGAGATATCTGGCCAATCCTGTAGAATTGCGCCCTTACCAGATATTTTGGCGCCAGAAATGTAAACGCCCGAGATGACTGGGTTCGAGATAACAGGATCAAAGATTATGGAGTTAACATGAGGCCGGCACACATACTTGCAGTTTTGGAGCGGGAATTTACCAGCACCCTTGAAGGCCACCACACCCCGGTCATGCTTTGGGGCCCACCCGGCGTTGGCAAATCCCAGATGGTCGCCGAGGTTGCCAAAAAACACGGTAAACCCGTGATTGATATTCGTCTTTCACAAATGGAGCCGACTGATTTGCGTGGCATCCCTTTTCGTTCTGACCAGGGGGTTGAATGGGCCGTGCCTGCCATGCTGCCTGATGAAAAACGCCATGGGCCTGAAGGCATTTTGTTTCTCGATGAAATTACCTCGGCCGCACCCACCGTTTCGGCGGCGGCTTATCAGCTTATTCTTGACCGTCGCCTGGGTGAATACCAGGTGCCAGACGGCTGGGCAATTTTTGCTGCCGGTAATCGCCAGGGCGATCGTGGCGTCACCTATGCCATGCCGGCACCACTGGCGAATCGATTTTCTCACTTTGAAGTAGAAACCCACCTGGATGACTGGGTGGCCTGGGCTTATGCCAATCAAATTGACGAGCGGGTGATTGCCTTTTTACGTTTCCGGCCAGAATTATTATTTGATTTCGACCCGGCCCATAATCCTGTGGCTTTTCCTTCTCCCCGTTCCTGGGAGTTTGTCCATCGGGCATTGCAAAAATTTACTGCTGGTAACTTACTGCTGGAGTCGATACAGGCTTGTGTCGGTCCTGCTGCCGGTATCGAGTTAAATGCCTTCATTGATAATCTCGACAACCTGCCAGATATTGACGCCATTGTGCAAGGCGAAGAGGCCTCGGTACCAAAAGAAACAGACTTACAGTACGCCGTGGCTGCAGCATTGGTAGGTCGTGCTATTCGGGCTAAAGATAATGGTCAGTCAAAAGAAGTGTTTGGCCATATTCTTGATTACGCGGGCCGTTTCCCGCAACGGGAAATGGGTGTGATGCTGGTATCGGATATGCACAGGGCAGTGGGTCAGCCGCTTTTTGAAGTGCCCCAATTTACCAACTGGGCGAAAAAAATTGCTGACGTCATGTTGTTTGAGTAGTGAGAATGTTAAACAAGGTCAAAATAATTAGACAGGATTAACAGGATGTACTGGATTTAAAATCAAAAGCATTAAAATAAAATAAATTTTAATACTATAATTCGCAAGGAGTGCGCATGGACAATCTACCAGACAAGGATATCACGGAAATAATAATTTCATGTGCGTTTAAGGTGCATAACAAACTGGGTTCTGGTTTTTTAGAAAAGGTATATGAAAACGCTATGCTTATAGAACTTAAGCAAACTGGACTTTCGGTAAAACAACAAATTCCCCTCTCAGTTTATTATAAAAATATAACTGTGGGAGAATACTTTGTGGATTTATTTGTAGAAAATAAAATAATATGTGAACTCAAAGCTGTCAAACAAATTTCTCAGGTACACGAAGTGCAACTTGTAAATTATTTAACTGCTAGCAGAATTATGACAGGATTACTATTTAATTTTGGTAATAGCGTTACTTTTAAGAGAAAATTTAAAAAAACTACTAATAATAAATTTAATCCTGTTAATCCTGTAAATCTGAAGTACAGGGATGTACAAATGCCGCGAGTGCAGGACGCACAAGAGCGGCTTGTCTAATAATTAATATTATTTATTTGAAAGTATGTCTCACGAAATTGAAACCAAACTGGCCGCCGCCCGCACCCGATTAATTCTCGATAAACCTTTTCTCGGCGCCCTGGTTTTACGATTACCATTAAAGCAGGCAAACCCTGACTGGTGTCAGACTGTGGCCACGGATGCTCGCCATTTTTATTACAACGAAAATTATATCGAATCACTGTCCCTGGATCAGACCCAGTTCGTCCTTGCCCATGAAGCAATGCATTGCGCCCTGTCACATTTTGCCAGGCGCCAGCACCGGGTGAAAAAACGCTGGGACGTAGCATGTGATTTTGCCATCAATCCATTACTCATCAATGATGGCCTCAGCCCCGCCCCCAATGCCTTGTACATGAAAGAGTATGAAGACATGACTGCGGAAGAAATTTACCCGCTGATTAATGAGAATACCGAAGACGGTCCCATGGATGAACATTTATATGATGAGGGCGAAGGTGGAAATAACGGTGAGGGGTCGCAGCCACCACCAAAACAGGGGAAGAATGACGAACAACAACCACCGGAAGGTGGTGATCAGGAGCAAAACAATCCTCCTGACCATAATGACGATGAGAATGGTGACCAGAAAAACGATCAGCAACAGGATCAACAAGCCCAAAATAAGGACGGGGAAAACGGCGGCAACAATGATGATAAGCCACGAGATAACCCCGCTGGTGCTGGCAGACCGCCGCCACTAAACCAGAATGAGATTGAACAACTGGGTGTGCAATGGCAACAACGACTGGCCGGTGCCGCCCAACAGGCACAACAAGCGGGCAAGCTGGGTGCTAACATGGCCCGCCTGGTGGATCATTTACTGCAGCCGCAATTACCCTGGCGTATGTTGTTATCTCGTTATATGAATTATTCGGCCCGTGATGACTACAGCTTTGCCCGCCCTTCCAGTCGACGCGACGGCGATGCCATCCTGCCCAGTCTGCGTAGTGCCCAGGTTGAGGTAACAGTTATACTCGATACCAGCGGTTCCATTGGCCAAAAAGAAATGCACGAATTTTTATCCGAGGTCGATGCCCTCAAGGGACAGATGCGGGCCCGGGTGACACTCCAGGCTTGTGATGAAAAACTGGCCGATGATGGCCCCTGGCATTACGAACCCTGGGACGAATTAAAATTACCACCATCCCTGCAGGGCGGTGGTGGCACACGTTTTACGCCCGCTTTTGAATGGGCAGAACAGCAGGACAAACAACCGGACCTGATGCTTTATTTTACCGATGCCGAAGGCGAGTTCCCGGAAAAAACACCAAACTTTCCGGTAATATGGCTGGTGAAAGGAAAAGCAAAAGTACCCTTCGGCACCAGAATTCAGTTAAATTAAATAAATTAGCCTGTATTAAAATATTCTCATCATGGAATTGTCACACGAAGATCAATTGCGGCTCAATGTTTTGTTGGCCAACTCTTTCGATGCAATCCGCATTGATGATGCCCGCATGGTTGTTTATGCCTTAACCGGTGAAACCGAAGCAAAAGTTCCACTGAATCCCAGCAGTCGAAATGATGTTTATATAAAACAAGTCAGGGAACTGTTATCAGGTCACGCCCTGGGTTCACCAGGGGGTTACCCGGTTTACCTGAAACGATGGACCCGCATGGGACAAGCGCGGGATGAGAATTTATCCGAGTTACTCAAACTGGGTGAGCCAGAAGCAGTCACCGCGGTGGCCGGTGCCAGCGGTTTAACCAATGAACTTGCCCGTCGTGCCTGGTGGGCAAACCCCTGTGCCACTATTGCCCGCAGTATGCTGGAGAAGGAAGCAGTCATTAATGGCTCCATGGGTAAAATACTGGCCCAGTTTCTAATCGAATTTCTGCCCTTTGAAACTGAATCAGAACTCATGATTGAATCAGTTCGCCTGGTGTTACAGCCTGGCCTGATTGATGATCAAACCCGAATGCAACTGTGGAGTAAGGGCAAACAGAAACGAGCCTACCATATTGGTTTTTTGGCGGCGCAACCCAACGATTTACCTGACCTACAACCCGCGCGAACAGATATTGACCAATATACTGATGGTCTTAAACAAACTGACGAAACCAATAATTTCGCCACACTACTGACCAAACTCCTTGGCAGGAATGGACAATCATTTTTAGCGGTCGCCGAGTCGATATTAAGAAAACCCGCGAATCAGGATGATGTCGTGATACTGCTCAATACACTCAAACAATATTTTTCTGATGTTTGTATGAATCATGAAAAGTGCCAGGATATTGAAAAAATTGTCTCTGAAAGTGAGTTCATGTGTAAACAACAGGACACCAATGGCTATAACGACGACCATCGTAACAAGCACCTGGTAACGATACTGGCCAACCAGCCAAATCTCAAAAACGAAATACATGCCATGCTGGTACTGGCACGCTGCGATGAAGCCGTGGTCACGCCTGTTTTCGCAAGGACAACTGCCATTGGTACCGTCATGCGAAAAAAACTGGCGCCAATTACAGATCAATTACTTGTCATGTTCTCACATTTACGAACGCCCAATTCGTAACATGGCCGGTATTGTTATCATCAAAGTCTCACTCACTGTAACCACAGTGATATCAACAGAGACATTGGCACAGGAATTTGGAGAATTGGCGCTAGGTATGGGGTCAAGCTTGTCTGACCAGGTAAGTCGTTACGCCCGGGAAAACAAGCTGGGTTATTATCCGGCACTGGATTTTTTTAAACAGAACCAGGGGATCGATCAGGAATTACTGGACACTGCCGAGCACATAAGCTGGCTAATTTGTGAATGGGCCCAGCGCCAGATACGGTTTCAACTTCGAGAACCATTTTCTCACGTGCAATTTGACCAGGTGCAATCTGTGGCCTACTCCATGCCCCGGGTGCGCCCCAACATGCCCAGGGCACTGGAACTATTATCAGATCATTTCACCCCTGATTCAGTGCGCCTGACCGTGATTACCTCATCAATTGAAAGATCGAATGTTAACCTGGTGGGATATGAAAAACTCGCTGTCCATAAGTTCAGACGCTGGTTAGACACAGTTTTCGAGAGCATTGAAATTAGCGATGCCCATGTCATTGGGGACTGAACTTGCCCTGGAAAGAACCCGGGCACTTGAAATATCTACAGATCACCCCAATAGGATCAATCTGATACTTAATATTTATGCTTTAAAACTACGCTTTAATTTTTCGTAATATAAATTGCAGGAGCTTTCATGACCACTGATACACATAAAGAAACCCTTGGTTTCGAAACCGAAGTTACCCAGTTGCTGGATCTGATGATCCATTCACTGTACAGCAATAAAGAAATTTTCCTGCGCGAACTTATATCCAATGCCTCGGATGCCGCTGATAAACTTCGTTTTGAGGCCCTGACAGACGATGCCTTGTTTGAAGGCGACTCCGATTTACAGATTCTTGTCGAATACGACAAGCAGAAAAATACCGTTACTATCAGGGATAATGGCATTGGTATGACCCGTGCTGAAGTAATTGATAATATTGGCACCATCGCCAAATCCGGCACCCGCCAGTTTTTTAAATCCCTGACCGGCAACGAGGCTAAAGATGCCAGGCTCATTGGCCAATTTGGTGTTGGTTTTTACTCGTCTTTTATTGTGGCCGACAAAGTCACACTGAGTACGCGACGTGCCGGCCTGGGCGCTGAACATGGGGTCCGCTGGAGCTCCGAGGGCAAGGGCAAATACACACTGGAAACCGTTGAACTCGATCATCGCGGTACCGAAGTCACCCTGCACCTGAAAAAAGATGCCGGCGATTTCGCCGATGGCTGGCGCCTGCGAAATATCATCAGTAAGTATTCTGATCATATTACTATGCCAATCAAGATGAAAACTGAAGGCGAAGATTCAAAAAAAGAAGAACAGAGTGCCGACAAGGGAGATGAACTTGAAACCGTTAATCGTGCCTCCGCTTTATGGACCCGCCCCAAAAAAGAAATTAAGGACGAAGAGTATAAGGAATTTTATAAACATGTTGCCCACGATTTCGAAGATCCCCTGGTGTGGTCCCATAACCGGGTAGAAGGTAAACAGGAATACACTTCCCTGCTTTATATACCTGCCCGCGCCCAATTTGATCTCTGGGACAGGAATAGTCGTCACGGTATAAAGTTGTATGTCCAGCGTGTTTTTATTATGGATGATGCTGAGCAACTGATGCCCACCTACTTACGTTTTGTTCGCGGTGTTATTGATTCCAGTGATCTGCCATTGAATGTTTCTCGTGAAATACTACAGGAAAGTCGTGAAATTGACGGTATTCGTGCCGGTTCTGTAAAAAAGATTCTGGATAGCCTTAAAAATATGGCCAGGAAAAAACCGGAAGACTATGAAAAATTCTGGAGTGAATTTGGTAACGTTTTTAAAGAGGGTCTTGCAGAAGACCAGTCCAATAGCAAAATACTGGCCAAACTTTTACGTTTTGCCAGTACGAAAAATGATACAGAAAAACAAAATGTCTCGTTAGATGAATATATAGAGCGAATGAATAAAGAACAGGAAAAGATTTATTACATTACTGCTGAAACTTTTGCTGCGGCTAAAAACAGCCCCCACCTTGAAATATTCAGGAAAAAAGGGATTGAGGTTTTGTTGTTGACCGACCGTGTTGACGAGTGGATGTTATCGGGCTTATCTGAATACGAAGGCAAAGAGCTACATTCGGTGTCCAAGGGTGATCTTGATCTTGGCAAACTGGAAGATAAAGAAGAGAAAAAGAAGCAGGAAACCTCCGCCGAAGAATTCAGGAAAATCACTGACAATATTAAAGCGGCACTGGGCGACAAGGTTAAAGATGTACGTGTTACCCACCGACTCACCGACTCACCTTCCTGCCTTGTGTCAGATGAGCATGAGATGGGCGCCAACATGGAACGCATTTTAAAAGCAGCCGGCCAGGACTTTAGTTCCGCCAAACCAATTCTGGAGATCAATCCTGAGCACCCCTTAACAAAAAAATTTGACAACGAGGGTGACGATAAAAGACTAGCCGATTGGGCAAATATACTCTTTGATCAGGCGCTATTAAGCGAAGGCGGTCAACTTGATGATCCAGCTACTTTTGTGAAGAGGCTTAATAAACTGTTGCTGGAAATAGATAAAAAGTAAAAATATTAATTAATTATTTATCTTTTTTTCGGATTTTAATATCACTGATTGGGACAACGACAGTATCTGCAGGCTCATCAATAAATCCTGGTTTCATGTCGGCGGTAATATTACAGTCGGCAAGTAACTCCTGCTCCCGGGCAGACAGCAACATCAGGCACTGACGAATATCTTCCTGGGTTAACTCGGACAAGGGATGTTTTAATCCGGGCTTGGTTGTTGTATCTTTTATTATGACTGTCAATGTTTGTTTCATGGCCTTAAGAATACGCATTTCCTTTTCGGCACTGCCTTGATCATTACCAATTGTTTCTTTTTTATCGCTCATTTATACCCCGGAAATAATTTATTTTAATAATACTAAATTTATAAAATAATACATTCTACATCAAATCAATCATGACTGGTTGCAACAATTGGCGCAATACTGCCATAAATAAAACAGCGCCCATAACAAACAAAATATCGCCATAGCTCCAGCTGGTAACCACTAACCCTAATGACAAACCCGCGGCCGGTGAATGTTCGGTATTTGTGACCACCATGCAAAAAATTGCAACGCCAACTGACAAGGCAGCAAACACAATGAATACGGTATTTGCCGAGACCGGTAATGACATCATCTCTGGTAGCTGGGATAAATGATAGAATAGTGTGCCGACACCAATACCGATAACATAACCGCCGATTAATGGCCTGGGGTGTGAACCGTAAGCGCGAGGTCGGGTAAAAACAAGAAAAGCACTGGATCCGAGCACGGCTATTATCGTGATATGGACTGTTACGTCCATAAACAGGAGTATCAGAAGTATCGTAAGCGTCGCAAGTAGCGACTGGAATATATATGCCCGAAAATTTGTTCTGATTTTTTTGTCAATAATTTCCATATTGCTTCCACAAAATAGGCCCAATTATCATAAACCCGGGTATCGGGCGAAACTGGAGACAACTTACCGACAAAATCAGAGCATGGCAAATGATAACAACGCGAATTGAATACCCGAAAAATCAGGTAATGGGTGCTCTCCTAAACGTCTGAGCGGGCCAGTAGTGCATAACGGCGTTTAAATTTCATAACCCGTTTTACATACCGCCTGGTTTCACGGAAGGGAGGAATACCTTTGTAGCGCGCAACCGCACTGGGCCCTGCATTATAAGCCGCCAACACCAGCTTATCTTTGTTGTTATAGCGCCCCATTAAATACTTAAGATACTGCACGCCCGCAGACACATTTTGCACGGGATCGTAAATATCAGTAACGCCGTATATTGCAGCTGTCTTTGGCATTAATTGCATCAAACCCGAGGCACCCTTTTTCGATGTTGCATAGGGGTTAAAGGCTGATTCAACATGCATCACTGCCTTGACCAGTGCCGGGTCCAGGGCATACTCATTCGCTGTACGAATAATCAGGCGATCGTAGTAGGAAGGTTTGGCGCGAAATACCTGGTAGCTGCTACTGGCCACCAAAGCACCGACACCGCCGATGGTTTTGCTGGCCCGCACTAATTTGTAGTCACTGCTTTTCAGCGCATGATCGCTGATAATGCGTGAACCGTCTGGCAGTTGATATACATAGATTGCGGCATGGGCGCTGGGAACGACCCATACCAGACCCATAAAAAATGTTATTAATAGTGCTTTCCTGGCTTTGTTCATCTTGTTTTCCTTAGTTTATCCAGTCTCCAGGGAAACCTGTTGCAGTAATCATGCCAGTCACTACGCCGGTTAAAATGTTTCCTGATACTGGCAAACTATTGATTTTTATTAACTATTTTTAAAACTGGCTGTCTAAATCAAACGCGAATGTCGACAAAGTTTACAAAAGAAAAGCAGACTTGCGCCATATTTGAGCCTACTGACAGTATAGCCCAGCCATTTACTGTTATTTGCCGTTACTTGCCATTATTTGGGTGCGACCAGGCCCGGCTGTCCTCATCATGGATTTCATCCTCAAAAGGACGAAACACCAGTAAACGGGCGAAGGTAAAATTCAACCCCAGTCCAATCAAAACGCCAACAATGAGCGCAAGAATATGATTTGCCTGGAAGAAAGGCACATACTTGGTCAGGATCACATAGGTTCCCCAGTTGAAAGCAAAACCAACCAGGGAGGTCAGGACAAAAGCCGGCCACTGGATGCGTTTTCTGGTTTTTTTGCGATTAGAAAAAGTCAGCACTCGATTCCAGGCCCAGTTCCAGGATACCGCTCCCCAGAAAGACAAGCCACGGGCAAAAATATGCTGAATACCGAACAAGGATTGAAAAGCCAGGTATAAAGACAGGTCGATAACAAAACCTGTGGCACCGACAAAAGCAAATTGAAAAAACTCTGACAAGAATGGAAAACGAAACTGGTAGAGCCTGCGCAAGTGGCGCAAATACTTTACCTGTTCCTGCCAGGATAATTTGCTCTCGCCAAACTGGCGATCAATAAAATGTATCGCCACCTCGCCCGGTTGCTTGAATTCACCCTTAACGACCAACTCAAGACCAATTTTATAACCGATGGGTGACAACCGATGAGTTTCGGGCATGTTGCTTCTGCGAAAAGCAAAAAACCCTGACATTGGGTCACGTATATGCGCGAGCGGCAACGCCAACCAGGTTGCCACAAGAGAATTAAAGCGACGGAAAAAACCCCAGCTCTCATCAAGTGAACCGCCCTTTACATATCGAGAGCCAACAATAAAATCATTCTGTCCGCTCTCCAGTTTAGTTATCATTTCTGGAATACGTTCAGCCGGATGAGATAAATCTGCGTCCATCACGACGACGAATTCTCCCACTGCCTGTTCGATACCGCAAACGACGGCGGTTGACAGGCCTCGTTCATTTTTTCTGATAATTATCCTGACCGGTATGCTTGACGCCAACTGTTCAACTGCGACCTCAGAGCCATCTGCAGAATTATCGTCAACAAAAATTATTTCAAAATCGATCGAAGCCGCAGACAAGGCATCGCTAACCGCCCTGGCAATATGGGGTATATTTTTAACCTCTTTATAGGTTGGTATGACAACAGAAACTTTACAGAACATGTTAAATATTTTTATTTGATAATAATAATTTTAGTCCCGGCAATGATGCCAGCAAACTAATAATTGCGATACTATATTGCATCAGCAGGGTTGAGCCATGACCTGTATCAGGTCGTAAAATTACCCAGAAAAAGGCCACAACAAGTAATATTGCGACTGCAAGCTGACCGGTTTTTGTTACTCCCCACTGCCATTTAAAAGCCAGATGATCTACAGCCACACCAGCCAGCCAGCCAAACAGGGCACCGCTGGCAACATCAAGCGGCCAATGGGCGCCAACCACCAAACGAGAATAAGCAACCAGGATAGCCAGTATTGTCGCAGGCAAAACCAGCATCATTGGCACGCCCCGCATCCAAAGTACACTCAGAATCGTAAAAGCTGCTGCTGTATGTCCGGATGGGAAACTTTTTTTCGACAATTCCGGACCAATCACGTAAACCGAATCAGGTCCCAGTACCGATAATGGACGAGGCAATCCCAGTCCATTTTTAATTAATACTACAACAATGGCTGCCAGGATGGCGGCCAACACCATATGCCAGAGCAGGTGTGGGTTTTTACCTATAAATGGCAAGAATAAAACCAATAAAATCGCACTATCACCCAGCATGGTAATATGCAGCCAAAATGAGTCACCCAAAAATGGCTGGCTGGTATTTACCATTGCGAATAAAACACGATTACCATTCATGCCGAGCACGATCAGGGATCCCGCCACTATTACCATTGGCAATAACCAGACACGGGCGTCTTTCCAGGGCACGACAGTTTCCTGCTTTTCACGCATGGTAATTTTTACAAATATAAAATATGAATGTCGTTAATATCCTGCCATTAGCTTTATACTCCATTCTTTCTTTTTCCAGGCAACTTTCAAATTGTTGTGCCTGTCCATTTGTTTTTGGCATGCGACTATGAATCGGCATCACCAATACACCCCAATCATCGTTCTGGGCAGGACCGTACCACAAATCAAATTGATCCAGGCGTCTGTCGGTCACAAAAACAGCATTGGGTTTTGCATACCAGGCAAGGCGGCTGGCCAGGCTCCAGTTACTGACAAATAATTTTGCCGGTCGTGTTAATCCATTAGTTTCTAAATTTAACTCATCACGAATTTCGACCGCTCTTCCGGCTGCCTTTTCCCAGCCATATAACTGCTTAAACGGGTGTTTATTATCTGGTACCGGCATCCAGGGACTAAAGAACTCACTAAAAATGATAAGTATGATTGGCAGGCCGATTACCGGAATAGACCAGGCCAGAATTTTCACGCCCCTGTTTTGCCAGTGGAATAACATCCACCTTGCTGCTAACGGTATAACACCCAGCCAGGCCAGGGCCGTCCAGTGGGGCAGGGTCGCCTGGAAACCGGACCCCCAGGCGAATAACAGAAATACCGGTGCAACCAACAGGAACAACAACTGAATGCTGGCATTGTTTCGTTCACGCCAGGCTGCGATTAACGCCGCAATCGAAGCAATATATAAACCCGGCGTGTAGACAACAAATTGGGCGGCCTGGCTCGCAGCAAAAAGTTTTATTGACCATGGTCTTGCCTTAAAACCGTGATCGAGCTGGTAACTGAACGAAATCCAGTCATGGTTCATGTTCCAGTAAAACACGGGTGAAATAATCACAGCCGCAATTAATGTTGCCACCCAGATACCGGGTTTTTTTAATAGGGACAAACGTTGTTGCCAGAGTAAATATAACAACATCGTTACTACCAGCGTCACTGCCGTGTATTTAGATAGCCCGGCCAATCCCAGGAACAAACCAACTGCAACCCAGTTTATTAACTTTTCATCTTCAAGGGCGCGCAGGAAAAAAATTAATAATAATATAGCCAGCAACAGCAACGGGTCTTCTGGTAGCATGGATATACCCATTAACTGGAACATGATCCCCAGGTTAAACAGGGCTACACTAATCAGTGGTAATTTTACATTTTCATTTGGAAAAAGTATTTGCACCAGTCGATACAAGGCGGCGCTGGTGGCGATTGCAATCAGGATCGGGAATAAACGTAAAGCAAACTCACTGTCAGACACATTCAAAATAATTGCCTGCAGCCAGCCAACCAGGGGCGGGTGATCGAAATAACTCCAGTCCAGGTAATAACCATAAAGCGCATAGTGGGCTTCGTCGGAACCAAGCCCACCATTACCCGCTACTAATAAGTGCATTATTGCACTGACTGCAATAATAATGGATGCTTGTTTAGCTGGTGATAGATTCATTGTGATGTTTTTAATTCAAGGAAGCGCTTCATAACTAACCAAGCCATAAACGGGCGTTCCTGAAAATACGCATCCAGGCACCGTCTTCACCCCAGTCATTGGGATGCCATGAGTTGGTAACGGTACGGAACATGCGCTCGGGATGAGGCATCATGATTGTAAAGCGGCCCTCATTGGCTGTCACGCCGGTAATACCAAGGGGGGAGCCATTCGGATTGGCAGGATATTTTTGGGTTAACTGGCCGTAATTATCCACATAACAAACCGCAACTTCTCTACGCAAGACCAAATCCGCCGCCGCATCGCCATGCTTAAATTCGGCGCGGCCTTCACCATGGGACACCACCACAGGCAACATTGAACCATTCATGCCCTGGAACAGGATTGAAGAATTTTCAGGAATTTGAACACGGACCAGTCGTGCCTCAAACTGCTCAGATAAATTTCTAACAAAATGGGGCCAACGTTCTGTTCCCGGTATCAATTCACGTAAATTTGACATCATCTGGCAACCGTTACAGATACCAAGTGCAAAGGTATCATCTCGATGAAAATATTTTTCAAAAACATCCCGCGCCCGATTATTAAACAGAATTGATTTTGCCCAACCCTCGCCTGCCCCCAGCACATCGCCGAAAGAAAAACCGCCGCAGGCTACCAGTCCTTTGAAATCATCCAGTGTTTTGCCGCCATCTATTATATCGCTCATGGTGAGGTCCACGGCAGTGAACCCGGCACGATCAAAAGCCGCTGCTATTTCAATATGGCCGTTAACACCCTCTTCTCTCAAGATTGCCATTTTGGGTCGTACGCCCGTTTTTATAAAAGGTGCGCTTACGTCTTCACCTGGATTAAATGTCAGGCGTGCGGACAACCCGGGATCAGCAGTATCCAGTAAACTATCGAATTCTTCCTGTGCACATTCAGGATTATCACGTAGTTTTTGCATTTGGTAAGTGGTTTCAGACCATGCGCGATAGAGATTTGTTCGGCTATCAACAAACACCAGTTTGCCACGATCCAGGATGGTAATATTGTCATCGTCACATAAAGTGCCAATGACATGGGTATGGCGTACCAGGCCCGCCTTTTTTAATGCGCCGATAATGCCTTCGCGATGATTGCGCGGCACTTGCAATACTGCACCCAGTTCTTCATTGAACATGGCTGCAATCGGATCACGTCCCAATTTATCGATATCAACAACAATGCCTGTTTTACCTGCGAATGCCATTTCGCACAGGGTGGTAAACAAACCACCGTCTGAACGATCGTGGTAGGCAAGCAGGTACCCCAGTTCATTTAATGCCTGGATCACATGAAAATAAAGCCGCAGGATCTTGGGATCATCGACATCGGGACACTCATAACCCATTTCATTTTGAGTTTGTGCCAGAATCGAACCACCCATTCTATGTTTGCCTTTGCCTAGATCAACCAGTATCAGATCGGCTTGACCGCAATCGGTTCGAAGTTGTGGTGTCAGGGTTTTTCTCACATCCGTTACTGGTGCGAAAGCCGATACAATTAATGACACTGGCGCAGTCACTGAACGAGACTCGCCTTCTTCCGTTTGCCAAACAGTTTTCATTGACATGGAATCTTTACCAACTGGTATGGAAATACCCAGCTGCGGGCATAGTTCAGTTGCCACCGCCTTGACTGTATCAAACAAGGCCGCGTCTTCGCCCGGGTGTCCTGCCGGTGCCATCCAGTTTGCGGACAATTTCACGTCGGGAAGTTTTTCAATGCGACTGGCAGCAATGTTTGTTAGCGCCTCGCCAATTGCCATGCGCCCGCTTGCTGCCGGGTTTATCAAGGCAAGCGGTGACCGCTCACCGATACTCATGGCTTCACCGGTAACTCCTTGATAACCGGCACAGGTAACCGCAACATCAGCGACTGGCACCTGCCAGGGCCCAACCATTTGGTCACGGCAAACCAGGCCAGTCACACTTCGATCGCCTATAGTAATAAGAAAATTTTTGCTGGCAACAGAGGGATGTTGCAAAACACGGTAAGCGGCCGATTTAAAATCAATATTTTTTGTTTTGAATTTTGATAATTTTCGTTTTATTCGTTTTACATCCCGGGTCATTTTTGGTGGCTTGCCAAGCAAAACATCCAGATCCATATCAATGGGTCTTGCTTGTCGTTTTTTTAATTCAGGATCAAGGTTATTATCATGGCCAACATCCCGGTCATCATCCTGGGAAAAATAGCTGTCTTCAACAATGAGTTGATTATCATCGGTAGCAGTACCCACTACCGCAAAGGGGCAACGTTCTCTCCTGCACATCGCCTCAAACAATTCAAGCTGGCTATTATCAATAGCCATGACATACCTTTCCTGGGCCTCGTTGCACCAAAGCGCCAGTGGTGTCATGCCCGGATGATCATTGGGCACGTCCCTTAAATTAAATTTACCACCAAGACCAGCATCATGAATCAGCTCAGGCAACGCATTGGATAATCCACCCGCGCCGACATCATGAATAAACAAGATAGGATTCTCGTCTCCCAGTGCACAGCATCGGTCTATCACTTCCTGGCAACGACGTTCCATTTCCGGGTTGCCCCGTTGTACAGAGGCAAAATCAAGATCTTCATGACTGCTGCCAGAGGTCATGCTGGAGGCCGCGCCACCACCCAGGCCTATTAACATGGCAGGCCCACCCAAAACCACGATTGCGCTACCAGCCGGATATTTTTCTTTCGCTACATGTTGCGGGCGAATATTGCCCAGGCCCCCAGCCAACATTATTGGCTTATGGTAACCACGTACTTCACCCGCGACTTCCTGTTCAAAAACCCGAAAGTATCCGCCTATATTTGGTCGGCCAAATTCATTATTGAATGAAGCACCACCGATTGGTCCTTCGAGCATTATATCCAGGGCACTGGCAATTCTTGATGGTTTGCCATGATCTATTTCCCAGTCCTGGGTTGCGCCTGGTATGCACAGGTTTGAAACAGAGAAGCCGGTAATGCCAGCCTTGGGTTTAGCACCACGACCCGTGGCGCCCTCGTCTCTGATTTCCCCTCCCGATCCGGTGGCTGCACCCGGAAAAGGCGAGATGGCCGTGGGATGGTTATGGGTTTCAACTTTCATGACAATATGCGCGGGCTCATCCCGGGCGCTGTATTCATTGGTCTTTTGATTAGAAAAAAAACGACTTGAGGTTACACCTTCAATAACGGCTGCATTATCTGAATAGGCCACCAGCGTGCCGCCAGGGGTTTGGGCATGGCTGAAACGAATCATTGAAAACAGGGTTTCGCTTTGTTTGCGATTATCAATAATCCAGTCGGCGTTGAAAATTTTGTGGCGGCAATGCTCAGAGTTGGCCTGGGCAAACATCATTAATTCTATGTCGGTGGGATCGCGATCTATTCCGCTGAATGCTTCCAGTAAATACTCGATTTCATCATCAGATAATGCCAGGCCCATTTCTTTATTTGCAACCGCTAGCGCTTGCCTGCCTTCTGCTTTTATATTCACAGTAGTAAGTGCTGCCGGTTTGGCTTCTTCAAATAACTTGTCTGGCACGGTTGGGTCATCGGTGACGATTTCTGTCATTCGATCGTATATTGGTTCTAGAATTTCCAGTAACTTTTCTTCGGGTAACATTTCTCCGCTTTTCGTTTCAACATACCAGGCTATTCCTCGCTCCATACGAACGATATTTTCCAGCCCGCAGCAATGGGCAATATCTGTTGCCTTCGTAGACCATGGAGAAATAGTCCCGATCCTGGGAATGACCAGGTACATTTTTGAATTTGTTTTTTTTGATTCGCGATCAGGGCCATACCTGAGTATACGATCCAGAATTTTAAGATCGGTTTTGCTTAAAGATTCCTTTACAGATATAAAGTGCCAATATTCTGCATAGACTTCAGTTATGTCCTGCCCTTTATTTTGCAATAACGACAGCAACTGTTCAGCTCGAAAAGCTGACAAAACTGGTTGGCCTTTAAGCGAAATAATATCCATTTCTTAAATTTACTTAAGCTTTTTTTGATTTTAATATTATTTTTATAGCTTGTTATTACGAGACAAGCTCTCGCCACGACAAGCCTGTTTCCTGGTCAGCTATGGCGACCCACTCAGGCGTACATTCCACGGCATCACTTAATGCTTCTTTGGCCAACCATGACTCATTATTTTTTTCGCTCAAATGGGCGGCAACAATATGTTGCAGATTGCTTGTTTCCAGTTTAGACACTAATTCTGAAGCGGTATCATTATCAAGATGACCCTGGTTACCACTTACACGCAATTTTAAACTTTCTGGATAACTGCCATTCATCAACATTTCAAGATCATGATTGCATTCCATGACAAGGGCATCGCAACCTGACAGGATTTCTTCTATATGGGGTGTGCTGCTACCCGTGTCGGTCAGGATGCCCAGGCGGTGCTGGCCATTTGTAAACACAAACTGGGCGGGCTCACTGGCATCATGGGGGACTGGAAATGGCTGGAGCATTAAATCATTAATCTCAAAATTCTTATGTGGGTCAAAAATATTTACCTGGGGCACCTCGCCCAATCTTTGTTTAATAACCCTGTATGTTCCAGCCGTTGTCCAGATTGGAATTTGGTAATGACGTGCAACCACACCTGCCCCGCTAATGTGATCACTGTGTTCATGGGTCAGCACAATAGCAGTGAGCTGCTCACCTTCAACATCAAGTCTTGCTAGTCGAGACGAGGTTTCCCGGGCCGAGAAACCACAGTCAAGCATGACACAGGTGCCATTAGACTGGATAAGCGCAGCATTACCTTTGCTGCCGCTTCCCAGGTATGCAAATCGAAAAACGGGCTGTTTGATTTGCGTCACCAAGTAAAATATT
This sequence comes from uncultured Acidiferrobacteraceae bacterium, assembly GCA_913009895.1. Classification (GTDB taxonomy): domain Bacteria; phylum Pseudomonadota; class Gammaproteobacteria; order Acidiferrobacterales; family SZUA-150; genus SZUA-150. Next base: position 14,128 of record CAJVXY010000026.1, on the reverse strand, counting down.
CGTTGTTATTTTAGCTGTTTGTATAGTAATTTCAGGATACGAAGACCGTCTTCGTCATCAAGTATATCGCCTTCTTTATCCCTTATTTCTACAGTTGTGCCATCCTCAACTTTGCGCAGCGCTACCTGGTAATACTGTGGTTCTTCTGGTTCATCGTCTCCAATGATTGATGAGAAAAACCCCTTTTCAGCTTCAGCATTGGGATTAAAGTACTTAACATAATAGATTGAAACGGTACGATCACGATCCTGGACGGTGAAATAAGTCCGATCAAGCGAAATACCTACTCGCCGCCAGGCGCGATCCAGTTTTTCACCCATCCATAAAATTGTTATATTATCATCATTCTTTTTAAGTTTTACTTTTTCCAGTGGCGTTATACCTCTTGCAATAGTATCAATTTTTTCTTCAGACGTTCCCAGGTGAAACATTAATAACCGCAGGACTTCTACTTCCAGTTCCGGATCAGAAGGACGCGGCTGCCAGATTGTTTCGGCGACATCAACAAAACCGCCAGATGCCAGGACTTCCTCCATACCACGATGGCTGACATAAACTTCCATTGTTCCTGGCTCAATGCCTCGCTCCAGACGAAAACGATATTGATCCCGCTTGTCTGTGGCATAAAAACTGCCCAATGCTGATGACAGGAAACCGGCAGTTTTACCTAAGACTAATGGTTTTTTTGTTTTCCAGTTTGTTTCCATAATACCGGTTTCAGGGGTCTGAACAGTAATTTCGAAACCTATTAATTTAATAAACCTTCGAATACTAAACCATAATGGCTCAGCTTCACTTTTAACGACCAGCCATTGCTGTGAGCCCGCTTTATAGATTTTGACTGCCTCGAACTCAGGCAGTAATGGTTTCGTAAGTTTTACAATAGGATCATTAGAGCGGATCTTTTGTTCTTTTTTTTCGGAATAGGTCGAGTACTTTGACTCTTTGTTCAGGAAACCGCTACTAAGTGAATCTTCCGGGGGCAGCGATGACAAATCTGGCGGCACTTCCAGCGGACGCGCTAACTGCTCGGGTGTTTTCTCCTTTTCAGGTGTAGACGAACAACCAGCCAGGCCCAGAACTGATATAAGCATTGACAGGATTAATAGTAGTGAAAATTTTGAATATCGCATGCTTGGTTATTTCTATCCTTATATTTATCAGATCACAATAATTTTAGTTTAATACATCCGCCGCGCGTAGTGCCTTGCAAATGGCATCATGTTTATCATCTGACAAAGGCGTCAGGGGCAAACGAATACCCGCACCAATCAATCCCATTTTAGCCAGTGCCCACTTTACCGGGATCGGGCTGGTTTCAATAAACAAATTTGTATGCAAGGCCTGCAGTTGGTCATTAATTTTTAGTGCCGTTTGCTTGTCGCCAGTTAAAGCCGCGGCACACATCTGGCTCATCATGGCCGGTGCCACATTGGCTGTTACCGAAATATTGCCTTTACCGCCAATGAGCATCATTTCAACTGCCGTATCGTCATCGCCAGAATAAATCTCGAAATCTTCCTGGCAACTGTCCATAATTTCCCGTGCCCTGCCCATGTCGCCGGTTGCTTCCTTGATGCCGATAATATTATCTATTGCGGAAAGTCGCGCAACGGTAGCAGGTAACATATCGCAACACGTACGACCGGGCACGTTATAGAGAATCTGGGGCACCGCCACGGCCTCGGCCACGGCCCGATAGTGCAGGTACAGCCCCTCCTGGGTTGGCTTATTATAGTATGGAGTCACCAGTAAACAGGCATTGGCACCAGCTTGTGCTGCGAAAGCCGTCAGCTCAATGGCCTCACTGGTTGAGTTGGCACCGGTACCGGCAATCACAGGTATTCGGCCATTAATAAAATCAACGGTATGTTTGATGACGCCACAATGCTCGTCCATATTTAAGGTGGCGGATTCACCTGTGGTTCCCATGGAAACAATGGCATTGGTGCCGTTGTCCAGGTGAAAATCAAGCAGCTTATCAAGCGCCGAAAAATCAACAGAACCATCGTCCTGCATCGGTGTGACTAAAGCGACCATACTGCCTTGAAACATCTGATTACGCGCGAAATACTGATAAATTAGGGAAACCGCATGGTACTTATCCTCCCTGACAAAGACAAGCAAACCCGCAGTGACATGGCGTTAACAGGAGATTCCACAATAATTTTATAAGAATTCGAGATTATATTGATGCAGCTAATAATAGTTTTTAATAGGATTTTTAACCGTAGCTGCTAGGCTAACCCGCTATTGTCACCAGGGTCCTATGAATGAAAAAACCAGCAACTGATACAAATAACCCGGAAACCGAGCTGCGAGAGATCCGTATTAATCCCATTGTGCCTACCGAGTCAGTGCTGGTTGCCACCGCGCGCGGCATGCGTCCCAAAAAGGCCGAGCAACCCGCGCCTCGTGAAACCAGGAGCCACGTTGAAACCTGCCCGTTTTGTCGGGGTAATGAAAACATGACACCCCCGGCCATTACCAGCTTCCCGGAACAAGGGCCCTGGGACATTCGCATCGTGGAAAACCTTTACCCGATTCTGGGTGATGACCGCCAGACACCCAACCTGGCGTTTGGCCTGCAGCAGACCATAGATGGATATGGTCGCCATGAAGTCATTATTGATAACAGCAATCATGGTCTGGCTATTCATGAAATGACCGAGCAACATTTATCAAATCTGTTCGGCATTTACCGCAATCACATGGAGTCACTTTATCGTTCCGACAACCGTTTGCAGTATGTGCTGGTATTTAAAAACTTTGGCCCGGCCGCCGGGGCCAGCATCCCCCATACCCACAGCCAGATTATTGCCACACCGGTGATCCCGGATAATGTGCTGGCCGAAGTCCAGAACAGTCGCAATTATTTTCAGAAACAACACCAATGTATATTCTGCACCTTAATCGATGAAGCGCTTACGTTCGAGGCTACGATTTATGATCGTGATTCAGGGCATATTCGAAGAAAAATAGATGTTGGCCAGTATGTTATCGAACGTGGTAAAAAATTTGTGGCCATCAAACCCTTTGCCAGTCGTTATGAATGGGAAGTTCATATCTTGCCATTAAAACACCAGGCGGACTTTTTACAGACTACTGAAGAAGATCTTGATGACCTGGCTCGGGTAATGCGCCGAACCATGGCCCGCCTTGATGCTGTTTTAGGCGGTGTCCAGTATAATTATTTTCTGCACTCTATACCGCACACCAGTGATTGCCTGGAATGTGACGCCAGTTACCACTGGCATCTTGAAATTTGTCCGCGCACCAGTATCCCCACGGGTTTTGAACTGGGCTCCGGTTTATTCGTGAACACCGTCAGCCCGGAAATGGCGGCCGAACAACTGCGTAATGCCCTTATAGGCCCGGTATAAATTAAGGGCACCCTTAATCCTCTGCTACTGTTTCCACCTGAAGTATTGCCCCGTCTACTTTGACAACCCGAACACCTTTTCCAACCGGCGCATCTTTGCCATTTACCTTCCAGAGCGTGTCATCTACTTTTATTTTTCCGACTCCATTGACAATGGCTTCGGTGAGCGTGAATACCCGGCCAACATATTGCTGGCCGCGACGGTTCAGGGTCGGGGCATCGGTTTGAATCGGGTTATTTTTTAAATATACGCGCCAGGCAACCACACTGATTACCGATAAAACAGTAAATACAAATAATTGCATCTCCCATGAAATGGCAGGTGCGATCAGCAACAAGATACCAACAATGCCTGCCGAGATGCCCATCCAGAGAAAAAATGCAGTGGGTGCAAGCATTTCCAGAATGACGAGCAAGGCGGCGGCAATCCACCAGTGCCAAAATTCCAGTGCAGTTAAAAACTCAATCATGCCTGGCCCCCGGCCTTGTCTTTACCAAACGCCGCTTTGGCCAGCTCACCGATCCCGGCTAACGAACCAATAATGCTACTTGCTTCAAGCGGCATCAATAACACCTTCTGGTTAGGCGAGGTGGCAATATCCTTGATCGCTTCAACATATTTTGTTGCCACAAAATAATTGATTGCCTGAATATCACCATTGGCGATTGCTTCTGAAACCATATTCGTTGCTTTGGCCTCCGCCTCGGCCTGGCGTTCACGGGCCTCGGCATCACGAAAAGCAGCCTCTCTACGACCTTCAGCATCCAGGATTACGGCCTGTTTTTCACCATCGGCGCGCAATATTTCTGATTGTTTTTCGCCCTCCGCTGTCAGGATAGTTGCCCGCTTGTCCCGCTCGGCCTTCATTTGCCTGGCCATGGCTTCGGCCAAATCCCGCGGCGGGGTAATATCTTTAATTTCAATACGCGTTACCTTCACGCCCCAGGGTGCCGTCGCTTCATCAACCACATGTAACAAGCTCGCATTAATTTGATCCCGCTTGGACAACAATTCATCAAGATCCATTGATCCCATGACAGTACGAATATTGGTCATGGTTAAATTCAATATGGCGCGATGTAAACGATTGACCTCATAAGCGGCCTTGGCCGCATCGAGCACCTGAAAAAAAACAATGCCATCTACCTGGATCATGGCATTATCCTTGGTAATGACTTCCTGAGAAGGTACCTCGGTGACGGTTTCCATCATATTCATTTTCGCGCCAATTTTATCGATAAAAGGCACAATTATGTGGAGCCCGGGTGTCAGGGTTTTCGTGTATTTTCCGAAACGCTCCACTGTAAACTCATAGCCCTGGGAAACGGTTTTTACGCCCATTAAAATGAGAATGATGCCTAAACTCAAAAATGCAAATATAAAAATAGTGCTAATTTCTACCATGTCAATCTCCTTGGTTATTATTTATTAATAATTTTAATTTTCTGAAAAACTTTCTGTAGTATAACGTTGCACAATCAAATCATCTGACCAATAATTTTTATCCAGGCCGGCCTTGACCTTCAGCTGTGCCAGGAAGTCTACAGGATCATTCAGTGACTCCCAGACAGATGGCAGAAAAGTTCCTCGATGCTGTTGATCCTGCAAAATAAGACCATCTTCATTTGGCCTTAACTGGGCGAGTAATTCATCTTCAGATTTAAAATCCATTTTTTCAGGTTTGTTTAATATTGAAATACTAATCGTCAACATACCCAGATCATTTTTATTGACAGGCGTAAATCTCGTGTCCTGAAAAGCAGCCGCGTAGGCATTCTCGGCAACATCCAAGACCAGCGGTCGACTTGCCTGGAGACTGCCGATACAACCTTTTAGTTGTTTTTTAATTTTTAATGTTACAAACGACGCACCAAACGCCTGCAACACAACTGAATAATCTTCGATATTGATGTCAATTCTTTTTGCTTCTGCACCAAGGGTTATCGTATCCCGCGCAACTTTTAACAATACTGATTTTGTCGATTCATCCAGCATATCTGATAATTAATGTAAAACATACGCGCCATAACCCACTACCCGGTCACGGTCGCCTGATACGTCGCCTGAATTTTTCAGGACGAGATCCTGAATGTGGAGATTTTTTTTCCTGGCAAAATATAACAAACCATTTAACGGGTTGCGTCCGCAGGCGTCCCCGTAACTAATATTTTCATACTCCAGGTTTTTTATGGCTAAACTGGTTTTCCGGTCATGGCTTGTTGCATTTTCATAATTTTCAAAATGACTTAAATCCGTGCTAATGACTATCAGGGTATTTTTATCCCGGGATACATCACTAGAAAAATGATTTAACACGGTATAAACCTCTTCCGGGCTGGCTTCGCCAACCACAATGGGCACCAGTTTAAATTCATCTAATACCTCTTGCAAAAAAGGCAGCTGCACTTCCAGGCTATGTTCGAGCTCATGGGCATCATTATTGACTGCCACCAGGGGCAATAATGCCAACTGCGCGTTCGCTGCTTTATCCAGGGGTATCGTGCCTAGTGGTGTCTGGAAATTGTCTGCTGAAGACAGGGCCATGCCCCTTACTGCAACACGATGTGCAGGCCCGAGCAATACTACCCGGTTAATTTCATGGGCAAATTGCTGAATGCAGGCGTAAGCCTGGGCAGCAACCAGGCCAGAATAGACAAAACCCGCATGGGGAACGATGAGTGCGCCTGGATTATTTGTCATCGCCATGCCTGCCAAATTACCCTGGTTGGCCGATTCGGCAAGCATCCCCCTGACCATGTTGCGTAGTGCAACTGGATTGGAAGGATAAAAAGTACCTGCTACGGCTGGATTACGGTCGGTCGACAAATGCCCCCCTCACGCTCACGACGAACTATTTATATGACGCCAAAAAAGAGAATTTCAAGGCTCTCCATGCTCCCAGATTGCACTTAAAACTTGAACTGGCCGCGGACCGTCATCATTATGATATAGGTAAGCGTGATAAAGATAGCGCAGAGTCCGAAAAAATTGATGGACAGTATTATTCCGACAAAATATTGGCACCAGACTGATGATGGACGCATCCAGTGTGACGTGTGTCCCCGTGCCTGTAAGTTACATGAAGGCCAGCAAGGCCTATGTTACGTGCGCGCCTGTCAAAACAATGAAATTGTCCTCACCACTTACGGTCGCTCCAGTGGTTTTTGCGTAGACCCTGTAGAAAAAAAACCATTAAATCATTTTATACCGGGCACCGGCACACTATCATTTGGCACCGCCGGCTGTAACCTGGCATGTAAATTTTGCCAAAACTGGGATATCAGCAAATCAAGAGAAATGGATACCCTTGCGGATGAAGCGGCACCGGAAAAAATTGCCGCTATTGCCAAATCTGCGGGGGCAAAAAGCGTTGCTTTTACTTATAACGATCCCGTCATCTTTATGGAGTACGCCATAGATGTTGCCAAAGCCTGCCATGCCCTGGATATCAAGACCATTGCAGTCAGTGCCGGTTATATTTGCCCGGAACCCCGCAAAGAGTTCTTCAGTTATATCGATGCAGTCAATATCGATTTAAAAGCATTCACAGATGAATTTTATTTTAAACTAACGGGCGCCCACCTGGCGCCGGTACTTGATACCCTGGAATATATAAAGAATGAAACCAGTGTCTGGCTGGAAATCACCACCCTGCTGATACCCGGGCTTAATGATTCAGATGCTGAAATAAATTCCCTCAGCCTGTGGATTAAAAAAAATCTTGGGCCTGACGTTCCCCTGCACTTTTCGGCTTTTCATCCCGACTGGAAAATGCGTGATATTCCCGCTACCCCGGCTGACACCCTGATTCGGGCACGAGATATTGCACTCAAAAACGGTTTACATTATGTCTACACGGGAAATGTCCACAATGAAGCTGGTGACAGCAGTTATTGTCATCATTGCGGAAAAAAAGTAATTGGCCGGGACTGGTATAAGCTCAGCGAGTGGCATCTGGACGAAAAAGGGAACTGCAAGTTCTGCAATACAAGCTTTGCCGGTGTTTTTGATCCTGTGCCGGGGGACTGGGGGCCGCGACGGCTACCGATACAAATGAAATATCAATGAGCAAACACCATTAAACAACAAAAGCCAATATTGGCTGACAGTTTATTTCGATGGCTACTTATATATAATATCGGCTTATATTCGGTTTTAATTCATTTTAGATAATTAGTATTATTCACCACAGCATATAAAATAATGGCAGCTCAAAAAAAATCCCCTGAAAGTCCCAGGCTGGGCTATAAAGCCCCTGACTGTAAACTCCTGACCACAGGCAACAAATCTTTCAAACTCTCGGCACTGCGGGGCAGTCGCGTTGTATTATACTTTTATCCAAGAGACAATACATCAGGATGCACAACTGAAGGACAGGACTTCAGGGACTACACGGCGAAATTCAAGCGCAATAATACGATCATACTGGGCGTTTCCCGAGACAGCCTTGAGTCTCATGAAAAGTTCAAAAAAAAATATAAATTTCCTTTCGATCTTGTTAGTGATCCCGATGAGATTTTGTGTAAAAAATATGATGTGATTAAAATGAAAAATATGTATGGTAAAAAATCCCTGGGCCTGGAAAGGAGCACATTTATTATCGATGAAACAGGCACCCTGAGAAATGAATTCAGAAAAGTTAAGGTTAATGGCCACGTGGCGGCAGTCCTCGAGGTTATTAAAGCACTCTAGTAGTGCTCGCCCAGATTAAAATGCATAATGGATTTATATAAGAAGTCCTGATAAAAAAACCTGTCATATCTCATAAAATAAATATTTATTTTGAAACCTTCTGACAAGAAAATTTTTGTACTCGATACCAATGTGTTGATGCATGATCCTGCTTCCATATTCCGGTTCCAGGAACATGATGTTTACATTCCGATTGTAGTACTCGAAGAACTGGATAAACACAAAAGAGGACTTTCTGAAGTTGCAAGAAATGTCCGCCAGGTTACACGTTATCTCGATGACCTGGCAAAAACCGCAAAGGGAGACATTTCCAAGGGTATCCCGCTTTCACAGCAGCTGGACAAAAGCTCCGGTGGCAACCTGTACTTTTATATTGAGACCTCACGAAGCTCACTGCCTGCGGCACTGGAGATCGCAGGTACAGATAACGCCCTGCTTGGCATCACCCGCGATCTTGAAAAACATCACCCAAGCAATGACGTCATCCTTGTCACCAAGGATATTAATTTGCGCATCAAGGCCCACGCATTGCATATCCAGTGTGAAGACTACACAAGTGACCAGGTGGTGGAAGATGCGGATTTACTGCACACGGGCACGACCTGTCTGGCTGCCGATTTTTGGGATGACCATGGCAAAGAAATGGAGTCATGGCAGGAACAAGGACGGACGTTCTACCGAATTACCGGGCCCTTGATTGCAAGCTGGCACCCAAATGAATTTATCTATACTGAAGACGACAGTTTTCAGGCAATTGTCAAAGAAATCAAGAATGATTCTGCCATTATAGAAACTCCAAAGGATTACACCTCGAACAACAACAGCGTTTGGGGAATCGTTGCCCGTAACCGGGAACAAAATTATGCATTGAACCTGTTGATGGATCCGGAAGTAGATTTTGTGTCATTGCTCGGCCATGCAGGTACCGGTAAAACATTATTATCACTTGCAGCCGGGCTGACACAGACCCTGGAGAATAAAACATACAACGAAATAATTGTTACCCGGGTAACCATACCTGTTGGCGAAGACATTGGTTATCTGCCCGGCACAGAAGAAGAAAAAATGGGGCCGTGGATGGGCGCACTGGAAGACAACATTGAAGTACTGCAGAACTTCCAGCAACAGGAACATGGGTCATGGGGCCGGGCAGTCACTGAGGATTTACTAAAACAAAGAATCAAGATCAAGTCTGTCAACTTTATGCGGGGCCGGACTTTTCTGCGCAAGTTATTAATTATTGATGAGGCGCAAAACCTGAGTCCACAGCAGGTAAAAACCCTTGTCACCCGGGCCGGGCCTGAAAGTAAAATAATTTGCCTGGGTAATTTAGCGCAAATCGATACCCCTTATCTCACAGAAACTACTAATGGACTGGCCTATGTGGTCGACCGTTTTCGCCAATGGCAACACAGTGGTCACATCACGCTGCAACGGGGGGAACGTTCTCGCCTGGCTGATTTCGCAAACGAAGCTTTATAATATACAAAGAACGTGAACCGCCAAGACACCAAGAACGCCAAGAGTTCAATTGCCCAAAAAAAATAAAAAACTTTAGACAAGATTAACAGGATCTACTGGATTAAGCCTAAACAGAAAAATCTAATCTGTAAATTTAGATAATCTTGTTAATCCCGGCAATCCTGTTTATATTTTTTTATTACCTGGTTGATCATTAACCACAGAGGTACGCAGAGAATTCAATTATTATTTACGAATAACCATACTTGCCTCTGCGTCCTCTGCGGTAAAAAAATTATTATCTAATCTACACATCCGACTTTGTCTCGGATTTTAATTCTCCGTAACGCTCCTGAAATAGTTGTTCCAGCATATCGATTGAATCATTAGCAGATTTTCCACCCACCATATTCCGCGAGAGAATTTCCGAGGTTTGGGTTAACAGGCTGGTGGGCTCCAGCATTGGATAGGTCTGCGTGAGTCGTTTGATCGCCATGACCACAGACTCGGTTTCGGGCCTGGTAATATCCTGTTTGGCCAGTTTTGTTCGATCTTCGCCATGGCGCTGAAACAGGAACTCACCAAACTCCAGTAATTGCCTGGCATGCTTTTCTGGTAAAGCGTTTATGATTTCTTTTAAACGAGACTGCAGATTTTTTGCCATTACCTGTTAACCGATAGTCGGGACAACCTCAATCATCATTTTGGGAACGTTTTTCACAATGATCGCGGGCGAACTCCATAAACTCTTCCATGGCTCGTAAACGAAATTTTTGTCGCTGGTGGACAATCGAGAATGGCCGTTCGAGATTTGGCTCCAGAGGAATCGCCACCAGGGTCTCCAGTTTTATTTCTTTATGGACAGTTGCAGTTGAGACAATTGAAATACCAAGTCCCGCCTCGACAGCGCTCTTGACCCCCTCCGGGCTACCGACTTCCATACTAATATTATACTCTTGCAGGGATATGCCATTTTCAAATAAATAATTACGAATAAACTCCAGGGTACCAGATCCCTCTTCGCGCATAATAAACGGTAAATCGGCCAGGGCCTCTGGTTTAATTACTTCTTCTTTTGCCAGGGGGTGATCAGGCCGACAAATAAATACTAATTGATCATGCCAGCAAACTTCCACGGCCAGGTTTTTATTGGAAATCGGTGACTCAACCACGCCGACATCAACCGTATTATTTTCTACCATATGGACTACGCCCATTGAGTTGGACACGTTCAGGCGAATATTGACACTTGGGTATAATTGCTTGAATTCACCCAACAGGCTGGGCAGGACATATTCGGCAATCGTGGTGCTGGCCCCGATAACAAGTATGCCACTGACATCGCCCGTCATTTCACGGACACGATTATCCATCTCGTTATAGAGCTCAATAATACGATCCGAATATTCAAAAACCCGCTCGCCCGCTGCCGTCAGGTTTATACGATTATGGGTCCGGTCAAACAGGCGGGTATTAAAAAATTCTTCCAGCTGGCGAATCTGAAAGGTGACGGCTGGCTGGGTCATGTGTAGCGTTTCCGCGGCCTTGGTAAAACTCAGCAAACGGGCAACGGTATGAAATACTTGAAGCCGACGATCGGCCATAGGGCACCCCTTTTTGTGTTTTCACAGGTATGAATTCGTGACCAAAATAAAACCACATGATTCATTAATAATTCTTATAGGGGGCAGTATGACCCAGTTTCGCCGCGCGCTCCAGTCGCAACTGGTAAAACACCAGACTGGGGGCGCTAAAATCCTTCCAGCTTGAGCTTGAGGTCGGTAGGACTACTGGCATATTGCAAGGCTGTTTCTTCGTCAATCGTGCCTCTTTTGACCAGGTCATAGAGGCTGTTATCAAAACTGATCATGCCCTCGGCCCTGGTGCCTTTTTTCACGACATCGCCCAGTTCTTTCATTTTAATGGGATCAAGAATTAATTCACGACACAAGGCCGAAACCGTCATTACCTCGGTGGCCACGGTTCTGCCGGCGCCACCAACCATGGGCACCAGGCGTTGGGAAATTATACCGCGCAGGTTCTGGGAAATTTTGGCGCGAATACTCTGCTGCGCTTCCGGTGGAAAAGCAGTCACGATCCGGGAAATGGTCTCCGCCGTTGCCGGTGAATGGACCGTGGACAAGACCAGGTGACCGGTTTCAGAAGCGGTCAGGGCCGTTTCGATGGTTTCCGGGTCACGCATTTCACCCAGTAGTATCACGTCCGGATCTTCACGCATGGCCGCGCGCATGGCATCGGCAAAAGTATTGGTATCAATACCAATTTCACGCTGGGTAATAATGCATTTTTTTTCCGTGAACAAAAATTCGATCGGATCTTCGATGGTAATAATGTGCTTGGCCTTGGAAACATTTATGACATTAAGTAAGGCGGCCAGGGAAGTAGATTTGCCAGAACCCGTGGCACCGGTAAATAACACCAGCCCGCGTTCGTGTTGCAGCAGGGGCAAAACGATATCCGGCAAACCCAGCTCCTGGGGACTGGGAATGACGCTACTAATCACACGCAACACCATGCCAATACTGCCACGCTGATAAAAAATATTGGCACGAACCCGGCCAATATCCTTAAAACCGATAGATAAATCCACCTGGCGCTTGTTATCAAATTCTTCCGAGTTACGGGGCGTCATCATGGTCCGCGCCAGACGTTCCATAAAATCAGGCGGAAATGGCTCAACGTCTTTAATCGGCCTGAGAACCCCGTCGACACGCAGGATCGGATGATTCTTGGTGCGCATGTGGATATCTGACGCCTTGTGCCGTACTGCCAGGGCCAGTATTTGCCCCAGGACTTTAAGGGGGTCGTCGATTGCTGCGCTTGCCGCTGTACTCATGGTCTGTCTCTTTATTATTTAATTTCGTTGTTAATCATGCTGTTTATCATTACTACAGGCTAATTCAAGCAAAGTTTGGCCAACATGCAATGTATCACTTAATAATAATTGATACCGGATGTATTTATCTGGTTATTTATCCGACGATCTGCCGGCCAAAGAAAAGGGCCGAAACACAGTTTCGGCCCTTTTTGTCTTTCCTGGTTCTTCCTGTTTATGTAAGACTAATAGGTATAGCTATACATAAGTTGAAAGTTCGACTGGGAATGGGTGATCTCAGAACCCGTCTTGGCGCCCGTAGTCGGGTCAGTTGCATTTACCTTGACCCCGGGTGCGTACACATAAGCTATATTAAAAGCATGGGCAGGGCTAAAGGTATAACCGGCACCGATGCTCACATGGTTTTTGATAATGGCCGGAAACAAGGAATTGACGAACTTGTCTGGCACCGGGTTATTGGCCAGGTTGACACCGGCGCGTAATACCAGGTCCTTTGTCGTTTGATAAGCACCACCCAGTTGCAACACATTCTGCACTTGCCAGTCCTGGAACAGCACTACATCTGCGCTGGTGCCGCCCGAATTAACAAACCCTTGCGCGACTGGATCGGCCTGCTCGGCGCTGGCCGTAAAAATCATATTGAAGTCTTTCATGGCTGTGGGCCAGTTAATGTATTTATAGTCGGCAACCAGCATTAAATCCTTGGTAGCCTGGAAAGCAGCGCCCAGGGCAAAGATATCTGGCCATTGAAAATCCTTGACCTTCATTTTGCCCTTAAAACCAATGGTACAAGCTGCACCATCGGCACCACAAACTCCCATTACACCACCACCAGTAACCGCATCTTGGACAACGTTCATCGAAATCCCGGCATTACTGGTATTGAGATCACTAATACTGGTCTTGGAGTGATACGTACCACCGATCTTGACCGTCTCAGTTATTTTATAAACGGCCCCTATCTTGGCACCGACACCAGAACCCTTGGCTTCACCAGTAAAATCACTGCCGTCGGAAAAATCGAACCGCACCCAATTCACGCCACTGATTGCTGGAGTTGGGCCACCCATAGCGGCGCCCAATCCCTGGACCAAGGAACCACTGGCAGTGCCGTAAGCCTGTGACCCGAATGCAAAATCACCAAAAGCAGCGCCCGGCATGGCCATTTTTAAATCCATACCCGCCCAGACGTAATCCACGGTACCGCCGATACTCAAATCAGAATTGACCGTATAAGCCAGGGGGAAACTCAAGCGGCCGACCCCCACTTCCGATCGCACTTTTTCACCAGAGCCGGCTGCCAAATAAGAATTGGCTTTATATTCTGTGCCCATGCCGCCCTGGGAAAAAACACCAAAACCATAGCTCAACGAACCTTTTCTCGTTGTCCAGCCCAGTGCCGGCATAATGAATAAATTGGCTGAAGAATCGGCCTTGGGTGCACCTGGCGCCGAAGAGGAGATATTGGGGCTGAGGGTACCAACTGCCACATCCACTCTACTTTCGCCGTCTTCCATCAGGCCCAGGGTAGCCGGGTTATTCATGACCGCCGCGGTCCCATTGTCATAGGCCATGGACGCACCGCCCATGCCGGTTGCAATTGGCCCGTAACCTTCCATATTCATACCGTTGGTGGCCGAGCTGATTTGCGGGATAATCATCAGGCTGGCCGTCGTTAGCACCAGTACGGATTTCAATACTGGTTTAGCCAGTCTGAAACTTTTTGGACTAAATA
>CAJVXY010000025.1 GCA_913009895.1 uncultured Acidiferrobacteraceae bacterium | reverse complement strand
TCAAATCCTGGTCGTAACAAAACTGTTGCAGGCGATTTAGATCTCGCTGGTAATTGATAACGGTGTGGTTGGATAAACGACGTTCTAATTGTAAATAGTCAAGAAAGGATTTAATTGATGTTTGCATAAACTCCGGTGCACTAACAGGTGCTGACATTGGTTTGCATCCTCAAAAAATCCGGTCTTGATTTCCTTTATCCATTAAATTTTATTGTAACAATCAAACCACGTACTGATAAATTATTTTAGCGCCGTGCGGCCAGGATATGGTTAATCAAATCTGCCAATCGGTTGAGATAAGTGGTGCTCATACCTGGTCGGAATCGCTGCTCATCGGTGCTGCCCAGTGCCAGCAACCCTGTGGTTTTACTGCCACCCAGGGGCAGAACAACACTTGATCGAATTTCCTGCGATTGCAGATTATGCTGATTATACAGGTCCTGGAAACAGCCCTTGTCAGGATCATTAAAACAGGTTGTGACCGCATCGGTTGTAAATAATTTTTTTATCAATTTACGTGTTTGGTCGCTTGATTTATCAAACAGCAAAACTGCCTGGTCGATTTTAAAAATTTCCTCAAGCTCAATCTTGATGCCGGATAAAACATCCTCATAGGTATCACACTCAAGCAACTTTAAGGTAAAACGATGCAGCCGAATGGCCAGTTGGTCATTCTCGCGAGCAATACCAAGTAATTCCTGCAGTTGTTGATTCAGCTCATGATTGTCACTGCGCAGATTTTTTACCTGGCGCTCGACCAGGGAAATCGCTGACCCCCGTTCAACATGGGGAACATGCATTTTGTTTAATAGTTCAGGATTTTGATCAAAAAAGTCGGGGTGATCGGCAAGGTACCTGGAGACAGACTCACTTTCACTCGCTGATTCGTTTTGAGATGAAAATGGTTTTGATGACAGCGTTGGTTCCAGTTTTCGTTCAGGTGATTTAATTGTCATATTATTGTTAACCCCGGACTCTTTTGAATTTCATTTAAAAATGCGATTTTCAATTTTAACAAAACCTGGCTAGAGTGCAGCCAGATCAATCGAGCCTTCAAAAACCGTGGTTGCCGGTCCGGTTAACCATACCGGATTCCCTTCGCCTTCCCAAGTAATTTCTAGATCACCCCCGGTTAAACTGGCAGTTACTTTTGCCTCCAGGTGACCATTTTGAATGCCCGTGATAACCGCAGCACAAGCGCCGGAACCACAGGCCTGGGTTTCACCAGAGCCGCGCTCAAAAACACGAACTGCAATTTTATTCCGGCTAATCACTTGCATAAAACCGGCATTTACCCTTTCAGGAAAATTCGGGTGCTGTTCAATTTTGGGGCCGAGCGTGAGCACCGGCGCCATTTTAATATCATCTACCTGCATCACGGCATGGGGATTCCCGAGGGAAAGAATATTAAGCTGGACTGTCTGGGCATTGCCATTAATATCAAGGTCCAGTGCATACTGGGCTGCTCTTTTAGTTGCAGTATAGGGAATAGATGCAGGCTCAAAATTCGGCACACCCATATTCACCGTTACCAGGCCACCCGCGAGCAACCGGGGGAAAATATTTCCGCTATTGGTCTCGACCCCAATTTCATTTTTGTCAGTCAGTCCCTGGTCACGAACAAATCGCATAAAACAGCGGGCGCCATTGCCACATTGCGCAACCTCGCCACCGTCGGCATTGAAAATGCGATAACGGAAATCCATAGCAGGGTCTGTGGCTTTCTCAACAAGTAACACCTGGTCGCAACCTATGCCAAAATGACGATCGGCAAGTCGCTGTATCTGGTCAGTGCTCAGGTTGATGTCCTGATTAATGTTGTCAAAAACGACAAAATCATTACCCAGGCCATGCATTTTTGTAAAACGAGTCATTTTGATTCAGGTGTTATAAAATGTTGTTGTGGCTTCTCAGTTTATGAATGCCTGCTTACGTAGACAGAGACCTACTGTAAATGAAAAAGACGATTAACAAAACATTCCATCGAATAAAAAACCATCCTAACCAATGGGTACGTAAAGGCACTGCTATCGCCCTGATGATCGGCGGTGTGCTTGGATTCCTGCCAATACTGGGTTTCTGGATGTTTCCCCTGGGGCTGATACTGTTCTTTTCTGACTCGCCCGCCTATTGGCGTCTGCGTAAACGTTTTGTGGCCTGGCGCATAAAGCGACGTCAGCGCAAAGAGATGCAAAAAAAGAATTCTGGCCAAAATACTGATTAGGCATACTAATTAGATTTTGGGTAACCGGAAATCTTCGCCAAAACAGGATACGTATTCCTTATAAATACATTTATCCATGACCACATCAATGCCTGAAAGCTGGGCCCTGATGGCAGCATTATCATCAATCACCCCTTCCTGTAACCACAGGGCTGGCAACCACAAATCCATGCAGTCGTCGACAATTGCATCGACAAATTGCGAGTCACGAAATACGTCAACCAAATCGATTTTATCAGGCACAGATCTAAGATCAGGGTAAGCCTTTTCACCCAAAACAGACTCAACGGCCATTCGCACCGGGATAATCTTGTAGCCAAATTGCCTTAATTTTTTGGCTACCTGGTAACTGGGACGCTCAGGATTAGGAGAAAGCCCGACGACAGCAATTGTACGGACACGAAGTAACAGGTTGTTGATCTTATCCTCAGCTGGATTTTTGAACTTTTCTTTTTTCATTCGCGTTATCCGGGTAACCGGTCAGATAACCTAATCGGGTAACCTATTCAGGTAATAAGGATTCGCCTCGCATTAAATCATCCATGTTTTCCCGCTTACGAATAATATGCCAGGTTTCGCCTGACACCATGACCTCGGCCGCTCGTGGCCTGGTATTATAATTAGAACTCATTACGGCACCGTAGGCACCGACTGAACACACGGCCAGCAAATCACCCTCCCGAATATCAAGCTCGCGCCCACGACCCAGAAAATCGCCGCTCTCACAAACCGGGCCAACGACATCATAGATTTGTCCATTACCGTAATCTTTTTTAACCACGGGCACGATCTCGTGCCAGGCATCATAGAGCGCTGGCCGCATGAGATCATTCATGCCCGTATCCACAATAGCAAAATTTCTGACATCGGTTTTCTTCAGGTATTCAATCTTTGCCAGCAGGACACCGGCATTACCGACGATTGATCGGCCAGGCTCGATAATAAACTGCATATTTTGATAACGTGAACCCATATCCTGGAACCGATCCATCATGGCCAATATAAATTCCTCTGGCCTCGGAGGTTGCTCATCATAATAGCTAATGCCGAGGCCACCACCGATATCAATATGTTCCAGGGTCACCCCCTGATCCTGCAAGTCACCCACCAGCTCAAGTGTCCGGTCCAGGGCCTCCAGAAAAGGCTCAATCTCGGTTAGCTGGGAACCAATATGGCAATCGACACCGGTGATACGGATACCGCCCATTTTGCTGGCACGGGCATAAACATCGCCGGCCTGTTCAATGGCAATTCCAAATTTACTCTCTTTCAGGCCCGTAGCAATATAAGGGTGGGTATTGGCATCCACATCCGGGTTCACACGCACAGAGAGAGGCGCCACCAAACCCATTGATTCGGCCACTGAATTAAGCCGCTCTAGCTCGTTGACCGATTCAATATTAAAACAGTGAATCCCAACCTCCAGGGCGCGAGACATTTCTGCTTCGGTTTTGGCTACCCCTGAGAAAATTATTTTTTTTGGATCACCACCGGCCTTGAGTACCCGTTCCAGCTCACCGATTGAAACAATATCAAAACCGGAACCAAGCCTTGCCAGCAAAGCCAGGACAGCAAGATTGGAATTAGCCTTAACGGCATAACAAATTAAATGATTGCGGCCACCAAATGCCTCGTCATAATCCCGCCAGCGTTGTTCAATCTCGGCCCGGGAATAGACAAACACAGGCGACCCTACCGCTTGCGCAATATCCGTCAGGGCAACAGACTCGGCAAACAATTGCCCGTCCTGATAAGAAAATGAATCCATTGATATAAAAAAAAATTATAAAATTATAAAAAACTAACTGATCAAAAAAATGCAGTCTTTAAATGTTACTTGTCTTTGGTAGCGGTCGATTTCTTTTTTTTGTCCGCTTCGTCAGTTTTTTGTTTCAGTTCCTGGCCTGTTTGCGCCTGTTCACTTTCTGCATCTCGCAAATATAATGGCCCGCGATTGCCACATCCCGGTATAGCCAGTACTGCCAGTACCAATGGAATGATTATGGCCAAAGCAATAATACGTGTGTTCAAAAAAACTGTCCTTATACGATCAGGCATTCGTTATATCCCGCCAAAAAAGCCATACTGGATTTGGTAATTTACCAATCAGTTAATTTTACCGACCTGTCATTAATCAGGCGAAGCTTACAAGGAAATGACCACGAGAGGTAGCCATCTAGCGGCGGACCAGCACGATGTCATGCTGGCTCAATTCCAGACGAATGTCATCCATTTGCAACAAATCCTGGCAGCTGGTTGCACCTGGCTTGTCAATGCCCTGGTTAACCCATTTCTTGATCAGGCTGGCAGCAGGTGCGCAGGGAATAACCAGGCTACTTTTGGAACGGCCTATTAAATAGGCAACGTGATCCACTTCCTGACCCGCAATTTCACCTTTCATCATCACAGCAAGGGCATCTTTATCGCTACCGAAATTTCGCAACCACCAGGCAGCACTTGCCAATAACGATGCATAGGCCTCGGGGCGTTTGCCCTGTTTTTTACGCTTGCGCCACGCCAGCCATGTGGTGCCCAGATTAAACAATGACAACTCAAAGCCGGTACTAAAAGTTACAGTATTGGCGCCATAACGTGCAGGAAATGTCTCCAGCTCTATGGCCTCATACAAAAAAAGCCGGCGCGAGCCAACCGGTTTAGGAAAATTAATTTTTTCGGCTCGGCTCCAGGAATGGTTATCCTGCCAGCGTCCTCGTTCCTTAATGCGTATTTTTTTGCCAATATTCTTTAACAGGTCATAGAGACTACCACGGGCGCCAACGCTCCTGTTGCCCGGCGAATAGGCCGCGTGAATATGCGTGATTCGTTCAAATTCTTTGGCTAAATGATCTGCCAATATTGTCGACAACACGGGACTGGCGCCGGCATTGGTTACCAGGCAAACTTTATTTTTTGCCGCTTGCCTGTTTAATTTTAGAAAATCGTTCGCATATTCCTGGCCAGCACCCATGTCGACATAGTGGATACCTGATTCCATACAGGTCTGGGCGATTGCACCGCCATTTTTTTCGAGATCACCACAAACATTGACAACAAAATCAATATTATTGGCCAGTGTAGATTTTAACGAACTTCTATCGTTTGCATCCAGCGCAATAACATTTTTATTTTGTAGATTGGCCGGTGGATTCCTGCCGGCTGCAATGCAGTTAATAGCTGGATCAGATGAAAGCAGTGTAACCAGGCGGCTGCCACAGCGACCATAACCTCCAAGGACAAGTACGGTTTTCATAAATTAGTTTCTTGTATTAACTTTTCTTAACGCTCTAAGTTCCAATTTTAGTTTGTCACGCTCCACTTTTACCACAACCAGTTCTTGTGTGACCTTTATAAGCTGCTGCTGTTGTTTTGCCAGCCTTACATCGTACACATTTTCAGGCAAATTACTGGCCTGACTGCTGGCAGCTAACTGTTGTTCAAGCAACAGAACTTTTTGCTTTTGTATTTCACAGTCACGGCTTTGCTGCTGACAACCAGCCAGCAACATTACTGGTAAAACGATGGAAAGTTTCAGGAACTTGATCACTTGTACTCCGCCTTGTACTCCACCCTGTACTCCACAAGGGAATCCTGATTACATACAGGACTTGCCAGTATCGGCCCAGTATCAATCCGTTTAATCCTGCAATCAATGGAAACCAGATAATTCATCCCGGCTCACTGACAAACGCATGGCTATCGGTATAATCCGCAACTATGCCAGACTCTTACAGAAGACCAAAATTCAAGTGTACAGGTTGTGGAAAGTGCTGCACAGGCAACCCCAGGACCCGCTACATTGAACTAACCACAGGCGAAGCAGAAACAATACGCCGGACGCTTAATATTGGTCGCTCATGGTTTTACCGTCGTTACCTTGTGATGCTGGACGGACAGGCCCGGGGAATTCGTATCGGGGAAAATAAACGTTGTGTTTTCCTTGATAAAAAAAAGGCTTGCCGGATTTATCATACACGCCCGCAACAGTGTCGCAGTTATCCCTTTTGGCCGGAAATCCTGTCCTCCCGTTCTGCCTGGAAAAATGAATCCCGTCGTTGTGAAGGTATTGGCCTGGGTAATCTCATCGCCAAAAAATACCGACAAAATTTATAAAGACTTTTTAATGTACTTATCCTGATTACCCATAACTTTTTCTGGTGGAAACCGTTTCTCATTAATAGCAATTTTTTCATTCACCACAGCAAGCAGGTCAATATCAAGCCGGTCTGATAATCGTGATAAATAGATCAGGATGTCCGCCATCTCCAGCGCGATTTCTTTTTTCTGCTGTTCAGGCAATGCATAAGCCTGCTCCGGTGTCAGCCACTGAAAATGCTCGGTCAACTCGGCGGCCTCAACAATCAATGCCATTGCCAGGTTCTTTGGGTTATGAAACTGCTCCCAATCCCGGGCCTGGGCAAATTTACGCAAGCGATTTTTCAGGTCTTCAAAGTCATCCGTCATGGAAAAACAACCACCACCTACATTGGTTGCAACATGCGTGCTCGTTTTGGCAATAAACGCATGTCGACAAGGGCCGAGACCAGTGCCGCGAAGAAACTGGCCTTTTCTTCATAAACCATTTTGTAGTATTGCACCTTCATGGTCAGTGCACTGCCGAAGATAAAAGACCCGAATGCGATAACAGAGCCGAGCGCCATTGTCGAAAGCCCGGTCACCCCCTGGCCGATGGTACAACCCATGGCCAGGACGCCGCCAATACCCATGAGCACGGCGCCAATAACATGTCTTACAAAATCGGAAAAGGACTTAAACCACTCGAATCGAAACTGGCGAGTAACAATAGAATACAGGAACGACCCAAAGATCACGCCTGTCAGGATGGCCACACCGAATGTAATCAGGGTGAACGTCTGGGGGTGAGCCAGGTAATAAACCGTCTCACCCATAGGATTGACAAAGGTCAATGACATCACACCAACCCCGGGTGGTGGGAACAACATAAAAGCCGCCTGATCTATTGCTTCCTGGCCAAGCGGGCCGCCTGTTACGTACCAGGCAGCGAGCACTAACAAACCCACGCTGGCGCCACCGATGATATTGTCGGAGCGACTACGGAAATCCTTCGATCTGAATATGAAAGTTAACAAGCCGGCCACGATCAGGCCACCCACGGCCCAATGGAATACGCCGACATCTTTGATGCCCAGGATTCCAGCCAGGATGGCGCTCACTGATTGATTCTCTATACCAAACTGCGCCAGCTCAATGTTGGTGGGGCTCATCCAGATATTAAAGCCATAGTAAAAAAAATCGGTCTTGGTCATCAGGTAGGCAAAATAGCCACCGATAAAGAGCACCATTAGCGACTTCAGGTTACCACTGCCGATGCGGATCAGGGTCTTGTTGACACAGCCACTGGCCAGGGTCATGCCGATACCAAATATTATGCCGCCGAGGAGATAACGCATCCAGGCAAAGTTGGAAATACGATAAGGCGGCATGGTTTGGCTCAAATCGATAATGCCGAAACCCTCCATGATTAAAACGCCGCCCAGGGCCACCGTGAAGGCGAGGACCCAGGCCCACAACCGCCCGGTATCATTCATATTAACCAAATCAGAAACCGAACCCATGGTGCAGAAGTTGGTCTTGTTAACGATTATCCCCAACACCACCGCAATAACGAAACCCCAAACTATCACCTGAATAATTGGTGTTAACTCCATAAACTACCTCCTCGGTCAGTACAAAATCCAGTTAGTGAATATTTCTTTTGGCAACAGCTTACCCAGCGCTATTCAGTCGGTTACTTTTTTTCAGTAGCTCGATTAATATTTCTATTGCCAGATCAGCAGCCTTGTCAATGTCTGCTTTGGCCAGTTTCTTGAGGATAAGAAACTACTACCAAACCCGGGCCGGTGCAAATTAGTACAAACGTTTTTTAATCCGGGATAACCCCGCGATGTCAATTTTAAATGTGCTATTAATCATGTTTTCTGCAGGTCATATTTTTTTAAGCCGCTTGCGGGCATTTTTAATTGCTGTGGCCACCTGTTTTGGTGACGTGCCACCAATATGATCTCTGGCAAAAACCGAACCCTGCAGGCTCAGGACATCAAACACATCCTGCTCAATTATTTCCGAGCCTGATTTAAGTTGCACCAGTGACATATCTGCCAGGTCGATTTTTTGCTGAATCCCTTCATGAACAAGTTTACCAACCACTTCATGGGCATCCCTGAATGGCAGGCCTTTACCCACGAGATAATCTGCCAGGTCAGTGGCGGTACTAAAACCTTTGCCGGCTGCTTCAGACATGACTGCTGCGTTCACTTGCAGGCCTGCCATCATGCCCGTATAGGCATGCAGGCAATCCAGCGCCGTATCTAGCACGTCAAATACCGGTTCTTTGTCTTCCTGGTTATCCTTGTTATAGGCCAGTGGTTGCGCCTTCATTAGTGTCAGCAATGACATTAAATGACCGTAAACCCTGCCTGTTTTTCCGCGAACCAGTTCAGGCACATCCGGATTTTTCTTCTGCGGCATAATCGAGGAACCGGTGCAATAGGCATCCGTTATTTCAACAAAGTTAAACTGGGCTGAAGACCACAACACCAGTTCTTCCGAAAATCGGGACAGGTGCATCATGAGCGTCGCTGCTGCAGAGACAAATTCGATTACAAAATCCCGATCAGAGACCGCGTCCAGGGAATTGGCCGCCGGTTTGTCGAAGCCCAACAACTCGGCAGTGTAATCACGATCAATCGGAAACGTAGTGCCCGCCAGTGCCGCCGCCCCAAGCGGCATAACATTGATACGCTTGCGACAATCCTGGAAACGTTCCTGGTCACGAAACAGCATTTCCACCCAGGCCAGCATGTGGTGGCCAAATGTGACCGGCTGCGCCGTTTGCAGATGGGTAAAGCCCGGCATCACCGTCTCAACCTGGTTTTCTGCCAGGTCTATGAGTGTTGATATTAGCCCGTTAATACCGCTTCCTACGGCATCCACCCCGTCTCGCAGGTAAAGTCGCAGGTCAGTGGCAATCTGGTCATTGCGGGAACGGCCCGTATGCAGTTTTTTGCCTACATCTCCAATAAGCTCGATGAGCCTGGCCTCAATATTCATGTGCACGTCTTCGCGATCTACGCGCCAGTCAAAAGTATCTTGCTCAATCTCTTCAAGAATTTCTTGCAGGCCCTGGGTAATGACCTTGCACTCATTTTTGTTCAATATGCCGGTTTTGGCGAGCATGTTCGCGTGGGCGACCGACCCTTCAATATCATGACGATACAAACGACGATCGAAGGTAACTGAGGCCGTAAAAACCTCAACAAACTGATCCGTAGGTGCGGTAAAACGACCGCCCCAGAGTTTTTTGTTGGTCATAAATCAAAGATCCTGATTATCAAGTGTAACTTTGCCCTAAAATACCGGTCTTGCCAGGGTAAAAACAAGCCCAAAACACAATAAAATAAGCTATTTTTTGATATTTATTCAGCCCGTCCGCCCGTCCGTGGTCCCATCCCGGTTATCGGTAACAGGTTGAGAGTCATTACGGGTGTGGTTATTGTTCTTCCAGCGACAAAAAGCGTTTGAGATAGACCATAAGTACTCCTAGTAATTTTAACAGTGTTTAATGGAAATTAGCGTTTATCTGGTTCGGTCTCTCCTCTCGTGCACCCCCACCCTGAAGAATCCCGAATCAGATGTTACACCACCCCCGGTACCCGGGGGTTTTTTTTGTCCGATAACAAGATTCGGCAGTATACTCTGGCAATATCATTCACAAGGGGTGTTTCTCAGGTGTGTCCGTAAAATACATGTCGGGCCAGAAAAAATTTTATGGTAGGTCTTAATAATACTAAAACGAATCAATTGCCAGATTTTGGTTCGTTTGGTGTGGCCCTGAGAATCATATTGCTGGCGGAAATGGTAGCGGTCATTACCACCATCGCCCGCAATCCCGTTTTTGACCAACAGGCCTGGCAAGACCTGAATCTGCTCTCGGCCTTTGCATTGACTCTATCCTTTATCGCAATTGTTGCCCTCAAGATTGCTTCACCAATCATAAACAAAATGTCGGCACAGCTCGGTGGCGCTACCGTTTTCCTGATTTTGCTCTGCGCCTCCGTGTTGGGTACTGAAGCGATGATTTTTACGCTTTACGACATTGGCATGATTCCCGATCGCTGGCCCGAGTGGCACAAACCACTGTTGATCAGAAGCCTGATCATCACAGGCTTAATCGGTGTGCCGGGCATACGCTACCTGATTCTGACACACCGCTCCCAGATAGATGCCAAGACCCAGCAAGAGGCCAGGATGCAGGCACTGCAATCGCGTATTCGGCCTCATTTTTTGTTCAACAGCCTCAATAGCGTTGCCAGTCTGACCAGGGCCGAGCCTGAAAAAGCCGAAGCCGTACTACATGATCTTGCTGATTTGTTCAGGGTCCTGTTGGCCGACGCCCGCAAACTGGTACCTATATCGGCAGAGCGTGAGATTTCACGACAGTACCTGGAGGTTGAGAAAATACGTCTGGGCGACCGACTTAACGTAAAGTGGAATGTCCAGAATATTCCCCGTGCCGCCCAAATACCTGCGTTAACATTACAACCGCTTCTGGAAAACGCTGTTTACCATGGTATTGAGACACGTTTTGGCGGTGGTACTGTCAAGATTGATATGTGGGCTGAAAACGATATGCTCAACATCATGATCAGCAACCCGTTACCGGATGTCCCCAGCAAAAGCAGCAGCAAGGGCAACCAGATTGCCCAGGACAATATTCGCGAACGACTACTCACACAATATGGCATCACCGCCACCATGCAATCGTTTGAAGAAGGCGGCCAGTACCACGTAAAAATCAAAATGCCGATTATCAAGGCCTGAGTAACGAACAGAAAATATTATGGATTCAGCCAACAACAATTTAATTAATCGCTTAATGGCCTGGTTTAACAAGGGCGCCCTGCATTTTTCGACGGCGGCCGACACTGCTGTTGACGATAGCCATGAACATTTTTTGCCCAATTTTTGTCAATTAAAAATGACGGTCAGCGTTTTGATTATTGCAGAATTGCTGGCCCTGGTGATTACCCTGGTCATGCCGGTTCCCAGTATCTTTTTTGATAATTACTTCGAGGCATTCTTCCTGATTTCGTTATTTGTTTTATGGATCGCCCTGGCCAGTGCCATGGGCCTGTGTCTCGCCAGAAAATACCTGAACCGGTTACCTAACCGCATGGCCATTATTACGGCCTATTTATTACTCTTGTTAATTACAATCGCGGTTAATGAATCTGTCGTCTGGTTATTATGGGGTTTTGGTAAAATTGGCTCGCCACGACCAGAATGGTATGCCCACCTGCAATTTCAAAATATTTTTGTCAGCGCCATCATCAACGCATTGGTGCTTGGTTATTTCCTGACCAAGCAGGAATTACTGCAACGCACGGCCTCGGAGGCAAAAGCAAAAAACCAGGCACTACAATCACGCATCCGACCGCATTTTGTATTTAACACCATGAATATTATTGCCAGCCTGACCCGTTCCGAACCAGCAAAGGCAGAAGCAGCTATTGAAGACATGTCTGAATTATTCAGGATGATGCTCAACGAAGAAGAAACCCTGGTACCCGTGAAACGGGAAATTGAAGTGGCCCGAAAATACCTGGCGCTGGAAAAATTACGTCTCGATAACAGGCTCCAGGTAGACTGGGATCTCGGTAAATTCCCCAGAAAAGCCATCATGCCCATTTTAACACTGCAGCCACTACTGGAAAATGCCATTAGTGAAGGCATTGAGCCCTCTGCCACCGGCGGCACCATCAGTATTAAATTATGGGAAGACAATGACGTTATTTACATAAATATCTCAAACACAATTCCAACAAAACGGGGTCGGAAATCCAGGCCACAAGATAACGAGTCTCTGGACAATATAAGAGAGAGATTCCGGAGTCACTACGGTGACAAGGCATCCCTGACAGCAAGCGCCCATGATGACCACTACCTGGTTGCCATGACCTTGCCCGTTAGAGACACAGTTTCATAGGGAAATAAAATATGAGAATACTGATAGTTGATGATGAAAAACTTGCGCGCGATCGCCTGCGAGAACTGGTCAATGATATTGGCAACCACACGGTGCTGGGTGAAGCACAAAATGGCAACGAGGCAGTTGAGAAGGCCTCGGAGCTGAACCCGGATTTATTATTAATGGACATTCGCATGCCAGGCATGGATGGGCTGGAAGCTGCGATGCACCTGATGGGTATGGAGAATCCGCCCTCGGTTATTTTTACCACGGCCTATGACCAGCACGCGCTGGATGCATTTGAGGTAAACGCTGTTGATTACCTGCTCAAACCTATTCGCAAGGATCGACTTGCCAATGCCCTGGTCAAGGCCCATAAACTAACGCAAAAACAACTGCAGGAAGTACATCGTTCCCGGGACGAACCACCGGCCCGTACCCACATCAGCGTCCACATGCGCGGCAACATTCGACTCGTGCCAGTCAAAGACATTTGTTATTTTCTGGCAGACAGTAAATATGTCGTGGTCCGCACGCAACCCGAAGAACACTTGATCGAAGATTCCCTGGTTAACCTGGAAAAGGAATTTGGTGACAACTTTCTGCGGATTCACCGCAATGCACTCATTGCCAAAAAATTCATCAAGGGCATCGAAAAAAGCCCGTCCGGAACCTGGCAGGTCAGCATTCATGACGTGGATAAAAAGCTGGATGTCAGTCGTCGCCATGCGGCCTCTGTCCGACGATGGGCCAGAAATAAAGCTTAAAAAATGATAAAGAATTTATTAGACAAGCCGCTCCTGTGCGTCGTCGGCAATTGCTCCATGCGTTGCTCTACCTCCTGCGTCCATGCAGTCGTGCACCCGCGGCATTTGTACATCTGACCGCCAGGGATGACCTGAGCAAAGCGAGGAAATACTGAATGAAGCCCGAAGGGATTCTACAGTGGGTGGAAATGCAAAAGGATTGTCAGGAACAATCCTTGCCCTGTACTTCAGATTTACGGGATTAACAGGATATATCAAGTATTCAATACAAATGGTTAGCGGGTTAAGAATCGCGAAATTATCAAGATTAGACTAAGCGTAATTATCTTACAAAATAGAAAATCCTGACCATCCTGTTAATCCTGTCTATTATTTTTTTCCACTAATAATTATTAGCGGCCAACTTGCGCAGTTTGTTGCGAGCATCTTCAATTGAATCTTCCAGAAAGCCCAGGTAAAAATCAGGCGAACTGTAACCAATCAGCTCGGGTGTCAGGAGCTCTCCAGTGGGACTGTAAATCCTGATGACAGGCGTTACGAAAGCGCCCTCCTGGTCGGCAAACGTCTCTTGATCCACGCGTTTACCCTGAAAATCTATCATATCGCTTATGCTTTCAACGGAGACTTCACGAATAATGACCTTGTTGTCATAGGCCTTGTCTGCCTGCATGGGCTCCAGGTAAAGGTCGCGAACAATTTCGCAATAAGCGCATGATTCAGACGAAAAAAATACCAGGATAGGTTTTTTATCCTGTTTGGCAACCCTGGCGTCACGGGTAAGATCTCCGGCACTGGCCAGGGTACCCGCCTTTGAACCAGCATTAGCGGCCATCAATACCAGCATGGCGGATAAAACCCATGCGGTTAAAAATAGCTTCTTCTGGCCTACTTTTCTAAATTGATCTGGAATATTCATTAAACCCGTTAGTCCGTGGTTTTCCATTTTTGTTCCTGGGGATATTAGCAGGATATCCCGAAATATCTTGGGTAAAAACGGGCTGCAAAAACACTGCGTTGTGAAAGCTTGCCCGGCATTCTATATTAGCGCCACCAGTCAAATCTACTGACAACCCATTTTAGGTCTTATCATATTGAAAACATTACGAATTGCTACCAGGAAGAGTCAATTGGCGATCTGGCAAGCGGAGTATGTCAGGCAACAGTTACTGGCAGCCCATGAAAATCTCCAGATAACCCTCGTCAAAATGAGCACCCAGGGCGACCGAATTCTGGATACACCGCTGGCTAAAATTGGCGGTAAGGGTTTATTTATCAAGGAGCTGGAATCTGCATTGTTGAACGAAACTGCCGATATTGCCGTTCACTCCACCAAGGACATGCCTGCAGAATTGCCGGAAAACCTGCAAATCACGGCTTACTGCAAACGGGCAGACCCACGAGACGCCTTTGTCTCCAATCACTACAAATCACTACAGGATTTGCCTGCCGAAGCCCGTGTTGGCACATCAAGCCTGCGCCGGACCTGCCAGTTGCGGGCTCGATTTCCAGGACTGAAAATTCTGGACTTGCGAGGCAATGTTAATACTCGTCTGAAAAAACTTGATGAAGGCCAATATGATGCCATCATCCTGGCTGCCGCGGGATTGACCCGGCTAGGCATGGCAGACAGGATTACAGATTATATTGAACCGACTCACTGCCTGCCTGCTGTTGGTCAGGGTGCAATTTGTATCGAAAGCCGTGTTGACAACCAGGAAATAAATACCCTGCTCAGCACGCTGCAACACCCAGAAACACAATTTACTGTTGCTGCCGAGCGGGCCATGAATTCACGCCTGCAAGGAGGTTGCCAGGTGCCAATTGCCGGTTTTGCCACAATCGAAAATAACATCCTCAGCCTGCGGGGACTGGTAGGTGATCCCGCCGGCAAAGTATTGCTGCATGCCGAGGCCGCAGGTGCCAGGGAGGATGCCATTAATATAGGCGTCCAGGTGGCCGACAAATTACTGGACCAGGGCGCTGGCAAGATTTTGGAAGATGTCTACAACCGGTAACTTAAACAATGGTCCGACCATGCTGGTCACCAGGCCAGTACACCAGGCCGACCAACTCATCGAACTAATACATTCTGCGGGTGGTTTGGCTTATGGCTTTGCCACCATCGAGATCAGGCCCGCACAGGATCGCCCGGCCCTGCTGGATACAATCAAAACACTGCCTGACTGTGACTATGTCTTTTTTATTAGCCCGAATGCCGTCACTCACGGTATCGAGGCTATTTCGGATGCCATTGGTGATCTCCCAAAAACTGTAAAACTGGCCGCTATTGGCGCCGGCACAGTGGCAGCATTAAAAACGGCTGGATATCAATGCCAGCTATCACCAAAAGAAAATTTTAGTAGTGAGTCATTACTTGCCTTGCCAGCACTCCAGGACCTAAAAAATAAACGCGTTATTATTTTCAGGGGTAATGGCGGACGCAACAAACTAAAAAACGAATTAAGCAATCGTGGCGCCCATGTAGCCTATGCGGAATGTTATGAGCGCGTTATCCCGGGAACAAATCCCGAAGCATTGATTAGTAAGCTTAGAAACCACAATATTAATATTATTAGTTTTACAAGTAGCGATGCGGCGCGCTATCTTGTGGCCATGTTAGGGGATAATGCCGGACTGGTATTTAACTTGCCTGTTATTGTGATCAGCCAGCGAATTTCTGATGTCTGTTTATCACTGGGTTTTAAAGCCGGTATAATATTGACAAAATCAGCGAGCAATGAAGCCATTGTTGATAGTATGATGGCCTGGCAAAAGAAAAAATAAACAAATAAAGCATCGACCATGGATTTCAAAAATGGCACAACCTGAAAAAATTAGTACAGACACCGTTGTCAGGTCCGAAACAAAAGCCCTGCAAGCATCCAGTTTCTCCGGCGGTCTCTCATTAATCCTGTCATTGTCAGCACTGATACTGGCGGGTTATCTCTGGTATTTTGTCCAGGGCCCCGGCGACACCCTGGAAGACGATTTTCTTGGTTTAGTAGAACAGGTTAACCAGCTCGATCAGGCCACATCATCGCGTTTTACTGCCCTTGAAGCAGAGGTGGCCGACAGCCAGACATCCAGAAAACTCTTTGAGCAGTCCCTTGACAAACTTCGATCCGAACTTGGTCGTGACCAGTCAAGCTGGGCGATCTCTGAAACAGAACACTTGCTGATGATCGCCAATAATCGCCTGCAGCTGGCGCGTGATGTTAATACCGCGGTTGCTGCACTTCGTGGTGCTGATTACCAGTTACAATTACTGGCCCAGCCAAAATTCCTGGCCATCAGGAAAACCATAAACAAAGAAATTTCGACGCTTGAATCGCTGGAAAAAATAGATGTGCCGGGTATGGCAATCCGTCTTGGTACGATTGCCAACAAGGTGGATACTTTACCCATCAGTTCGGAAACGATCGAGAAAGTAAAAAACGAAAATTCAAGCAATCCGCCGGAGGAAGAAATTCAAGCGGAAAAAGTTCCAGAACAAAAATCATTTCTGGCAGAATTTTGGCAAGACCTGCTCTCGTTATTTCGAATTCGGGCCCGCAGTGATGTCGAGCAATACAGGCCATTATTGACGGCTAAACAATCTTATATTGTCCGTGAAAATCTCCGCCTTCGTTTATATGGTGCGCAACTGGCGTTGCTGGCCAGCAATGATACTGTTTATCAACAAAACCTGGCTGATTCCCTGAAATGGGTTAAGCAAAATTTTGATACCGACTCCCAGAGCGTGGTTGCAGTATTAGAAGAACTTGATCAGCTTGCTAAAACACAGATTGTACTCTCGTTACCAGATATCTCCGGCTCACTTGAACAAATTCGTCGCTATCGCAAGAACACTGGCAATAACATCAGTCCTGGCAGTGGCAGTGAAAAACAAGCCCCGGATACCAAAAAAGACCAATGAGAATTATCTTTTTCACGCTGGTAATTTTTTTCATTGTTATCACGGCAACACTGCTGGCCATCAATGATCCGGGTTATGTATTATTTGTCAGGCCACCATGGAGCGTAGAGATATCGCTTTCTTTTTTTATTATCGCGGCAATTCTTTTTATAATCCTGGTGTTTGTCAGTGGCTACATCACTTACCGGGCATGGATTATCCCGAAACAGGTTGATCACTGGCGTCGCAATCGTCGTTTCCAGAAATCCCGGCAGGCCCTGACCAATGGCTTAATTAACCTGGCCGAGGCGGACTGGTTGCAGGCGGAAGCAAACCTGATCTCTGATATCCGTGGCAGTGATTTTCCCCTGGCCCATTACCTTGGTGCCGCATTTGCCAGCCAGTTGCAAAACAATCCGGAAAAACGCGATGAATTTATCCAGCAGGCATTAAAAGAGTGTCCTGAAAACAGTTTTACAATCAGCATGATGCAGGCGCAATTACAGCAGCAGGCCGGCCAGTTTGAACAGGCCCTGGCCATTCTGACTGATTTAAAATCACAACGGCCAGAGCACATACCGACATTGATACAATTAGCGAATGTTCACAAGGCTATGGGTGACTGGCCCAGCCTGGCGACCCTGACCCGTGAACTGCAATCAAAACATAATGTATCCACCGAACAACTGGTTAACCAGGAGTCATTGGCATATATGGGTTTGCTGGCTGCCCCACTACCACAAGAAGGTGAAAACATACTCAACCATGTTTGGTCATCTATCCCACAAAATTTGCAACAACGACCGGGAATCGTGGCTGCCTATTGTCGCCAACTCATGAGTCAACAACGATTTGAAGAGGCCGAGAAAACCCTGCGCCGGTCACTCAATGAGAACTGGCATGAATCACTGGTGCGATTATATGGTCAGATGAAACTGGGTGACATTAGCCTGCAACTTAAACAATGTGACAAATGGCTTGCCGACCACCCGGATTCAATTGGCCTGCTGAATAGTTATGCCCACTTGCGTTTGCTTCAGGGTGAACTCGAGATTGCTCTAACCCACCTGAAACGTGCCGCCCATCTGGGTTATGACGCGCAAACACAATCTCTAATGGCACAGGTGCTGGAAATGCAAGGCGAGCCTGGCGAGGCATTGCAATTATACCGCCAGACCATGGAACTAGGAACTAGGAACTAGGAACTTTTAACTCAAACAAAGGCATTGACAAAAAACAGCCCCAACCTTTTAATGCCCTGCCCAACCTTAAATTAATACGCGACAAACCCGGCCTACGGCCTATCATGGATATGGATAACGAAATACTCGTTGATGTAAAGGAAGTCTCCCGCTATTACGGTCAGCTTGCTGCCCTGGAAAGCATTAGCTTCACCATGCGTAAAGGTGAGGTGCTGGGATTCCTTGGCCCCAATGGCGCGGGCAAAACCACCACCATGCAGGTCATTACCGGCAACCTTGCACCCACTGCCGGCGCGATTACTATCGCTGGTCACGATTTACTGGAAGACCCACGCGCCGCCAAGGGCGCAATCGGTTACCTGCCGGAACAACCACCTGTATATAAAGAACTCACCGTCGACGAATATCTTGATTACTGTGCTGCCCTGAACTGCATCGACCGGGATAAACGAACCAGCGCCCGCAATGCATCCAAGGAAAAATGTGGCTTAACGGAAGTAGGTCGTCGGCTTATTGGCAATTTGTCCAAGGGTTTTCAACAACGGGTTGGCCTGGCACAAGCCATTATTCATATGCCGCCCGTAGTTATCCTCGATGAACCCACTGTCGGTCTTGACCCAATCCAGATTCGTGAAATTCGAAAACTAATACGCGAACTAGGAAAAGATCACAGCGTCATACTTTCAACACATATCTTGCCCGAGGTTCAAACCATATGTGATCGTGTACAGATTATTAACAAAGGCCAGCTTATACTCTCTGATACGATTGATGGCCTGCAAAAACAGCTCAAGAGCGCTTCGATCACCGTTGCGTTCTTAAACATGCCGCATTTGGATATTTTGAATGATATTCCTGGCGTCAACGGGGTCGAAGAAGCCAGCCCGGGATATTGGCGCATCCTGTTCAAACCCGAGCAAGACCCGACAGATACCCTTGTGAAATTGTCAGTGGAAAACAAATGGGCTTTGCGGGAACTACGACCGGGACGTGTGTCACTTGAAGAAGTGTTTCTGCAATTGACTACAAGCGAACATACTGAAACCAAAACCGATAAAGAAATAAAAACAAAAAAAGAAACAAAAACAGAAATTGCAGCAGGGAAAGACAATTGATTTATATAATCGCAAGCAGGGAACTGCGCAATATGTTTCTGTCACCCCTGGCCTGGGTGATCCTGGGCGTAGTACAGTTGATATTTGGCATTACCTTTTATCCAGACGTTGATTCATTTATGCGCCAACCCCATCCAGCGGGTTTAACTGCTGCTGTGGTCTCCCCTCTATTTGGCTGGGTCGCGATACTGCTGTTATTCGTGATTCCACTACTAACCATGCGGCTGATCAGTGAAGAACGCCGTAACAAAACCTTGAGCCTGTTACTCAGTGCACCACTAACCATGACAGAAATCGTGCTGGGCAAATTTTTTGGTATTGTGACTTACTTGTTAATTATGATTGCCATGTTAACTTTAATGCCTATGTCTTTATTGCTGGGCGGCACCCTTGATTTTGGTTTAATGTTCATGTCGGCTTTCGGGTTAATCCTGTTACTGGCCAGTTTTGCCGCTATTGGTTTATTCATGTCGACCCTGACCCAGTCACCAACACTGGCTGCGATCAGCACTTTTGGCGCACTCTTCTTTTTATGGATTCTGCAACTGGGGTCAGAGCTGGCAGACAATGGTGTACTGGTCTATCTCTCAATCGTCAGCCATTACCTGTCTTTCCTGGAAGGGGTTTTTAACACCGCTGACGTTGCCTATTATTTTTTGGTTATTATCCTGTTTCTCGTGCTGAGTGTGCGCCGTCTGGAAGGCGATCGGCTCGGGGGTTAATATGCGGATTACATCTCAATCACGCATCCAGCTTCGTGTCGCAACGGCCGTATTTACATTGCTGGCCATTGTCATCACGGGCTTGTTAATGTGGCTGACACAAATCTACCAAACCCATTGGGATTTAACCCGCAGTGGTCGTAATTCGTTATCAGAAGCCAGTATCGTCCTGCTGAGCAAGCTGGACCAGCCATTGACCATTACCGCATACGCCAGTAATACCGGTGGTCAACGGGAAGTTATTAAAAAATTTATTGCCGGTTTCAGTCACCACAAAACTGACATCAGTCTTGAGTTTGTAGATCCCAATACAGACCCACAGCGAACCCGGGATGCCGGTATCCAGTTTGATGGCGAAGTGGTTATTAGTTATGAAAATTCGAAAGAAACACTGGACAAACTTACCGAGGAGGAAATGACCAACGCCCTGACCCGGCTTGGCCATCGTGGTGAGCGTTGGTTGTTGTTTATTGCCGGCCATGGTGAACGCAGTCCAGTCCGACAAGCCAATTATGATTTATCCAAATGGGCGGAACAGTTAAGCAAAAAGGGGTTCAAAACACGTACTTTGCAGTTGGGAGAAAACCCGTTAATCCCGAACAATACCACTGCACTCATTATATCGGCACCGCAATCCCACTACTTGCCTGGCGAGATCAAGGCGATAAGCACGTTTATTGATCAAGGTGGCAACCTGCTGTGGTTGGGTGACCCGGGAAAACTCCTCGGCCTCGAGCCACTGAGTGAACAACTGGGAATTGAATTCCAGAAAGGCGTTGTGATTGATCCAGTCTCACAAATCATTACCGGTAGTGCAACTACAGTAGTAGTGGCAAATTTTCCCAAACATGTCATCACAGAAAATCTGAACTATCAAACATTATTTCCGAGCATAACGGGACTGGACTATACCAAGACCAATGGCTGGCAAGTCTCGCCAATTCTGGACACGCGCGAGACGGCCTGGCTCGAAACGGACCCGATCAATAAAAAGTCGAAATTTAACAAGGGCAAGGATATTCGTGGTCCGATAACCACAGGTCTTGCCATGACCCGAAAAAAAGATGACAAACCCGAGCAACGCATTGTTGTTATTGGTGATGGTGATTTTCTCTCTAACACTTACCTGCTTAACGGCGGTAATCTTGATTTGGGTGTTAGCATTATTAACTGGATTAGCCGTGATGACGACTATGTGAGCATTCCTGTGCGCACGGTCGTTGATGCGAACTTAAGCTTGTCTGGTATTGAGCAAGTAATTATTGCCGGAGTTTTCATGATTTTTTTACCGCTTGGCCTGATTGTTGGCGGGATTGTTGTCTGGTGGCGTCGCCGCAAACAATGATAAACCAGTACTCTATCAAGGTGATAAAGTACTAGCATGAAAAATCGCTGGCTAATAAATCTTGGCTTGATATTAATCGTTGCCTTGCTTATATCTGTCGCACTTTATAAACCCGGCAAGGACAAAGTAAGTGAGGAAAAACCGCTAACCAGCTTGACCGCAGAAGATATAAATAAAATAAATACCATAGAGATCCGGCGAAAAAACCTGACAGATTTATCATTCAAAAAAACAGGTCAAGCCTGGCGACTTATCAAACCCTTTTCGGCAAGAGCCAACAAATTCAATGTTAATGCTGTATTACACATAACCACAACACCGGTAGAATCGAGTTTCACTGCAACAGCACAAGAACTGGAAAAATTTGGCTTAAGTAATCCAGCTACTGTCTTAACACTTGGCGAATATACTATTATCGTTGGCCGGTTACACCCGTTGAAAAATTCGCGCTACGTGTTATCCGAAAACACCATTTCAGTCTTGCCCGTACAGGCACTGCGCATCCTCGAGAACAGTGAGAATGATTTTATTAACAATCGCCTTTTAAACGAAGGAATGAGATTATCAGAAATATTATTGCCAGATGCAAAAATTTCTGAAAAAGAAGGCCAATGGAAAGTCAGTTCAAAAAAAATTGATGTTAAAAAAAACAAAAGCATCCCGGCTGATAAATTGAACGACTTCATTGCTGAATGGGAAAACGCACGGGCATTAACAGTACTGCCTTATTCCGGCCGCCAGGCTGTCGGTAAAATTAGATTGAAAATAAAAGGCAAAAACGCAGCAGGAAAATCGGCTAAAAATATCACGCTTGGTATTTTGGCTTACGAACCTGAATTTGTGTTATACCGAAAAGATGAAGACCTTGAATACCGTTTCCCCCAGGAAGCCGGTAAACGTTTATTGCAACCATGGCAATTGGCAGAGGAACGGGCTGGTAATAAATAATGCCTGAGTTACCTGAAGTCGAAACTACCCTTAGAGGTTTGACGCCCTTGCTTGAGGGCAAAACAATCAAGGCTATTAATATTTATCAAAAACAATTGCGCTGGCCCATCCCGTCTACCATCAAGAAAAAACTAACCGGCGCAAAAATACAACATTGCCGAAGACGGGCCAAATACCTGATTATAGAAACTGACGGGGGTTGCCTGATTATTCATCTTGGCATGTCGGGCAGCCTGCACATCGTAAAGTCATCGAGACCACGCCAGAAACACGATCATTTTGAAATGGTACTGACAAACAATCAATGCTTGCGCCTGCGTGACCCACGACGATTTGGTGCCGTGTTATGGGGTGGTAACGCGCCAGAATCGCACAAATTATTACAAAATCTGGGTCCCGAGCCCCTGGACAAAGATTTGGCTGCCGATCATCTCTATATTGTGACTCGCAAACGTAAGCGTAACATCCGCGATACCTTGCTCGATGGCAGCTTGATCGCCGGCATTGGCAACATATACGCCAACGAGGCCCTGTTCCTGGCAGGTATTCGCCCGACCAGGCAAGCGGGTTCCCTGAGTAAACCTGCCTGTCAACGACTGCTGGTAGCCGTCCAGCAAGTACTGGCCGCCGCCATAAAGGCAGGCGGGACCACCCTCAAGGATTTCCAGTCCCCAGCCGGCAATCCGGGCTATTTTAAACAATCCCTGCGGGTCTACGGCCGCGAACTTGAGGCCTGCACGTCTTGTGGGCAACCGATTAAGGCAAAAATACTGGGTAGTCGTCGCTGTTATTTCTGTACCAAATGCCAGCGTTAGACTAGACTGAACCCATTGAATCATGAATTTTCAATAATTACTTGAAACTATTGAATTTTTAACATGGAAGCCAGGCAAAAGCGGACGGGTTCGACGGCCCGTAAAAACCGGTTATATGGCCAATTATCAGTTAATATCAACCGCTTATCCTATCCCTTCGTATATTTAAGTGTAAAAGTTCTGTAAAAGACTTCTATAATTATTATATTGTGGAAAAGTACCCATGAAACAGCAGAGTATTGAACAACATTTTCAGGTCTACAGCAGCTGGCGCCAGCAATTATTCGACGCAGTCGAAGATTTTCGCCTGTGGCTGAAAGATGAAGATATTGGCGATGCCCGCATCGACCAGCAGCTGGACCAGGTCTTGCTCACCCTGCGTGACGACAAGCTTTATGTCGCATTTGTAGCGGAGTTCTCCCGCGGCAAATCTGAACTCATCAATGCCATCTTTTTTGCCGATTATGGCACCCGCATCCTGCCTTCCAGTGCCGGTCGCACCACCATGTGCCCGACTGAATTACTCTATGACCAGGGCAGCAATCCAAGTCTGCGACTCTTGCCAATCGACACCCGGAAAAATGGTACCACTATCACTGAGTACCGGTCATTTACGGAAGAATGGGATGAAATCTCCCTCGATACCAAAAACCCCAAAAGCATGATCAAGGCACTACAACATATTATTGAGGTCAAGACAGTCTCTACTGAAGAGGCGCGCGAACTGGGTTTCCATATTGTAGAAAATGAAAATGAGCTTGGCTTGCAAAAAAATGAAGACGGCCTGGTAGAAATACCCCGCTGGCGCCATGCCGTTATCAATTATCCACACCCATTGCTGGAAAAAGGTCTGGTTGTACTTGATACACCAGGGCTGAATGCGCTGGGTTCAGAACCAGAACTTACCCTCAATCTTTTGCCCAGTGCCCACGCGGTATTATTTATTCTTGCGGCCGATGCCGGTGTCACCAAATCTGATATCGATGTCTGGCATGATCATATTGGCAGTGGTGGTAAAACCCATAAAGGCAGACTGGTCGTTTTAAATAAAATCGATGGCCTCTGGGATGAATTAAAAAACAAGGGTGAAGTTGAGCGTGAAATCACTCGCCAGATCAGCCAGACTGCGAAAACTTTAAACATGCCGGAAGCAAATGTTTATCCCGTCTCGGCCCAGAAAGGTTTGTTGGGCAAGGTTAAAAAAGACAAGAAGATACTCAAAAGAAGTCGCTTGCTGGAACTTGAAGATGCGTTAGGCCATGAGTTGATACCTGGAAAACGTGAGATCGTAAAAGAGAACATTGAAGGTAACGTCACCAGCACCATTAAATCAATTCGCGCATTGATTGGCCAGCGGGTCAAAGGTGTCTACGAACACATCGATGAACTTAGCGGACTCAATGGTAAAAATCTTGATGTCATTGAGCACATGATGAACAAGGTCAAGAGAGATAAAGAAGTTTTTGAGAAAAGTATGCAACGTTTCCAGGCGACTCGCAGTATTTTTTCACAACAAACTAATGTCCTTTACGGCCTCCTGAATGTAAAAAATCTCGATAAGGTTATCGCTGCCACTAAAAAAGACATGCGTACCAGCATGACGACTGGTGGGCTTAAGGCATCCATGCAAAATTTCTTTGATCACACGACCCGGACCATGAATGAAGTGTCCAAACAATCCCAGGAGATCAAGGATTTAATGGAAGGTGTGTACAAAAAATTTCAGGAAGAACATGGCCTGACCAATATCAAACCAGGTGCTTTTTCTGTCATGCGTTATTTACGGGAAATTAAACGGCTCCAGGAAAAACATATTCAGTTCGTAAAAAGTTTGTCTCTGTTCATGACTGAACAAAAATCCCTGACCGACAAATTTTTTGAGTCCTCAGTTGCCAAGGTACGGGCTATTTTCAAAGCAGCAAATAAAGATGCTGATAATTGGCTAAAAACCATTATGTCGCCCATGGAAGCCCAGGTTCGCGAACACCAGATCCAGCTTCGCCGCCGGCTGGAAAGCATCAAACGAATACACCAGGCCAGTGATACCCTGGAAGACCGCCTGAAAGAGCTGGAGCATATCCGGGACGGTATTCGCGAACAGGAAACCGGGCTTGAGAAGCGTGTCAGGCAAATTGTTTTATCACTGGATACAAAAACAGAGAGTTCAGCAAAAAAACGTGCGTAGTTATTCCAAACAAATAATATTTTAAGTTCTAAAAAAACCCGCATTAGCGGGTTTTTTTTGCTTCGGCATATTATTAATTTCGTGTAAAAGTATTTAGGCTAACCTCTACCCTATAAGCTATACTTGGACGATACGACTTTAAAATAATAGTGTGATCCATATGAAAATAAACGTTAAAATACTTTCATTCTTTTTGCTAACTGGCATTGGTCTCGCTATTGCGTTAAATACCAACCAGGTTAATTTTACTGGTATTAGTTGTAGTCCAGGCTTGTCCGATCAGGATTTAGCTGCAAGTCGGAATATCTCCCTTGTTACCTTGCATAAACTGCGGGCAAATCGCGGATTAATTAATGACGAGGTCTGTTCCTTCCCGGACAAAAAACTGGCAAAGGCAATTGTTAAGGCAAACAACCCCAGACCGGATCACCCTGGTGAAGCCATCGCCTTTCGGAGATTGCAATTACAGGATGAAAACAAGTTCATACCCACTGATGGTTTAAGCAAGGCCGCCACACAGGTTAAGGCCATGCGCAGCTTCCAGGCACAAACTAATACAATCAAACCCTTTGTTGCCGGCATTGATAAAACAAGCTGGACTGCTATCGGTCCCGGCAATATTGGCGGCCGGGTTCGGGCCCTGGTGATACACCCTGCCAGCCCCAATACCATGTGGATCGGCAGTGTCGGTGGCGGTATCTGGAAAACCACCAATGGCGGTACCAGCTGGAGTCCCATGAATGATTTCATGGCTAATTTGGCTGTATCTACCTTGATTATTGACCCGGCCGATCCAGATATTATTTATGCGGGTACCGGTGAAGGTTTTTATAATTCAGATGGCATTCGTGGTGCCGGTATATTTAAAACCGTAGATGGTGGCACTAACTGGAGCCAGCTGGCTAATACAGCCAATGCAAATTTTTATCTTGTTAATCGACTGGCCATTTCTCCGGACTCGGGAACAATCCTGGCTGCAACACGTACGGGTATCTGGCGTTCTACCAATGGTGGGTCAACCTGGGCAGAAACAAATACATTAAATGACTTCCTGGATATCGATTTTGATCCAGTCGATAATATGCTGGCTATTGCCAGTGGCCGCAACGGCAAAGCCTATTATTCAACAAATGGGGGTGCTGGCTGGACACAATCCACGGGCATTCCGATTACAGGCAGCAACAGTCAAAGGATTGAAGTCGCTTATGCACCGAGCAACCCGGCCATTGTTTATGCATCTGTATGGCGAGTTGGCGGCGGACTGCCCACAGTCAGTCAAATATGGAAAAGTATTGATGGCGGCCAGAATTATGTTAATACAAACTCAGCAGGCGCCTTTCTTGGTGGACAAGGCTGGTATGATAATATTATTTGGGTTGATCCCACCGATGAAACAAGAATTATTGTTGGCGGCATCGATTTATGGCGCAGCACCGATAGCGGCACCAATTTGACAAAAATAAGTCAATGGTTCAGTGCGCCAAACTCCGCCCATGCGGATCACCATAATATCGTTGCCCATCCGGATTTTGATGGTATAACCAACAGGACTGTTTTTTTTACCAACGATGGTGGCATCTATAAAACAAATGATGTTTACACAGTCGGTCCAGTGACGGGCTGGACAGAGCTCAATAATAATTTGGCCATTACCCAGTTTTACGGTGCGGCCGGTCATGCTGGCAGTGGCCGAATTGTCGGCGGCACCCAGGACAATGGCACACTTTATTACACTGGTGACCCGGAAGCCTGGATGACACCGTTTGGCGGAGATGGTGGTTGGTCTGCCTATGACCCTATAGACCAAAATTATTTTTACGGTGAATATGTTTATTTGCAAATCCACCGCAATACCACTGGTGGGACATCAAGCTCGGCTTATATTGATGGCGGGTTGTCAGATGCAGGCTCGGGCAGTACGGCAAACTTTATTGCTCCTTTTATACTTGACCCCAATAATGCCAATACCATGCTAGCGGGTGGTATCAGTCTCTGGCGCAGCCTCAGTGTTAAGGCCTCACCAAACTGGGCTGCCATCAAATCACCTATTGCAGCGAATAGTAAAATCTCAGCTATTGCTGCTGCACCCGGTAATTCAGATATCATCTGGGTCGGTCATAACAATGGTGATGTCTATAAGACAATTGATGGAACCATGGCCTCGCCAAACTGGAACCGGTTCGATACCACGACGCCGAATCTGCCCAATCGGTACGTGACTCGAATTACTGTCGATCCCATTAATAACGACATTGTGTATGTCACGTTCGGTGGTTTCAGCACTAACAATGTCTGGCGTACTGATAATGGCGGCACAACCTGGACTGACATAACCGGCAGTGGCGCGACGGGTTTGCCCAACGTACCAGTCCGCAGTCTTGTTATTCATGCCGGAAACCCAAATTTTCTTTACGTGGGCACCGAGGTTGGTGTGTTTGCCTCGGAAGACAGTGGTGCCAACTGGAGCCCGAGCAATGACGGCCCGGCCAATGTATCCGTCGATGAATTGTTCTGGATGGGACCAACATTGGTCGCCACTACCCACGGTCGTGGCTTGTTTACGACAACACCACCCGCCGCACCGACTGCGGCCATTAACCCGGTTCCAGCCAATAACGCATCTGGTTTATTGCTTAATTCAACATTGGCCTGGGCCGATGGCGGTGGCGCCCTGAATTATAATGTCTACTTTGGAACCGTGAACCCACCCACGGTTGCTGAGTCAAAGGGAAACCAGGCGGGCACAACTTATGATCCTGGTGTTTTGACAGTCAACACGACTTACTATTGGCGCATTGATTCGGTCAATGCCATTGGCACGACCATTGGTGTGGTTTGGAGCTTTAATACCAATAACAACCCACCAGGCAAACCGTTACTGGCCTCGCCTGCAGATACGGCTGCGGGTATAGACAGTACCCTGGTAAAATTTAAGTGGCAGCCCGCCACTGATCCCGATGGCGATACTGTCTCTTACCAGTTGAAGTATTGTGAAGATGCGGCCTTAATAGTTAATTGCGGCTCTCAGGTAGTAGCAAATGACTACAGTACAATAATGTTCGCGGGTTTCGGTGGTTTTAGCTTGCTTATGTTCGGCTTCATTGGAATGAGCGGATCCACTAGTCGCAAAAACAGGGTTTTACAGATTCTTGCCCTGGGCATATTGGTGGTTGTGCTGACAAGTTGTGGTAATAGTTCAAGTAGCAACGGCCCTGATGTTCCTCCAGTTGTCGACAACAACATTTTTATTGATGTACCACTGAACCCAGCCACTACTTATTACTGGCAAGTGACTGCCAGTGATGGCAGGGGTGGTGCAGCCAGTAGTGATATATGGAGCTTTACGACGAATTAGTCGGGGCATATACCTCAATAATGGCACTCATACAAACAAACACTGGCCTGGAAAGAGTGTTTTCTCACACCGTAGAACTTGGTACTATAGGGTGATTATATTTTCTCTATTTCTGTCTTGACAACTATCAGCACCCTAAGTTATTTTTTGCTGTCTACATTATCGTTTGGTAACCAGTAATGCATGGACTGCACAAGTATTTATGGTCTTTCACGCTCACCACATTTTTCCTGATCTTGTCGGTTGCCGCAGACCTGCAAGCATCCGAAGTCGAATTATTTAAAAAACCAATTTTAGCACTAATAACTTCTGATGATATAAAAGTACGAATC
Source organism: uncultured Acidiferrobacteraceae bacterium (assembly GCA_913009895.1). Taxonomy (GTDB): domain Bacteria; phylum Pseudomonadota; class Gammaproteobacteria; order Acidiferrobacterales; family SZUA-150; genus SZUA-150. The sequence continues at coordinate 14,800 of CAJVXY010000025.1, read as the reverse complement.
ACTGGCTATGGCTTTGTCACAGAACTGGAAGAAAATCTATTCGAAGACACGCTGCTTGCTCAATATAAGAAAAGTACTAATCTGGCTGAAAAGTTCGTAATAGCCTGTAGTTTATATAAACTTGAAAGTAGGCATCTGAATTTGTGTCTCTCGTCAGTACCAAAGTCTACCTCATCTTTGAAAAAAATTTTGGAATACGATTCACCCCGTGGTTCCTATTTTAAACCAGTCAAGTTACATTTTATTGATGCACTTTTACTTGCTGCCAAATGGGATGGTGGTCGAAAAGCGATAAACAAACTGGAACTTATCTACAAGCATACAGATGGCTGGCAAGCGGAAACCATAAAAGGATTTATTGTGGAGGCCGAAGAAACCCTTGCAAAAAAACAGACTTACAAAAGACTGCAATAAACCAGGGAATAAACAAATGGCATGGACGTTTAATGGAACATTATTGACTTCACCTTTTAGCAGAAACTGGTCGGCGCTAAGTGGCCCACATGGCAACGGTCACCTGCCTGGCGGGAATTATCGCATCGGTCGTGCCCATCGTTGGGCCCAGAATGAAGCTGCCTATACTGATCCAAACGGTCTTTGCTGGTTTTGCCCACTGGTTCCTGATTTCGGTACATCTCGCACTGGTCTCGGCATCCATCCAGATGGCAATGTACCCGGCACCGAAGGATGTATTGGTATACAAGGTATTATCACTGAAACTTGTCTATTAGATCTTCAACGAAGCCGAGGCGAAATTTTGATTGTCAAATACTAAAGCATTGTTTGCTCTTTCTATACATCAAAATTAGATTCAATTAGTAACAATTCAGCAATAATAAAACACAATTTTAATCTGCACAATCATTGACAAAGAATAAGGTATTGAACAATGCACAATCATTCTTCGAATTTTAATATACTATTGATAATTTCATTATTTTTTCTTGCAAGCTGTCAGAACAATTCTTCTGAGCTGCCACCTAGCGCAACTAATGGTCCAAATATTTCTGGTATTCAACCAAAAAATGCCCGATCCGGCGAAATAGTACGCATAGTCGGATCTGATTTTGGAGATACACAGGAATTAAATACGCTAACATTAAATGGGTTGCCGATTTTAGTTGATGGTAGTGATTGGTCAAATAACGAAATACGAATACAGGTAGACGCTGAATCTCAAAGTGGTCCAGTAGTTGTTACTGTAGACAATAAACCAAGTAACGAGATGCCATTTTCTGTGCTCTGGAAAAATAGTAATCCAGTTAACACTCCGATAACAACACAAGCTGGAGCTCAATCAGACCATCAGATTATTTCTGATGGTAATGGAGGGGCGATCATTGTATGGAGTGATAGTCGTAATGGAAATTCCGATATTTACGCCCAAAGGATTGATTCCCAGGGTAACCGATTATGGGAAAATGTTGCTGGTAGTGGCGACTACAATGGTACATCCGTAAGTATAACGGCATTCGCAAAAAACACGCCTCAAATTACCTCCGATAATAATGGCGGGGCCATTATAGTATGGACAGATGCGCGAAATGGCAATCTGGACATCTATGCCCAACGTGTTTCTAGTGACGGTAAAAAATTATGGGAAAATGGTACTGCTTCGTTTGATTTCGAAGGTATACCAGTTAGCACAGCTACAGGTTCCCAGCATGAACCACGAGTAGTCTCTGATAAAAATGGGGGCGCCTTTATTGCTTGGCTGGATTCTCGCATTAACCAGGCAATTACCAGTCAACGAATCAACACATATGGCCAACTGCAATGGGGGACCAGTTCAAGCAAAGGCAGACCTATTACATCATCATATAATTCTGACCCAATAACCTATCAGGCAGAGAATTATTTTTACATGACGAATGACGGTTTAGGAGGTGCAATAATAGTTTGGAACGATTACAGGACTGGCAACTCCTCTAATAAAATTATTGCGCAACGGTTAGACGGGGTCACCGGTCGATTACTTTGGGAAAATGGAACTGGAACTGGTGATTATAATGGTTTGGTTATTGCCCCAATACTGCATATCCTATACGAGCTAGATATTGCCTCAAATCCTAACGGTGGCGCTAATATTGTTTGGGAGACTGGATATGTAGTCGGGCAACCGCCCCCGTTTCCAACTTGCATGACTGATATCTTCAGCCAGTCTATCAATGAACTAGGTCAGCCAAAGTGGGCCATAACACCAGGAATGCCAGCTAATAATAGCATAGGAATTCGAATTGCAGTTGATGACACTTGCTCGTCTAATCCTAAAATAGTACCAGATGATGATGGCGGCGCCATAATTAGCTGGGAAACTACTGGGGATGATGTATATGTACGACGAGTTAGCACATTAGGGCAGCAAACATGGTCTTCCGATACTCTGATTTCTACAGCGCTTGAGCCTCAGAGTTCACTGAATATTATACCAGATCAGAATGGTGGAGTAATAATGGCATGGTCTGATTTGAGAAATGGCGAGTTAGATATTTATGTCCAACGCATCAATAGCCAGGGAAGTAGATTGTGGGAAAATAATGTCGGCCCAGGTATTTTAAGTGGTCTGCCAATATCAACTGCGACTGGCGCACAAACTTTACCTGAATTATTGGCGAATAAAGTCGGTGGCGCATTTTTTTTCTGGAACGATGCACGCAACAGCCAGGATGTGGATATTTATTCCCAAAGTATTTCTGCTGATGGAACCCAATAATAATTATTGAAGTATCAGAAAAACTGACAATGTTTTTACTAATGTGAACTTAGTTATTCACACTTGCATCACCTGCTTTATGCATTTTAACACTGGCCAGCCCTTCCCCCCGGGGATCGCTGGCTGCCTGGACAATATTTTTATGTTTCTGCCAGCTCACGGCCTGCATATTGCCGTACCTGGATTTGCTCACTTTTAATTTATGATCAGCCTTTTGTAATTGTTTTAATTCTTTTTTGCTAAAAGCACCTGCTTCATAAGTCACTTGTGCTGGCAAATATTGATGATGAAACCGGGGCAATGAAACCCAGTCCTTGACCGCTCCCCTGCCTTCGGTAATTTCAAGCAATGCCAGTAACACCATAGAAATAATCCGGCTGCCCCCAGGTGTACCCATTGCTACAACCAGTTCATCGGATTCAATAAAGGTAGGCGACATACTTGATAACGGGCGCTTGCCTGGTGCAATGGCATTGGCATGGCTACCTACCAAACCATAAACATTGGGTGTGCCGGGCTTGGCAGAAAAATCATCCATTTCATTGTTTAATACAACACCGGTACCCGGTGGCATAAATCCGGAGCCAAAAGGATAATTAATACTCAAGGTTGCAGCAACGCGATTGCCCTGTTGATCAATAATAGAAAAATGACTGGTATCCTGTCCCCTGGCCCTGGGTTTAACAGTACTTTCATTGCCGTGACCTGCGGTGGTTGTATTTATTTCTTTACGCAACTCGTCCGCATAAGTTTTTGAAATTAACTTTTTGGTATCAACTGAAATAAAATCGGCATCGCCCAGGTAAAGTGCCCGGTCACGATAGGCAATGCGCATGGCTTCGATCACCATGTGATCCCGCTGCCATTTTGGTAACTTATTTAGCTTATAAGGTTCGAGTAAATTGAGTGCCTCTATCATGACAATGCCACCAGAAGATGGCAGTGCAGCAGATACTACTTTAAAATTTTTATATGTAGTAATTACAGGTTGTCTTTCAATAACACGATAGTTTTTTAAATCTTTTAATGTCCAGATACCGCCAGTTTCCCGAACCGCGCTCACAAGTAACTTGCCAAATTTTCCCTCATAAAATCCTGCACGACCTGAACGAGCCAGGAGCCGCAAGGTTGTAGCCAAATCACGTTGGCGCAAGTTGTAACCAAGCGCCGGTACTTTGCCATCATCAAGAAATACTATCTTTGCTGCCGGTGACCTTAATAATACCTTGTGGCGCATGGTGGCCAGTCGCTGGTAATGTTTTGTTATTTTAAACCCTTGTTCCGCATAACGAATTGCCGGCGCCAAAGACTGTTTTAAAGAGAGCTTGCCGTAACGTTTGGCGATGTGGTCAAGGGCTGCCGGCACACCGGGAATACCCGCACCCAATGTCGTATCCAGAGATAATTTGGACACAAAATTCCCCGCTTTATCGAGAAACATATCGTGGGTTGCCGCGGCTGGTGCCGTCTCACGACCATCGATCATGATATCGAGGCCATCCTCAAGGCCGTTTTTGGCCCGATGAAGTAACCAGAACCCGCCCCCACCCAAACCGGAACCCGATGGTTCGACAACAGCCAGGGTCGCTGTCACAGCAATGGCGGCATCAAACGCATTACCTCCAGCGGCAAGAATCTCCTGGCCAGCCTGGGTTGCCAGGGGATGAGCACTTGCGACTGCAGATGCCGATGGCGTGTTAGCCCCAGAGGCCGCATAGCCGGAATAAACAACCAGGGATAATATTAATAATATTCGGTAACTTGATTTTAAGGCGCAGGCCATACTAACTCTTTGTCTCTAATTGATACCATTGGTCGCCATAACGGGAAATTGTTTTAACTGGAAAGAAATAATTTATTTGTGTTTTTTTTAAATTGTCCGGGAGACAAGCCGGGTGGCTTGAAAGTGAAGTGGTTTGATTTAGATTAGTCTTGCAAAAAATATTAAGCCTCTTCACTAATGAGCTTCTCATATTTTTTTCTCAGTACTTCTTCAGACTCCACATGGGCTCCATCGGCAATACAGCAATCCACCGGGCAAACTTCCACGCACTGTGATTCTTCATAGTGACCAATACACTCCGTACAGAGCGCCGGATCAATCACATAAATCTCTTCGCCCTGGGTGATGGCGCCATTGGGGCATTCCGGTTCACACACATCACAATTAATACACTCATCAGTAATTTTTAACGCCATAACATAACCTGCAACTTTTTTTAAAACTAAAATAAAACTCCTGCTGGAATGGCAATTTTAACTTATTTTTTTCTTGAGTGCAGCGACTACACGCTTGTCCAGAAAAGGCGCAACTTCGCCCCCAAGGTGCGCTATTTCCTTTACCAGTGAGGCTGAAATGAAAGAATGTTGTTCAGCGGGTGTCATGAATACCGTTTCAATATCTGGGGCTATTTGTCGATTCATGCCCGCCATTTGAAATTCGTATTCAAAATCCGAGACCGCCCGGATGCCACGAATGATGACTGTCGCCCCTTGTTGCTGGACAAAATCTACCAGTAGATTATCAAATCCGACCACATCAACAACCGGGAATTCCGACAAAACATCTCGCGCCATCGTTACCCGCTCATCGAGATCAAATAGCGGATGTTTATCCACGTTTGCAGCAACGGCCACAATCACCCGGTCAAACAAACGACAGGCGCGACGCACAATATCTGTATGGCCGTTTGTGACCGGATCAAATGTGCCCGGGTACAATGCAGTTACTGGCATATTTTTTTATCCATTGTTTACAATCTCTTCAGGCCCATCAAACCTGAGTAAGTGATAACCCACTTCGCCACTGGACTTGCTCCTGAACAAGGACCAGCCCGTTGGCAAATCAGGCAACTCGGATTTTGCCGGTGCCTCAATATATAACAGGCCGCCGGGTTTAAGCCAGACCCGCTCGTGAATTAATGCAAAACACGTCGCGACCAAATCGCTCTTGAATGGCGGGTCCAGGAATATAATATCAAATTCCTGCACCTGGCCCTGCAAATACTGGAGTGCCGATTCTTCCAAAACAATTCCATTACTGGCGTTTAATAATTTCAAATTCTCCCTGATTTGATTAACAGCTGTGTGTGAAGATTCAACCAGCACGGCCGCCCTGGCACCTCGAGACAGGGATTCAAAACACAAACTGCCGGTACCTGCCGATAAATCAAGACAGTCGGCCCCTTCGATCCAGGGTTGTAACCAGTTAAATAATGTTTCCCTGATTCGATTTGGTGTCGGCCGCAGCCCCTCAACAACTGGCACTGGAAGTTTTCGGCCTCGCCACTGGCCGGCGATTATACGAACCGATCCTGGTAAAACGCCGGCTGATTTCCTCCGCAAGTTCTTAAGTTCGGATTTTCTTTTCACGAATAATTATTGTTTACCGCCGACAACAATTGTAACTAATTTATCATCGTGAATACGCCGCTTAAACGCATCTTTTATTTTGGCCACGGTAACTTCATTTATGCGATCTTTAAAATCATCCAGGTAGGTCAGGGGTAAATTATAAAAACCGATTACATTCAAATATCCAGCAATCTTTTTATTACTGTCAATACGCAACGGAAAACCACCAGTTAAATTCTGTTTGGCGGCATCCAATTCTGCTTGCGTCGGACCGTTGTCAACAAAATCCTTGAGTATACTTCGCAATAATGAAATCGCCTTGCCACGCTGGTCATTTCGGGTTTGCATGCCAATAAGAAACGGACCTTCTTTTCTTAATGGCCAGAAGTAACTATAGACACTATAGGCAAGCCCTTCTTTTTCCCGGATAGTTTCCGATAACCTGGAAACCAGGCCGCCACCGCCAAGAATATAATTTCCCACGTAGAGCGTAAAATAATCCGGGTCCTTCCGGTGCATGCCCGGTTGACCAATCCGGATGTGTGACTGGCTGGAAGGAAACGCCATAAACTCTTCATTCTTTTTTGTTGGTAAAACGACATCCGGTAAGGGTGATGCTTTATCTCCATCAGGTAGTTCACCGGCAATCTCTTTTGCCAGTGACCGGGCTTGCCGGTTACCCAGGTCTCCGACCATGATCATTACCGCATTACTGCCGTTAAAGTAACGCTTGTGAAATTTAGCCAGGTCAGGCCATTGCAGGAGGGTCAGACTTTCCGATGTGCCTTCGCCAGGAAAAGCATAAGGATGATCACCATAAACGGCTTTAAAAAAATTCCATTGGGCTAAAGTCCCCGGATCTGCCTGTGCCTGTTTCAAGCCAGTCAGGGCGCGGCTCCGTTCCCGCTCAAAACTCTCCAGCGGAAAAGTTGGCTTCAACATCAGCTTGCGAAACATTGAAGTAACCGGTTCTAAATATTCGGCACCGGACAAACTTCTTAGAGAAATTGTTAACATATCGCGGCTACTGGAAGCACTAAATATCGCGCCCTGATCCTCAAATACAGCGGCGATCTGGTCGGCATCCATACCCGGCACGCCTTCTTCAAGCATACCGGCTACCATCATCGACAAACCGTTCTTGCCAGCCGGGTCACGGGCACTGCCAGCATCAAAAGTCACTGCAACTTGTACTATTGGTAAATCATTTGCTTTAACAAACAATACCCGCGTCCCGTTCTTCAGTTTCCATGACTGGATTTCCGGGGAGGCGAACAGTAGCGGACTCGTGAATAATAAAACCAATACTATAAAATATTTAATTGCGGACATTGGGGCCTCCCGACTGGTTTGGACGTCCCGATGTAATCTTGGTGGGTTTGAGTTCGGTTCGTGTCATGTTTTGTTTATAAAAGTATTTTTTTGAGACTTGCCTGACTTGTTCAGCCGTCACTGCCTGGATATTTTTTACATAATCATCCAGTAAAGTGTGCTTCAGTCCGATGGTTTCCAGTGTACCGATACGCATGGCCTGGTAAAAAACAGAATCACGGGAAAAAATATCTCCTGCCAATACTTGTGCCTTTACCCTTTTAAGCTCGACATCAGTAACAAGTTCATTTTTTACCTGATCAATTTGATCATGCATCGCCTTTTCGAGCTCGGGAATGGTTTTATTGTTTGCTGGATTGCCATCAAATAAAAACATGCCGGGTCCACGGGAATACATGCTGTAACCAGCGCTTGCGGTAGCAGCCACCTTACTGCCCCTGATTAAATCCCGGGTAAATCGTGAGCTGTTGCCGCCATCAAGCACGCCCGCCAGGACACTAAGCGCATAAGGCTGCCACTGATCCTTGCTGCCATCGATCACCGGCACATGATAACCAAATATGAGATAGGGAACCTTGGCCGGTGCCGACACCTGGCTAGACCGCATTTTTTTCTGCTCGGGCTCAGGTTTGATTTTTTGCGGCGTTACTTTAGCCCGGGGCACTTTGCCATAATATTTTTCAGCAAGGGCAAAAACTTCTTTCGGTTTGACATCGCCAACAACGACCAGCGTGGCATTATTGGGTGCGTACCAGCGCTTGTACCAGGCCTCCAGGTCCTTCACCTTGATTGATTCCAGGTCCTTCATCCAGCCAATGACAGGATTTTTATAAGGATGCACCTGGTAAGCCGTGGCATTAAACTTCTCGTAAGTTAAAGACTCGGGCTTGTCGTCGGTTCGCAAGCGCCGTTCTTCCATGACCACCCGGATTTCTTTTTTTGCCTCGGCCTCGTTTATCAACAGGTTTTGCATCCTGTCTGCTTCAAGCTTAAAACTAATCTCGAGCCTGGATTTCTCCAGTTGCTGAAAATAGGCGGTGTAATCATCACCGGTAAATGCGTTCTCGCGGCCGCCCTGTTTGGCAATTATTTTCGAAAACTCACCTACTTTGAGATTTTTTGTGCCCTTGAACATGACATGTTCCAGGACATGGGAGATACCGGTTAATCCTGCCGGTTCATCTATGGCGCCCACCTTGTACCAGATTTGTGCCACCACCACCGGGGCCCGATGATCTTCCCGGACAATGACCTTGAGGCCGTTAGCAAGGGTCTGCTCCTGGACAAGCTTCTCGGAACAGCCTGTCATGCCGGTCACTACCGCCACGACCAATACCGTTTTTAAAAAACGACCAAATAATTTTCTGTGATATATCAAAAAACTGCTTTTCAAAATACAATCCTTCCTTTCAGCAAATGAGACACGGATAATACGCCAGTCCGCATATATCTGGACAGCAACAATCTGGCGCCGGGAAATACCAGGTAAAGATACTACATCAAAGATACTATATATCGAGTGGAATGTTGAATATCAAATGACCAATACCATAATTGACAATAAACCAGCAGGCTTGTTTGGTAAATTAGGACGGGGACTGGGTCTGGCTGGCCTCTTATCAGGCAAAAAACCCATAGACGCGGCCTTGCTGGAAGAACTGGAAACACTATTCCTGACGGCCGATGTTGGTATTGAGCTGACCCAGGATATTATTGGCGCAATACAGCAAGGCGTCGCCAGGAAGTCACTGACTGATAGTGCCGCTGTTTATGATTTTATAAAAAAATATTTGCTGGAATTACTGGCGCCCTGCACCCGGCCCCTGGTCATTACCAAACAGGAAAAACCATTCGTTATCATGACGGTTGGCGTCAATGGCGTTGGCAAGACCACAACCATAGGTAAATTATCCGCCCGACTGGCACAAGCTGGTCAGACTGTCATGCTCGCCGCTGGTGACACCTTTCGGGCGGCGGCGGTTGAACAACTACAAGCCTGGGGCACGCGCAATGATGTCCCGGTCATATCCCAGCCAATCGGTTCAGATGCCGCTTCTGTTGTCCATGATGCCATGGAATCTGCGGCCGCAAAATCCGTTAATGTATTAATGGTTGATACCGCCGGTCGCCAACATACCAGTACCGATCTCATGCAGGAACTGATCAAGATTCGAAACGTGATCAACAAAAGAGATGTTGCTGCCCCCCATGAAGTATTACTGGTGCTCGACGCCGGCACCGGACAAAATGCGCTGGTACAACTTACCAATTTTAATACCGCCGTCAATGTCACCGGCATTATTATCACCAAGCTCGATGGTACGGCCAAGGCCGGTATCGTACTGGCGATCGCAAAAAAAACCGGCATGCCCATCTGGTTCATTGGTGTCGGTGAAGGACAAAAAGATTTACGGCCATTTGATGCGGTCGATTATATCGATGCCTTGTTGGCCAGTTGAGTTGGCAAGCCAGGTTATAAACAAAAATATATTAATTGAAACAAAAACTAAAATCTTAACTGGCCACCTCAATAATACGAAACAATGATACAACTGGAAAATATTTCTAAACGCTACCCCGGGGGCCATGATGCCCTGAAAGCAGTAACGTTTAATGTCAAACCGGAAGAAATGGTTTTTGTCACTGGCCATTCCGGTGCCGGCAAAAGTACATTGTTTAAATTAATCACACTCATTGAGCGGCCCACCCGGGGCATCCTGCAAGTCAATAATAAAAACTGTAATAAACTGTCTAACTGGCGCATACCCTATTTTCGTCGCGATATCGGCATTATATTCCAGGATCACAAGCTACTGCTTGATCGAACCGTGTTTGATAACGTGGCCCTGCCACTGGTGGTATCCGGGCTCAACCATCGTGAGATCCAACGCCGCGTCCGGGCCTCACTGGACAAGGTTGGCTTACTCAATAAGGAAAAACTCTACCCGCTGACATTGTCTGGTGGTGAGCAACAACGGGTCGGCATCGCCCGTGCCGTGGTTAACAAACCGCCCTTGATACTTGCAGACGAACCCACGGGTAATCTCGATGAAAAACTCTCTGATGAAATTATGGATTTATTTTATGATTTTCATGTCCATGGTGTCACCGTCATGATTGCAACCCATGACCTGCGACAACTGAAACGATTACAAAAACGGGTAATCCAGCTTGCCGAGGGCCAGCTGGTTTATGATTCCGAAAACGACGATGAATACAATGCTCAATAAAACGTTGTCATGAAAAATTATTTCTTGCGGCACTTTCAGACACTGTTCTTTTCGCTGGGACAATTATGGTCTACTCCGGTCGCCACCTTGATGACAATTGCAGTGCTTGGCATTACCCTGGCCTTGCCGGCGGGCTTGTTTGTTGTTCTCGAGAACGCCCAACAGGCCAGTGGTGCCATCAAGGACAGCGCCCAGATTTCTGTTTTTTTAAAAAAATCCGTCAGTGAATCCAGCGCCAAAAGAATTACTAAAAAACTGGCGCAGAATAAAAACATTGAACGAACCCGGTATATTTCCGCCAGGGAAGCCCTGGCTGAATTTAAAAAATATTCCGGCTTTGGCGACGCCATCAAGGCCATGAAAAAAAACCCCTTACCGGCAGTCATTATCGTCACGCCGAAACAAAGTGCTGCCGATCCGGAGACACTGGAAGCATTACTAAAAACAATCAGGAACAATAACCAGGTAGAGCTCGCCCAGCTCGATCTTGAATGGGTCAAGCGACTGTCTGCGTTCCTGGTGCTCGCGAAACGGGGGGTCTGGTTATTGGCCGTGCTGCTAGGCCTCGGCGTCATTCTGACCATTGGCAATACCATCCGCCTGGCGGTCACCAATCGTCGCAGTGAAATTGAAATCACCAAACTGGTGGGGGGCACCAATGCCTTTATTCGCCGGCCCTTTCTGTATTCAGGCTTAATCCAGGGCCTGCTCGGGGCCTTTGGCGCATGGTTACTGGTTCAGGGCGGGTTGCTGGTAATTGCTGAGCCCATGTCGCAACTGACCAGCCTCTATGCAAGTCAGCTTGAGATCAGCGGTCTGGATGGCCCACAGACCGGCCTGTTATTGCTCATTGGCGCCTCCCTGGGCTGGTTAGGCTCACGGCTGGCAGTGGGTCGACATTTGCGCGAAATTAACCCAACTTAAAGGTTTCCCCCCGGTCTTTTCCAGACCGCTTTATGGTTTAAACTATTCCATTAATTACACTAGAAACAATAGGTTATAGGATTTTAACCGGGGAACTCTCAAGACTATTGGCACTCTAAATGTTTGAGTGCTAAAATGGTCTTTATTAGAAGACCCTTATATTGGGAGAGATGGAAAATGACTAATAAGTATCCGTTAGCGATCAATTTTCATAACGATGCCGGGCTTGCCAGCTACACCCAGGCGATTAACGCCCTGCCTGTCTTATCCGCCACCGAAGAGAAAAACCTGGCGACGCGATACCGTGATAAGGGTGATTTAAAAGCCGCCCAACAGCTGGTTATTTCTCAATTACGATCCGTCATGCGGGTTGCCAAAGGTTTTGCCGGTTACGGTCTGCCCATGGGTGACCTGGTCCAGGAAGGCAATATTGGCCTGATGAAGGCAGTCAAACACTTTGATCCTGAGCGCGGTGTGCGCCTGGTTTCTTTTGCCATCCACTGGATCAAGGCAGAAATTTATGACTTCGTGCTCAAGAACTGGCGCATTGTCAAAGTCGCCACCACCAAGGCCCAGCGTAAATTATTTTTTAATCTACGCAAATCACGGAAACATCTTGGCTGGTTAAGCGGGCAGGAAGTTTCTGATATGGCAACCAATCTTGATGTGCCGGAAAAAACCGTGCTGGAAATGGAATCGCGATTAACCGGTCGTGACATGGCCTTTGATGCTGACAACCAGGACAATGATGATGAATTCCGGAGCGCGCCTGCTGGTTTCATTCAGGACATGCGTTATAACCCTGAACAACTGGCCATACAAAATGACCAGACCAGCGATCGCAACGAAAAAATATCTGATGCCTTAAAAGGTCTGGACGAAAGAAGTCGGGACATTATCAACAGCCGCTGGTTGGCCGGTAAAAAAGCGACCCTCCATGAACTGGCCGCTAAATACAACATCTCGGCAGAACGCATCAGGCAAATCGAAAAAAAGGCGCTGGGTAATATGAAAGGGTCTCTGTCATTCGATACATGATAGATTTTTAATCATGTTTCGTCATGACGAGTAAAAGCCACCCATACGGGTGGCTTTTTTTGTGCTGTCGATAAATGCTCACCTGGCCAGTAAGAAATAATCTCCATAAAAACTGCTGCCTGATTTTATAACCTACTAAAAAAATACTATACTTACGTAATAACTTTATGAATGGTGATATATGTTTACCGCAAAAGATCAGATAAAACAGGTGCTCGATAGTCCGCCAGAAGATAGCAGCTATGATGATATTCTGCGTGAGCTGGCATTCAAGCGCATGGTAAACAATGGCATTGCAGACGCAAAAAATGGCAAACATATTTCTAATGGAGACATGGAGAAAAAAACCAGGGAATGGCAAAAATAATATGGACGACAGAAGCTGAAAAATATCTTTTGTTTTGTGCAAGATTAATGTTCATTGCCAACATATAACTACCAAACGGCTGCTTTGCAGCGAAAGCAGCCGGTCATGCTGACCTAGTCTTTTTAGTGACTGAATGACAAAATATTGAGAATGGCTATGTTTTTTGAACTAGGCGGCGAGCTGTCTAATGCCCCGAATTAGGGTGTTTACGACACGCCTTCTAATGCACTGTTAGCACTATTGAAGAATAAGGGTGATGGTGTTGTAATTGAATCACTGGTTACCTTGACCAGATGGCCTTCAAGCCTCGGCGATATAATTTAAAATCGCGATGTTCCAATTCTGGCCACGCCACTAGATATAGGCATCGTATCTACCAATCGCGTATGCGGTAGGTGAGGTGCGAATGTTTACTAAATCTAAATCACACTCTATTATAACTATTGTATTATCCGTAATAATTACCATAGGCTTAATTGCTTCAGCAATTATTTATTTTAACAATAGCGCTGTAAAAATAATTGCTGCGCAAGATATATGGGTACATTTCAAGGCCCTATCTCTTTTCGCTGCTGGCTATGCCTTCCGAGGTAAAGCTACTTAGTTGCAGTGCTAGCAAGGCACTTTAGCGGGACGGTAAAAAGGCTATCGTCTTTTGCCGCTCCTTAGCTTATTCGTTATAAGTCAGAGGAGATGAAATGAGAGACACTTTATTAATAATAGGCTTAATATGGCCAGCAACTACATTTGCAGCTGATGCAGAAGTTTTAAAAAGTTTCTTCCACGAAAACAAAATTGGCTATAGTGCTGATTATGGTGTTTTTAAAAAAGGAAAGGATTACATAATTTCTGTTCATGGTTTCGATAAAGATTTGGATGTATGCTTAGAAATTATAGAAATGCTTAACAAAAAACAATCTAACACTTATTCATGCAAGCCTTTAAATCATTGACTTATAATAAGGCGTTGTACCGGTTTTTTGCTACGCTACGCTTCTCAAAATCCCGTAAGCAAAGTCGGTAGGCGTTTAAAGAAATCATAACGAATATGGATTCAGATATATGAAAATACTAATTTTTATTCTAGCAATTCTAATTTCCTTAAACGCTTCAGCTGCAAAAAAAGTTGGTTTTGTAAATCGGTAGATGGTGTTGGCATGTCGTTTGAGAACGGTTCATGGCAAAAATCATTAAAACTGGAATCGATAATGTTCGAGTTAAAACGGAAGCCCAATAATCAAGGATTACAATTCCCAGACTGGCTAATGATGGAAGATGCGGTATGTCGCGAGAATCCAGAGGTGCCGTGGATATCATGTTCTACTGGCTTCAGTATGTTTGTCTTAAACCCAGAAACAGGTGACGCAATGAAAGCCAATACTGGATTATGGGTCATGAAGGAGCGAATGAAATCACAAGGTTTACCGACCCCGCCATTGGGTGCTGATGTTATTGTTTTGCGTTGTCAGTGAGCGGTAGTGATGAAATCGCCTAACAATCGCATCAATTTGTTCACTTCACTCACTGGGTCAAAGCAAAGCAGCGCCCATTATGCGAGCCGTTAACGACCGTCCGCTTCGTGTATTGAGCAGCTATATATTCCAAGATCTCGATAAAATAAAAGTAACCAGGAGCGCCTAACAGACAGGCACTCCCGAGAATGGATCAAGCTTCTGTTTGTTCTGACATTTCCAGGGCATCATCTACTTCAATCTCCAGGTAACGAACTGTACTTTCCAGCTTGGTATGCCCAGGCAGTAATTGAATCGCTCTGAGGTTCTTCGTGCGACGATAGATTAATGCGACCTTAGTGCGCCGCATTGAGTGCGTACCATAATCAGC
>CAJVXY010000024.1 GCA_913009895.1 uncultured Acidiferrobacteraceae bacterium | reverse complement strand
AGCCCCTGGCGGAAAATCGGGTGATCATCCGCGATTAATACAGTGTTGGAATGTGGGCTCAGGTTCATTGAGTCATATTTAAAACCGGCCTTACCTGCTCTTTCAATTTTCGAAAATTGATTTGATACGTGATACATCTTTCCCAGCCTTTTCTGTCTTCACATCACCGGATCACAGGTAAGTAAGACGTCAGAATGAAGTCAGAGTCCGCGCCATTACCGGCGTTTCCCACGACCACAATATGGGTTCTCCTTCGTCTACATGGCCGTTCTAATAGACCACACTACCACGGGGTCCTTACATCCCGCTTACATTTCGATCTGTTTTCAGTTGCACTAACTGTAAGTCTCATGACATGAAAAAACCATGGGGAAATCTACTCATTTTCATGAGTACAAGTACTCACTAAACTAAGTACTAGTGCTTATAAAATTCAAATAAGCTGTAGAAATTAAACAGGCGCCAGTGTTCCATAATTATACACAGGTCATTTAATCGGAACCAGTATTTTGATGTGGGTGCCCACATCCGGCTTTGAGTTTATTTCAAGATACCCGCCGAGCAGTTCCGCACGACCTTTCATGGTAGCAAGACCCATGCCTTGTGAAAAACTGCTCGCGACATCAAAACCGATGCCGTCGTCCTTGATATCTACCGACACATCTTGCTCACGGACATGAAGCGATACAATCACTTCGGTCGCCCTGGCATGTTTAAGTATATTATTGATGGCTTCCTGAATGCAGCGAAGGATTGCCAGCTGAGCGTCAATGTCCAGTACCTTGTCTGTGTTATGGATATCCGCAATCCACTCAATATCTTTCGGTGACATGGCGCGCTCGAGTATGGCCTCAATCGCCGCCTTGAGCCCAAGACGTGTCAGTATATGCGGATGAAGATCGTGGGATAAACCGCGCACATCGCCAAGCACCTCACCACAATAGTCTGCCAGGTTACGAACCTTTTCTGAATCCGTCGGAGAGGATGCCGGTTTTTTCAGAATCTCCTCAATGCCCTGTTTCAGTACCAATAAACCGTGGCCAATAGAATCATGCAGGGTATTGGCAAATGATTCGCGATCCTGTTCCTGTACTTTAATTATACGCCGGGAGAACTCTCTTTGTGCCACCAGCATGGACTCCTCGGCAAGCTCTTTTTTTTGGGAGATAACGTTAATACGATCGGCCAGCGCCAGTGACAACATGATCGCCTCAAGCAAAATTCCCCATTCTATGGCATGGGCTGCAAACCAGTTAGGCTCGACAACATTAAACATATAGAGTTGGTAATAGACGTAACCAACAATATAAGTTGAAAAAGCGACTAAAATATACCTGGCTTGTTTTACGCCCGCACGCAAGGCAGCGACAGATATCAGTGTATAGTAAAGAAGCACGGCATTGGTCAGAACAATAATAACGATTACATTCAGCGCCGAAGTGTAACCAAGCACCTCAGGCAGTGACAACGGCAGGACCACTGCCATAATGACGACGGAAATTCTCCACGCCCTCGGGAAAAGCGTGCGCACACCCAGGAAATGGTTACAAAACTGCAGCACAAATATAACCGAGAGCGATACTGCCGCCAGCAAACTACGCGTACTTATTCCACCGTAATCCGGCCACAGGTATTTTTCACTGTAGCCAGAGTTCATAGCGCTAATAAGCGCGAGCATGAATAAATAGGCGACATAATAGAAGTAGCTCGGGTCTTTTAGCGCCGTTGCCAGGAACAGGTTATATAGTATAAGTATACTGATTGTTCCAAACAGGGCCCCGTACCACAGGCTCGTCTGGATTTGGTGTTCCTGCCATGACTTGTTAGACCATAATCGGACAGAAAACGGCAATGGTGTGGTGGTGGCTATGGCTATTACGACTTCCGTATCTATCCCATTTACTGGCACAGGAAAGGCGATATCAGGATCCTGGATAATACGAGTGGCAAATGGGCGTAAAAAGCCTGCTTTATAATACTTATCTTGCCTGCCTTTTTGACGAACCCAAACATCCACCAAATCGTAAATAGGGTATGTGATTTCCATGACATGGTCTGATCCATCAGTTAACCTGGACGGGATAACCCCGTAAAACCAGTAGGTGACTCCCCTTTCGCCAAGCCCGCCCCGTAACGGCGGATACTGAAACCCCGCTCGCTGGTCCCCGTCCAGAATTGTTTTTGCAGTCAATTCGCCCGTGGCGGCTTTGGTATAAGAAAACAAATCCGTGATGTTTGATGGTGCATTTTTCTCGTCCCCGGCTGGTGAACATCCGGAAAAGAGGCCAAACACCAGTAATAACAAAATAATTTTCGCGATACTTATATAAGTACTCCGTGTGATCGGTATGTACAGGGCTGCCCATAAGCCCAACACGATTCGCGTGATGACGTCGACTTGGGTAGCCCGACGAATTTCCAACTGGTCAATTAGGGAAATGTTTGGCATTACATTTGATTGTCACTGAACTAACTCCACTTTTCATTCATTAAATCATGCAATAGCAGGTATGCATAAAATGCCAGGAATATTTTCATTCTTTATTGTAATGTTTTATAACGCCCAATAGCGGTTTATGCGACAGGGAATGCCAGTCTCGGCAGATACCATCACAACCGCCTTACGGGTATACTTGGCGTCAAGCTGGAAAGTCGTAACAAATGGATCACTTTTCTTTTTTAATCAATGGGTTATACTGCCTGATTATTACAAATTATTAAAATTTCCCTGGTCCATGAGGGTCAAAAACTTTTTCATCAGTCTGAACACTAAAAAACATGATTCCGTCCGTTTTACTTCACAAAAAACCAAATAAAAACCATACAAGTACAAGCCTGTTTTTTATCATCGCGTGCCTGATCGTGCTCTGGTACCTGCCTGTCTATGCGGTGGAACTCAAACCCCTTGAGGCCCAGCGCGCCAGTAAACCGGTCAAGAAAAAAGTGCCACCATCCAAGTTTGAGTACAAGCCGGGCGCGAATCAAGGAGCAGTATCTCCATCTTCAGGGGTACCCGCACCAGCTGGCACAGCTCCTGTAACCAGAACATCACAATCGGTCAAAAAGAAAAAAAAGGCATCTTTAATCTCTGGCAGTGCCGATGCAATGTTGTTTAATTTCCAGGACGCAGATATCAAGGCGGTCATCAAAACCATATCTCAAATTACCAAAACCAATTTTATTCTTGACCCCAGGGTAAAAGGCAAGGTCACAATTATTTCTGCCAAGCCGGTTTCAAAAAAAGCCGCTTACGATATATTTCTTTCGGCATTAAAGGCGCAGGGATTTACCGCAGCATCTGTCACCAAGGACGTGATAAAAATAATTCCTATCGGCGAAGGCAAACAATATGCCACCCGCCGCAGGGGCGCACTCAAGCGTGGTGGTGAACAAATGATTACCCAGGTCGTGGTTGTACAATACGGTAATGCAACCCAACTCGTCCCCTTGATACGTCCCTTGATGGCACCAACCAGTCAGTTATCTGCCTACGCGCCGGCAAACGCACTAATCCTCACGGATTTTGCATCCAATATCGGTCGCTTGCTAAATATTATCTATGAATTAGACCAACCGGTTTCAACGAATATAACAATCATTCCGATCAAATATGCCTCGGCACTGGACATGGCGGAACTCATTGGCCAACTAATCAGCCGGGGGAAAACCGCTGGCCGGGTTGCACCAAATAAAGGGGGGCAGGCAGCAGCAGCCCTTGGCTCACAGTCTACTGTTGTGCCCGATCTGCGCACCAATAGTTTGATTGTGCGTAGTGATGATCCCGTTCGTGTCGCCCAGCTCAAGGCTTTAATTTTAAAACTTGATGTACCGGCAAAATCAACCGGCGGTAATACTCGTGTTATTTATCTCAAAAATGCGGATGCAAAGAGCCTGGTAGAAATATTGCGTGGCCTGTTGGAAGCTGCAACAAAAAAACAGGCGATTCGGAGTCGCTCTGCTGGCGCCAAAGGTGTTGCTGCCCAAACACAAACTTCATTAATCCAGGCCGATGAAGATACCAACTCATTAATTATCAATGCTTCAGATGCGGTTTATAACAACATACGCGGCGTCATTGAAAAACTGGACATCCGACGGGCACAGGTTTATGTCGAGGCATTAATTGTTGAGATATCATCTGATAATGCTGCCGAATTGGGATTTCAGTTTGCAGGTGTAGGGTCAGCTGGTGATAGTACACTCGCTGGTGCCACTAATTTTACTGTCGGTAACAGCCTGGCCGGCGCAATTGCTGACCCAACCTCGTTAGGGGGAGCTGCGGGTTTAACGCTGGCAGTTCTTGGGCCCGAGATTACATTACCTGATGGCACGGTGACACGGGGAATAGGCGGCCTGGCCCGAGCCCTGGAAACACGCAATATGGCAAATATTCTCTCGACGCCTAATTTATTAACACTGGATAATGCCGAAGCAAAAATTGTCGTTGGCCAGAACGTGCCATTTTTAACCGGTAGTTTTACCCAGGCCGGGGGGGCAGCTGGCGGTGGTATAAACCCTTTTCAGACGGTTGAACGAAAAGATGTTGGATTAACGCTCCAAATAAAACCCCAAATTACTGAAGGCGGCAGTATTAAACTGGAGATCATGACCGAGGTATCAAGCGTAGTCAGGCAAGCAACCATTGCCGCCCAGGATCTAGTCACCAATACACGCGTCATTGAAACTACAATTCTTGTTGAAGATGGTCACACCATTGTCCTAGGTGGCCTGATCGAGGATAGCCAGGATGAAAGTGAACAAGCAGTGCCCATTCTCGGCAGTATTCCGTTAATCGGCTGGCTTTTTAAATATAAAACTTCAGGCAAGAAAAAAACCAACTTGATGGTGTTCTTGAAACCTACAATTGTGCGTAATGCTAGCGACAGCTATCGTTACACAGCCGACCGCTACGACTACATTCTTGGCAATCAAAAAATCTTTAAAGACTACCCCTACAAGCGAAATATTTTTGAGCGTTTTAAGCCAAACGAAGTAACAGAAGAAGTAATTGAAAAAAATAACGAGTCTGTGATCATAAAACCATTATCGAAAACTGAAAATAATGATTCTGAAGAGTTGCTGGGTCCTGGTGAAATCAACGAGTCCAAAAATAATTCTGGCATTGAGCCTGACAATGTAATAATTCTTGATCGTGACAGTCTTAAATCACAGGAAAATAATTCAACACCCGATGCTGGCGAGGAGAACTAACACTTGGCCATGGCAAAGGGAATTAATCTTGAAGATCTAGACCCGTCATGGACACAGCGCCTGCCCTATCATTTTGCAAAACGTCACGGTGTTATCAGCGCCAGGCAACACAAAGATGGGATTGAGGTTTGGGCCAAACGTGGTGTCTCTACACAGGTGTTAACCGAACTTTATCGTAGTCTTGAAACGCCCGTTTATGTTTCCGAACTGGATCATGAGCTATTTGAAACAGCACTAAACAGAGCCTATGAAAGAAATATCAGTCACGCCGAGCAAATTGTTGATGGTCTCGATGAAGACCTGGATCTGACAGCAATTGCCCAGAATCTGCCAGTCGCCGAAGACCTGCTTGAAAGTGAGGACGATGCACCCATTGTCAGGTTAATTAATGCCCTGCTCACCCAGGCCGTTCGGGAAAATGTCTCCGATATTCATATCGAACCGTTTGAAACCCGGTCTGTTGTCCGCTTCAGACAAGATGGCGTACTACGCGATATTGTCGAACCGAAAAAAGTATTACATGGCGTTTTGGTTTCGCGCATCAAAATTATGGCAGACCTGGATATTGCCGAAAAACGCTTGCCCCAGGACGGTCGTATCACCCTGCGCCTCGCCGGACACCCTGTTGATGTTCGTGTCTCCACTCTGCCAACCGGTCATGGCGAACGGGTTGTCATGCGTTTACTGGACAAACAGGCTGGCCGCCTTGATCTTGAACATCTGGGTATGTCGAAGAAAGACAGTACGGCCCTTGATGTATTAATTAGACAACCACACGGAATTATTTTGGTAACTGGTCCGACGGGCTCAGGTAAAACGACTACGCTCTACGCGGCACTGTCTCGTCTTGATACAGAAAAATTGAACATCATGACCGTAGAAGATCCGATCGAATACGATCTCGATGGTATTGGCCAGACTCAGATAAACACCAAAATCGAAATGAATTTTGCCCGGGCGTTACGCTCCATCCTGCGCCAGGATCCTGATGTCATTATGATTGGTGAGATTCGTGACCTGGAAACTGCTCAAATCGCTGTCCAGGCCAGTCTGACCGGTCATTTAGTACTGGCAACGTTACACACGAATGACTCAGTTGGCGCTGTCACCCGTCTCGTTGACATGGGCGTTGAACCATTCCTGGTAGCATCCAGTTTAATTGGCGTATTGGCTCAGCGGCTGGTTCGTCGACTCTGTCCCGAATGTCGACAAGCCCACAAACCCACCACTGTTGAATCCGAAATCTTGTCCGAACTCAAAGAAGGCAAGATTATTAAAGAAATATATAGCGCCAGGGGATGTGATAATTGCGGGCATACTGGTTATGTTGGCAGAAGCGGCATATACGAACTACTGCAGGTTGATGATACGATCCGTGAACTGGTACACGAAAGTGGATCTGAGGCCAACATACGAGACTATGCCTCATCCCACGGCATGACAGGACTCCGCGCCGATGGACTTCGCTGGGTACAACAGGGGAATACCAGCCTGGAAGAAGTTTTAAGGGTGGCTCGATAACAAGTTATGGCCGCCTACGAATACCAGGCATTAACGATAAAAGGTCGTACCGATAAGGGCGTACTTGAAGCAGACACTGAGCGCCAGGTCCGGGTGCTCTTGCGTGAGCGTGGCCTTACCCCGTTAAATGTTGAAATTATAAGTGAAAAAAAGCGGGCGGGGAAAAAAACAAAGTTTGGCATTGGCAGGAGTATTTCAACTGCCGATCTGGCACTCATTACACGCCAGTTCGCCACCCTGGTTCGTGCTGGCATGACGGTGGAGCAGTGTCTCGATGCCCTGATTGAACAAACAGAATCACCAAAGACAAAATCCATTCTCGCAGGTGTGCGCGGTAATGTCCTTGAAGGCCAGGCCTTGTCCACCAGTATGGCGGCATTTCCCAACGCATTTCCGGATATATTTCGTTTTTTAATTGACGCTGGCGAACAGTCTGGACAACTGGACCAAATCCTGGAAAGGCTTGCTGTCTACATGGAAAGCAGGCAGGCGCTGCAACAAAAAGTCTGGCAGGCGTTTATCTACCCAATCGTGGTTTCGGTCTTTGCCATAATCATTGTCACAATCCTGATGGCCTATGTCGTGCCCCAGGTAACCCGTGTATTTATTAATACCGGACAGGAACTGCCCTGGTTAACAAAAACACTAATTACTATAAGTGACATCATTACTACTGGCGGTCTCTGGTGGCCTGTTTTATTTGTTGGATTATTTTTTGCAGCACGGGCTGCTCTTGCCCAGCATAATATTAAGCTGGCCTGGCATAAACTGTTATTAAAAATGCCAATCACCAGTCGCCTGGTTCGTGGCGTGAACGCCGAACGCCTGGCTAACACCCTTGGCATTCTGACTGCCAGTGGAATTCCGCTACTCAATGCCATGCAATCGGCTGTCCAGGTGGTGTCCAACTTACCCATGCGTGCCGCTGTTGATAATGCCCTTAACCAGATACGTGAAGGTGGCAGCCTGTCGCGGGCACTGGGTCAGGCCAAATTATTTCCCCCGCTGGTTATTCACCTGATAGCAAGTGGTGAATCCAGTGGCAAACTCGATATGATGTTAACGAGGGCGGCTGAAGCACAATCAAGAGAATTGGAGAACTGGGTCAAAACCTTTACCAGTTTACTGGAGCCACTTCTCATAGTAATCATGGGCGTAGTAGTATTGTTAATCGTGATGGCAATCCTGTTACCAATTTTTGAAATGAATCAATTAATTCGCTAAAGAGGCAAGAAAATGTACAAGGGAAAATTGAAATCTGAACAAAGACAAAAGGGATTTACGTTAATCGAAATTATGGTCGTCGTGGTTATTCTCGGCATCCTGATTTCATTTGCAGCATTAAATATTCTTGATGAACCTGACAAGGCCCGAGTCGTGGCAGCAAAAAATGATATTCGTACATTGGGTAATGCCCTCAAATTATATCGCCTGGACAATGGCAAATACCCAACCACAGAACAGGGTCTGATAGCCTTGTCCCAAAAACCCACTACGGGACGGACACCCCGCAACTATAAACCCGGTGGTTACCTGGACAAGTTACCTAAAGACCCCTGGGGTGGCGAGTACCAGTATCTAAGCCCTGGCGTCCGTAGTGAAATCGATATTTTTACTTATGGCGCAGATAATCAGCCAGGTGGTGAAGGCTGGGATGCAGACATAGGTAATTGGGCTATTAACTAGTTTTGGTAATTAGTTTTTTTGGCTGGTCACGAAAATAGATGGAATGACAACCTCGTGCGTATTAGATCGAACTTGTTAGCCGGAAAAAAACAGGCGAATAATCTGAATTCAGGTTTTACCCTGCTTGAGATTATGGTTGTTGTACTTATTATCGGTGTCCTGTTGGCGATGATTAGCCTGTCTGTCTCACCTAATCCACGCACCAAATTGCGGGACGAAGCCACCCGCCTGGCAACGGTCATGCAAACTGCGCAGGAAGAAGCAATACTGCAAGGCAAACTATTCGCAATAAATATTGGCGAGAACGGTTACGCATTTTATGAATATGGACTGGGCGGCATGGAGGCTATTGCGGGCGATGAAATATTGAAACCCCGTGAACTACCAGAAAACATACGCATCACCGAAGCCGTGGTTGATGGCCCAAAAGTCGATAAAAAAATATGGATCCTGCTCTACCCTACTGGCGAGCTTACAGCATTCGGTATTACATTCAGCGATCAGGATTACCACTGGAGTGTCGAGGGTGATCCAGGTGGAAATATAGAACCAGTTGCTGAGTTGAAAACGAAATCATGAAACAGTCCCGGGGCCATCATGGTTTTACCCTGATTGAAATTTTAGTCGCACTGGCCATAGTCGTTGTAGCACTGGCAGCCCTGCAACGATCATTTGCCCAGGTTATCGACTCTACCTATACATTACGTGATAGAAATATCGCTTTATGGGTAGCGCAAAACAAGCTGGCACAATATCAGATGGAAGAACACTGGCCCTCGGTTGGTACGCGTAGCGATACAACAGTCATGGCCAACAGGGAATGGAACTGGCAGGAAAAAGTGACAAATACTCAAATTCCGGAGGTAAGAAGAGTCGAAATAGATGTACGCGCCGGTGACAAGGACTACTCTCTGGCACACCTGGTTGGCCTTGTTCTGAAACCACAGAAAAAGACAGCACTATGATTAACAATAAAGTAATTTCTACGAAGGGATTTACGCTTATTGAGCTGATTGTTGCCATGGCCATTTTTTCAGCGATGTCTTTTATTACGTATTCAGGTTTGTCTGTGGTACTGGACAACCAGGACAGACTGGAAGCAGAGAGAAATAATCAACGCAAACTTGTCCTGGCCTTTATGCGCATCGAAGATGACCTTGATCATGTACGGCCCCGTGCAATTCGTGACATAACAGGTCAATCCCTGGCAGCTTTCATTGGACGTCCCACTGATACCCGTGCTGTATCCGTGCCGACCCTGGAATTTACCAGGGGAGGCAACCCCATTATTGTCAGCAATACAACACCCCAAAGCGATCTCCAGCGGGTAGCTTACAGACTTGATGACGAAGGCAATCTATACAGATTATCCTGGCCGATGCTGGACCGCTCACCAACTTCTGTAGCCAAAGAATATGTTTTGTTAACAAACATCAAGGAAATGGAATTAAGATATTTTAAATCGAGTAAAAAATGGTCAAATATCTGGCCACCCCTGGGCCAGGAAAACAAGGACGAGGTTCTGCCCCGGGGACTTGAACTTAAAATTACTGTTGGTGAAACAGAAATAACAAGACTGTTTTTAGTAAATGGCTAGAAATATTTTAAACTGTGAAAACATGGGCCCGCGTTATCAAAAACAACGCGGTGTTGCACTTATTACTGCGATATTTTTAGTTGCAATTGTGGTAACAATCACAAGCATGATGAGTCTGAATCAACAAGTATGGATTCGACAAGTACAAAATATGACGGACAAGAGCCAGGCCACCAGTGTTTTACAAGGTGCATATTTATCAGCCGCAGCCCTGCTCGCTGCGGATGCAAAATTAAATGACAGCGACCATTTAAAAGAGCTGTGGGCTACCCTGCCCCTTGGTGGTGAGGCTGAAGGTGGTTTATATATTGGTACCGCTTCCGATGCCCAAAGTTTATTTAATCTAAATAATCTTGTTTCTGGTGATAAACCCAGCGCGCCCGATATAGTGGTTTTCCGAAAACTACTAACCCATGTAAAACTTGATGAAAACCTGGTTGAAGCAGTGATCGACTGGATTGACAAAGATGAAAAACGCAGACCCAATGGCGGCGCAGAAGATACAACCTATCTTGGCAAACAGCCTGTACCGTATCGTACCCCGAACAAGTTGATGGAAAGCGTACAGGAATTAAGATTAATAGAAGGTTTTTCCGCGCCACAAAATCGGGAGGGCCTGAATCGTTTGTTTGAGTTTGTGACGGTCTTGCCAAAAAGGACAGCAATCAATGTAAATACGGCCCCGGCAGTGTTAATAAATGCGATTTTACCCAATGCCAACGACACGGTAGGTAAAAATATTGTAAAATACCGTGCAAAGACACCGTTCGAATCAAAAAAAGATTTTATTGGTCAATTGATTAAAGGTCAGAAGGCACCCAAGGTTGAATTTGATATTAAAACATCTTATTTTTTTATCCGTGTCCAGACAGAATTTGGCAGACTTAGCAATCGCAGCATTGGATTACTGTACAGGCCATCAAAAGGAAAAAATACTAAACTTCTATGGCGCAGCCGTGAACCGATTATTATTGATTTGAATAAAGAAAATAAAAATGAAAAATCAACTGCATAATCTGACTAATCGTATTAAAGCATTTACTGCCAAGTCTGCCAGTGGTGGTGGATTAAGAAAAAGCCCGACACTTGAAATTTTTATTTCACGCACATGGACTGAAGATAAGGAAGCTGACTGGTGCCTGAGAAATGGCACAGAGATAATAAAACAGGGAAAAACCGGGAATCTTTCTGACCTGGTCGATTTGCAAAAGGGTGTCAAAACCATCGTCTGGTCACCTACAGCTGATACACTTATCACGGAAGCAGAAATTCCTACACGTAACCGCTCAAAAATAAATAAAGCCCTGCCTTTTGTGCTTGAGGAGAAATTACTACCTAACCCTGAGCAGGAACATTTTGTTTACCACGTCAGACCTGGCTTACCTTTGTCGGTAACAGTAACCTCAAAATTAAAACTTGCCCAATGGCTGGATATTTTTCATGAATACGGTATAAATCCGTCAGCCATGTACCCCCAGGTACTCGGCCAGGCACTTGAAAATAATTGTTGGTCAATGACTTTGCTGGGAAAAGAATTACTTATAAAAACAAGTAACTTCTCTGGTTTTTCTTGTCAAATGGATGACACAAAAATTCCAGTACAATTAACCAACGCTTTAAATTCGCTAAATGACGACGCCAGACCTGAAAAAATATTCTTTACCCAGGTAAATGTCGATCTGGACGTAAAAGAATGGTCTGATGAGACAGGCATTGAGATTATAACAACTAATTCTGATTTATGGTCTACATTTAAGATTCTGACGCCATCTCTGAATTTACTGCAGGGAAAATTTAAATCGAAAAGAGAAATCAACCCCGCCCTTTCAAGATTTATACCGGCCGCGTCAATCGCACTTGTCTGGATTGTATTTTCATTAATTGTCAATATTTGGGAATGGCAAACACTTAATACCAGTTTCAATAATGCCAATATACAAATGCGTCAATTATTCCAAACCAGCTTCCCTGATGCTAAAACAATTGTTGACCCTGCCCTGCAAATGCAAAGAAAACTTGAGAACCTGAGCGGCAGTAGCGGTGGTTACATGGAGAGCGATTTCATTGCCCTGCTGTCTCTGTCTGCACCTGCACTGGCTGCGCTTGAAGATGGTGCAGTTGAAAGTCTAAGGTATAGCGAAAAAAGTCTTAATATCAGTCTGGGTTTACCAAATTTTAAAACATTGGAAGAATTAAAAGGAAGACTGGTTACGATTGGGATGCAGGTTGAGGTAGTTGCTGCAAATAGCAGGGCTGACGGTATCGAAGGCCGCCTAAAAATAACGAGTAAATAAAAATTACAATCTATAATGAATAATGAATATTTAAAGCAGGCTCGGGAATACTGGGACAAGCTGCAACAACGCGAGAAAATTATGGTTTCCTCAATGGTCACCATCATTATCTTATTCTTGTTTTATGTTACTTTTTGGTTGCCACTATCTAAAGATATCAGGAAGCTAAGAATAGCTGTGCCAAAGGCAGAATCCAAACTTGCTATTATGCATGTCCAGGCCGCAAAAATTAAATCATTAAAATCAAGAAACCCCCTAAAAGCTGGAAGTGGTGGTTTGTTGACACAACTTGAACAAACTGCAACCAGTAGAGGTCTCCGGCAATTTATTACCAAAATGGAGCCGGACGGAGATTCCGGAGTCAGAATGACAATTGAAGGCGTGGGTTTTAATAATCTTCTCAGCCTGCTTTCTGATCTACACAAAAAATCAGGCTTGCGGGTTGAGAATGCTACGATAAATCCCGTTGAAGAATTACCAGGGATAGTAAATGCACGTCTCGTACTGAAAGGGCCTGAGGCATGAAATATATTCCAAAATTACCTGCGCTCTCATTACCCTCGCCAGGAAAGTCTTTCGTCAAATATGGACTACTTGGGTTATTTTTCTATATTGCGTTCCTGATTGTAAATTTACCTGCAGAATGGCTGGCATGGGGTATTAATAAGTATAGCTATGGCAGCATCACCCTGACCCAGGCAAGTGGCAGTTTTTGGCAAGGTCGTGGCTCACTTTCTATCTCTCAAAACAGAACAACTCCTGTTAACTTTGGTCGCATAGAGTGGAATATGCGTGCTTTCTGGCTACTCATTGGCCGGGTGGATATTACACTGGATCTCTCGGGAGATGGTTTACATGGGCGCAGCCGGCTCATTGTTAGCCCTGGACAGACAACATTAAACGGGTTACGTATTTCAGTTGAGGCAACAAAACTAGGCTCTTATTATAGTCCTGCCGCATTAATATCACCCTTGGGACAAATCAATATTAGCGCGGAAGAAGTCTCAATTAATGACGAAGGCATGCAAGGCCTGGTTCAAGTGAAGTGGAAAGATGCGGGTTCGGCACTGTCGGCAGTTAAACCTTTGGGTAGCTACAATTTAACAGCTACTGGCAATGGCAAAAATGCTAAAATTACACTTTCCTCAAGCAATGACAGTTCTTTAAAACTTGCTGGCAACGGTAACTGGGCCCTGGTAAATGGCCTGGTTAATTTCAACGGCACAGCCACGCCTGCCAAGAATAAATCCGAACTGGAACCTTTATTGTCTCTAATAGGGCGTGATCTTGGTGGCGGTAAACGCGCACTCCGTTTTAATACCCGAATTCCATTTTCTTACAAATAAAATTATAGCTACTATTATTTTTCTTGATCTATTGTTTCCCGCCATTAACTTCAAATCCCATAGCCGTACTAAATCCAAATGGCAAAATAAAACCAGTATCAAAATTAATATTCTCAATATTCTGGTCAATTAAATCAATCGTTGCATACTGCCCACGGTAGGGATACATGCCGCATGCTTCAGATGGCGAACAAATAAAGCCATCATTATCAAGGTCTGAGCCCGATATAATGACATATGAGCCCGGCAGCAAACCGGTAAACTGGTATGGGTAACTACCGGTATCGCTTGCCAGACCTACTGTTTGGACGGCACTTAAATTGCTCGCTCTTAGCAATGAGACATATTGATATCCGGCGTTGCCGGGAATCAGGCCATTGGCATCAGGAACCTGCACTGAAACTGGCACTTCAATTATACCGGCCACATCAGTGGTAAAAAATATAACAGCAGTATGTAGGCCTACTGTCAGTACTGCGCGGTTGATGGTCGCCACGTAAGTACCAAGCTTGGCGCCATTAACAACTTGCTCTTGAATTGATAACCAGCCTGACGAATCTTGCGATACATTTGTTATTACAACCGGGCCATTGCCCGCTGATCTTGTGGTTATGATCATATCTGAACGTGATACACCAAAATTAACTGCAGGTGGGTCAACGATGAGTGTCGGCAGGATTGGCGAAGAGACCACCGTGACTGCTTTTTGGGCATTAATAAGACCGTAACCAAAATTATCATCCCGCCCACTTATACCTATATCATCAGTTATATCGCCTGCGCGCAATACCACGTAAAATTCATCTGGGGTTAAATCTGGCTTCCTCGCTTTCATTAATGCAACAACACCGGCAACCTGTGGGGAGGCCATTGAAGTGCCCTCTTTCATGGCAAAACCCGGGTTTCTGCTGGTGCCAACTACACTGACGGAGGTGCTCCAAATACCATCCTGTTCTGCGTTCATATCCAGGTCCGCGCCGAAGTCCCCGCCCGGTGCACTGATATCTATATTTGGCCCAAAATTCGAGTAAGGTGCTTTGTTTAAATTCATGTCTGTCGCACTTACCGCCACAACATTATTATAACTAGCTGGATAGTTTTGTTGCTTGCTTCCATTATTACCAGCCGCAGCAATTACAATAATCCCGGCCCGGTTGATTTCATTGTAGGTGTCTTGCTCAGTTTGCGAGTAACCAGGACCGCCAAGACTCAAATTAATGATGTCTACCGGGCTGGTTAAAATTATATCTGCGCTATTACTTAATCCTGCTGCATAGCGTACACCTTGCAAGATATCAAAACTGGTGCCGCCACCGCGCGCCAATACACGAATTGGCATAATTCTGGATAGTGGCGCAACACCTACCATCCCGCTAGCAGCGCCGCTGCTTGATGCCGCAGCAATTGTTCCGGCTACATGGGTGCCGTGCCATGAACTCATGACCAGTGTAGCACCATCACCCGGGTCTTCGGCATCACTATCAATACCATCCCCATCACCAGAACGTGTAACGTCACTGACAAAGTCATAACCCGGAACAAGATTCGGGATCAGATCGGGGTGGGCAAACAACACACCCGTATCAACCACAGCAACCACGACATTGGTGCTGCCTTGTGTGCTATCCCATGCTGACTCTAAATTTAGTAAACGATAATGCCATTGGCTGGGGTACAAAATATCAGGTGGTACCAGGAATGGCCTGCGAATATAATTTAAATCGGCAGTGGCAGTATTTTCAAGCGCCCTTAATTTCTTGACCGCGACAATAGTATTTATTCTGTCCTGAATATCAGCCGAAATTATTTTATTGCCACTCAACTTATTAAGAGACTGAATTCCTGTTGGCTTGTTAAAGGACAGCAATACCGGTTGATTTAAACCGCCTGCTTTAAAGCGATAATTTTTTAACTGTTGTGAGTCTTTATAATAAGAAAGACTGTTGATTTTTGCAGAAGGCTTGTTCCTGATAATTGCTTCATAGCTGACGAAATTTGAGTCAAGGTGAAGTTGACCTTCCAGGCCAACGGGTGTTTCGGCGCCTATAGTCAAAACGTATTTACTGGCCGTATTGCGTAATGTATCCGCACAAGCATCATAATCCGAACTAACAGGCCCGCAAGCTGCGACAAGAACGAAGTAATCACCATCTGCAGGCACTACTAACGATTCTGTGTTACCAGTACCCATAGAAATACCGGCTGACACTTGAGATTGGTCATACAAATATAAATCGAGATCATTCGTGGCGGGATCTTCCGACATTTGCAATACAATATTTTGCCCTGCTTTCATAGCTCCATAATAATAGTCCAGTTGATCGCCGTTGAGGAAAGACTGTCCCTGCGGGCCAACACCCGCAACATTCAGGTAACCGCCAATAGCGGCCGGGTTAGGAATATCCTGCGATGTTGCAAAACTATTATTTGGTATCTGCAAACCAGCCAGGGTGTCATTAATATCGCTATCGGTCACTGATATTGAAACAGCCGATACCGTGCCCGAAATACTCAGGCCTTGCTGTGGCGGATCCTGGGGCTGACCAGGCGAGCCATTTTTATTTGAGTCGACACAAGCCGAAAGAAACACGATAACAACCAACAAACCAGTTAAGATTAGTTTTGCAGGAATTTGCATAAGTGTCCGATTTGCCGGTTATAGTCTGATAAGTCTGGAAATTACATGCTAAGGAGATTTTAGAACAGTTCTCAGTGGTCAAATAGTCCGTTTATCTAATTAATACGCAGATAATGCGCCGTGTAGTATATAAACAGGTTATAATTATTAATTACTGTTTATTTACAGTAACTTATTCAGTTCTATTAAAGTAATACTTTATCGGGAATTTAGAGTACTGAAAGTACTATTTTTGTAAAAGACGTTTAACGGGTCCAAAGCTTTGCCTGTGGATTGGAGAAACACCATGTTCTTGTAGCGCTGCTACATGTGCCTTTGTCGGGTAACCCTTGTGTTTTTTAAAGCCGTATTGCGGATAGATCGTATCTAGCGCCTGCATCTCCTGATCCCGTGTTACTTTTGCCAATATTGAAGCGGCTGAAATTTCTGCCACCGATTCGTCGCCCCTGATTATAGTCTCCATTTGCATCAACAAATCCGGTTTTTGGTTACCATCTATTCTCACCAGGTCCGGCGTTACGCCCAGGCCCAGTACGGCTCGTCTCATGGCAAGTAAAGTCGCCTGCAGAATGTTTATTTTGTCTATTTCTTCCACTTCAGCTCGGCCAACAGCCCACGAAACTGAAAAGCGTTTAATTTCCAAACTTAATTTAGATCTTGTTTTTTCAGAAAGTTTTTTCGAATCGGCAAGGCCGTCTATCGGATTATTAAAGTCGAGTATTACTGCAGCTGCTACCACTGGGCCTGCTAATGGGCCGCGACCTGCCTCGTCAACACCACAAACTATCACTGAAGTTCTCATGAAGGTTTTAGGTATTTTATTCAGTTTTATTATTTATCATATTGAAGATAACATCAGCGGCTTTAGTATTACCTGCATTGTTCAGCGTTACCCGTACTTCTTTCAAACCGTCTACAACTCTTGAGTATTCTTTTTTATCTTGCAAAATATTTAATATAGACGAAGCCAGGTTATCAGGGGTTGCATCATGCTGGATAAACTCTGGAACCAACTTCTCACCATATATATGATTGGCAAGAGCAAACATATTTACGTGTGTCATATATTTAAACAAATGATAACTTAAGGAAGATACTTTGTATGTTACGACCATTGGTCTTGCCAATAATGCTGCTTCCAGTGTTGCCGTTCCAGATGACACGAGTACAACATCTGAGGCCGCCATGGCATCTCTAGCCATGCCCGTTACACATGTAATGTCTGAATAATCACTCTCGTTTTTATCAATTTTTGTCCAAAACTGTTTTTTGGATTCTTCGTTCACAAATGCAATCACAAAATGTAAATTCTTGTCTTTAGCGCTTAATAATCTTGAAGTATTGTAAAATAATTCGGCATGTCTTTTTATTTCATTGTTACGACTACCCGGTAATAAGGCTATTATTTTCTTAGTATCTGGCAATGATAACGCTGATCTATATTTTGATTGCTCTGCATTCTCTTCAATTATTCCTGTCAACGGGTGGCCAACACAAGTAACAGGTAAAGACTGTTCCTTGTAATATTTCTCTTCAAATGGAAACAACGTGAGCATGTGATCTACGGCTCTATGAATTTTTTTTACGCGATAACCACGCCAGGCCCATACTTGCGGACTAACATACTGAACTGTTTTAATACCTTTATTTTTTAGTTTTTCTTCGAGACCAAGATTAAAATCGGGTACATCAATACCTATAAATATATCTGGTCGTTTAATATTAATAAAATGATGTGCCAGGGAATTTC
Organism: uncultured Acidiferrobacteraceae bacterium; assembly: GCA_913009895.1. Lineage (GTDB taxonomy): Bacteria > Pseudomonadota > Gammaproteobacteria > Acidiferrobacterales > SZUA-150 > SZUA-150. Next base: position 29,199 of record CAJVXY010000024.1, on the reverse strand, counting down.
TTGTGTGATACGCATTAATAATTTTTTTAATGTCAGATAAACCGATAACTGAAAGATTTTCTATCGGGTGCAGGCTATTGAGGCCACTTTTTATCATTAATGGGCCGCCTATTCCCTCAAAAGATGCGTCAGGGAGCAGTACTTTCAGGTTATCAATTAACCTGGAACCCAGGAGATCGCCTGAATGTTCGCCGGCGACTATAGCTATATGTTTGGCAGGCCCCTTTCTTGCGGATACATTTTTGGTGAAACGCTGGGGCACGATTTATCTAATAATGCCCCGTTCCGAATCCGCAATAAATTTTGCAAATAGTTTTACATCGGGATAATTTTTGACGAGATCTGCAAGCAGATCGATCGCCTGGTTGCTGGTATTCCCGGACTTATAGACTATCTTGTAAGCCTTACGCAGGGCCTTTAAAGCATCTTCAGAAAATCCACGTTTTTTTAACCCCCTGCTATTTAAACCGTGTGGTTTTGCAGTATTACCTGATACCAGCAGGAAAGGCGGGATATCTTTAAAGCTGATTGTGGCGATACCAGTCATAACATGGGCACCCACTTTGCAAAACTGGTGAATGCCAGTAAAGCCGCCAAAAATTACATGATCTTCAACAATCACGTGACCTGCCAGGCTGGCATTGTTAGCAAAAATTGTATTATTTCCGACCTTGCAATCATGAGCAACATGCACGTAGGCCATAAACAAATTATCATTACCTATTCTTGTGATACTGCCGCCGTCGACAGTGCCACGATTTATGGTACAAAACTCTCGAAATAGATTTCTATCGCCTATCTCAAGATAAGTTTTCTCCCCCCCATAATGCGCATGTTGTGGAGCTTCACCAATTGAATTGAATTGAAATATTTTGTTGTCTTCGCCAATTTTACAGGGGCCATTAATAACAACGTGTGGGCCAATCCAGGTATTCTCGCCAATTTCAACATCTGGACCAATAATGGAATAAGCACCAATACTTACATTACTGGCAATGCTTGAATTAACATCGACCAAAGCTGATTCATGTATCAAAGAAGACAACTAGCTATGACTCTTTATAAGTGCACATTAAATCTGCAGATGTACAGAGCTCATCATCTACATATGCTGTGGTTTCAAATTTCCATATTCCTTTTAGTTTTCTTTTTATGGTAGCTTTTAAAATAATTTTATCACCCGGGATTACCATTTTCTTAAACCGCGCTTTATCAAAACCTACCAGGTAAAAAACCCCTTCTTTTCCAAGTTCTTTTTCCAGGGATAACGATGTTAGTACACCGCAGATTTGCGCCATAGCTTCGAGAATCAAAACACCTGGCATGACAGGTTCGTCTGGAAAGTGCCCCTCAAAATACTGCTCATTGGCTGTTACATTTTTAAAGCCTGTAATTGATTCGTCTTTCTTATATTCTATAATTCTGTCGACAAGCATGAATGGATATCGATGCGGAATAAGAGTGCGAATTTTTTTTACGTCTATTAACTCCAAAAGGTATCTCCCCTGGTATTATATTACTTCAATTTTTTTGTATTACAAAGTTCGAAGGATCAGAAATAGGCCTGGCAACAAGTATAAAATAAACCCGTAAAATCAGAACAGTATGCCTGAAGACTTACTTAAACAGATTTGCTGGAAATTTAAATTATTCGTACAAACGACTCTATTTAATTACTTTTTTCCTGTAATCTCTTTAAGACTTTTTGTGTAATGTCTATTTTTTTACTTGCGTATATCGTTCCTTCATGGACCACTAAATCGTATTTTCCCTTCCTGGCAATATCAACAATCACGCGATACACCAGTTTTTGCAAAGATGCCAATTCTTCATTTCGACGTAGATTATAATCTTCTCTAAATTCCTGGCTTTCTCTCTTAAGGTTTCTTTTTAAAATTAATAATCGCTTTTCTAAAGTTCTCCTCTTGCTCGAACTCATCACCTTGGCATCTTTATTAAGCTTGTCTTCCATCTCCTTAACACTGTTAGTTGTAACAACAATTTTTTCATCCCTGGGTCTGAACTCGGCCTCAAGTTTGGCAAGCGCTTGCTTGGCTTGAGGCGCCTCTTCAATTACCTTGACTGCATTAACATAGGCAATTTTTAGCTGCGCAGCATTTACGCTAATTGGCAGTAAAAATAAAAACAGGGCAATAAATTTTATATAAATCATAACTATCAATTATGCTAATTTTGTTATCTAAAGGGCACGCCTATAGTAAATTGAATTTTCTCTACTTTGTCTTCTTTTACTGAATTTAATGGAAATGCATAACTAAAACTTAACGGGCCTATGGGTGAAAACCAGCTGAACGCCAAACCTGAAGCATATTTGAGCGTATTAACATCAACTTGTTCCTCGGGCCCGTAAACCATACCGCTATCTACAAATAAGCTCAAGCGCATGGCTTTGTTGTCTGTATCTGTCCCTGGCATCGGAAAATATAGCTCCATATTCGCCAGGATTCTTTTATTACCGCCTAAAGGCCGGTCTGTGGCGATATCCCTTGGGCCGAGACTCCTGGGCCTGAACCCGCGGACGGTATTACTACCACCAGCAAAATAGTTCCTGTAGAACGGAAGTGTCCCCGTCCCACCATAACCATCACCATAATTGAGCTCACCCTTGAGTCTGTAGGTTACATTACGAGAAAACGGAAAATATATTCCTGCGCTAAGAGATGTGCGGTAATATTCCAGTTCACTACCAGGGATCGTCGCTTCACCATTTATTCTCTGAAACGCACCGGATGAAGGAAATATTGCACTATTTAAACTATCCTGCGACCATCCAAGGCTGGCTTTCAGTGCAGCATTTTTTTCGCCATTTTCCGCAACAAAATCTTTTGCTACCTGGGCACCATCTTCAGATACTTTCAGCGTATTCACCTCGAATGTCAGGCCCATGTTAATTGCACGTAACTCGCTTATTGGGACACTAAAAAACATCCCCGCACCCGCAGTTGATAAAACATAAGGCGCAGTTTGGGCCCGTTCTGCATCAATTTCTGTAACAAAAGCCCTATAACCCCCCAAAATACCACTATCAGTGAAATAGGGATCGGTATAATTAGCTCTCAGGGATTTTGTATTTCTACTATTATCGAATCGTAAGGTCAATTTTTTACCAGTACCAAATAAATTACTCTCGGTGATGCTGCCATTGATTAAAAAACCATTAACGTCAGAATAACCTACGCCAAATAATAAATTGCCGGTAGGTCTTTCCTTGACCGCAATCTTGATATCAACCTGGTCAACAGTATTAGGCACCTGTGGTGTTTCTATACTTACATCGTCAAAGAAGCCCAATCTTTGCAATCTTACTCTTGATCTATTTAATTTACTGGTTGAAAACCAACCACCTTCAATCTGCCTCAACTCCCTTCTGATAACTTCATCTCTTGTATTTGTGTTTCCGGTAAAACTAATTTTCCTGACATATACTCGCTTGCCTGGGTCAACAAAAATAGTAAAACTTACTTCAGCCTTTTCTCGATCAATTTCTGGAATCGGGTTAACATTTGCAAACGCATAACCCAAATTTCCCAAATAATCAGTGATTGATTTGGATATTTCGTTTAATTTTTTTCTTGAAAACTTTTCACCTTTTTTAATTGTTATAAATTTCTCTAAATCTTCTTTAGGTACCACCATCTTACCGGCAATTTTGAAATCACTAACTGTATAACGCAGGCCTTCTTTTATATTAATAGTGATGAATATACTCTCTTTGTCAGGAGCAATTGAAACTTGTGTTGATACTACACGAAATTCCATGAAGCCATTATTCTGATAATAGCTCCGAATTGCCTCTCGATCACCTAATAATTTTTCTCTTGAATATTTATCGCTTCCAAATATAGAATTAAATAAACCTGGTTCGGACAAAGACATTTTTCCAAGAAGATCATCATCATCAAATTCAAGATTGCCAATAAAGTTTATTTGACGAATTCTTGCTACACTACCCTCTTTAATATCAATATTAACAGCAACGCGGTTCCTCTCCAGTGGCGTAACAGTAGTTTTTACTTCAACTGAATATCGCCCTCTACTAAAATACTGGCGTTTTAATTCTGTTTTAATTCTTTCCAGAATGGATCTGTTAAAAACCCGGCCTTCTGACAATCCCACGTCTTTAAGGCTCTTTTTTAAGTCATCTTCTTTAATTTCTTCAGAACCTTCTATTTTGATAGTAGCTACAGAGGGGCGTTCCCTGACTTCTACAATTAAGATACTTCCAGATCTTGATAAAGATACATCACTAAAAAATCCTGTTTTAAAAAGTGCTCTGATGGCAGACTGTCCATCCTTAACTGTAAAAGTATCGTTAACCTTGACCGGTAAATAATTAAAAACGGTACCCGAAGATATTCTTTCCAGCCCCTTTACTTCTATGTCTTTGATAATAAATTCATTTTCCTCTGCCAGACTGGCAGTGGAAAACAATAGCAAAATAAATAGTCCGCAGACTTGCTTATAAAGAGGCATGGATAATAAATCTATATAAGTCTAAGGATATCGTTATAAAAAGCCAAAATCATTAACCCCAGCAACATTAAAATGCCTAACTGCTGCCCTACGTACATCGCATTATCAGATAGTGGCGACCCCTTAATTGCCTCGATAAGATAATAAAGTAAGTGTCCCCCATCGAGGACGGGTATAGGAAGTAAATTCAAAATACCTAAACTTATACTAACGATTGCTAAAAACATTAAGAATTTATCTGCCCCTGCTTCCGCAGAGTACCCGGCATACTGCGCGATTGTTATTGGCCCGCTGATATTCTTCGATGATATTTCAAGGGTTAACATTTTATATAACATCTTTAAGGTTAACATGGACATTACGTAAGTATTATTTGCGGCTTCTATAAACCCATCAACAATATTATATTTATATTTTACCTTAATCTCCTCAGGCAGAGGTGGGACATATGGTGTTATATTAATTCTTCCAACAACTTTACCGTTTGATGCAATACTCTCTGGTAGTAAACTTGTCTTTTTTTCGTAGCCATCACGTATATATGTTAAGCTTATTTTTTTACCAGGACTTGCCTGGATAATTTCAACCAATTTGCTCCAGTTATCAATATTGGTTGCATCTATTCTTGAAATCAGATCCCCTTTCTTCAGGCCAGAAATTTTTGCTGGTCCATCCATGACCATCCCCACTATTGCTTTTAACGGTGGTAAATATGGATAAAGACCCAAACCCCTTCCCATAACACTGCTGGTTATTTTGTTAAGGTTAATGCCTGATAAATCTACTTCAATATTTTTATTGATACCTGATCTTTCTATTTCAAAAATGACAGTATCTTTATCCAGGGACCTGGTTAGCAGATACAATCTTTGTTGTCCCCATGAAAGAAACGTCCGACCGTCTACTGATAATAATTTATCCCCCGCTTTAAAGCCTGATTTTTCTGCAATTGATCCTTTTGCGACATCGCCTACGTCCGGTAGAATACCTTCAATCCCAGATACATTAATTACCCAGTATGCAAGGACAGCAAATAAAAGATTAAAGGCCGGTCCCGCAGTCACTACGGCAACTTTCACTGCAATATGCTGCCTGTTAAAAGCTCGGCTTTTTTCAGCTTCAGAAACCTCGCCTTCATTTTCGTCGAGCATTTTTACGTAACCGCCAAGAGGCAGAGCCGCTATAACAAGCTCAGTGTTGTCACTACCAAAATTTCTTTTCCAAAGCGTTTTGCCAAAGCCAATTGAAAAGCGCAGAACTTTTACGCCAAGTTTCTTGGCTACCCAGTAATGGCCGAACTCATGAACTGTAACCAGGATACCTAGCGCAACAATAAATGCTAAAATTGTAATTAAAAATGACATTAAATTTTTAACCTGCTTTCGCAGATTTTCCTTCGAGGTAGGTGGTCGCAGATTGTCTTGCTATTTTGTCCGCCTCCAGTATTTCTTCCAGAGAACCTGCGTGCTGTACATTATGTTCGGTCATTACATGGTCGATAGTTTCTGAAATTTTATTAAAGTCTATGTTTCCTGATAAAAATGCTTCTACTGCCAGTTCATTAGCCGCATTCATTGCTGCGGGAGCAGTGCCCATTAACGTGGCGGCTGCCCTGGCAATACCAAGGCAAGGAAATTTTTCCAGGTCTGGTTTTTCGAACGCTAGTTCTTTCATGCTAAAAATATCAAGATTCTCAACACCTGAACTTATTCTGTCGGGCCAGGCCAATGCATGTGCTATCGGGGTGCGCATGTCGGGATTTCCCAACTGCGCTAATACTGACCCATCTTCATACTCGACCATTGAGTGCACGATACTTTGTGGATGAACCACTATTTTAATTTTATTATGAGGAAGATTAAATAAATGACAGGCTTCGATTAACTCAAGCCCCTTATTCATCATGGTAGCTGAATCAACTGAAATTTTTGGTCCCATGGACCAGTTTGGATGATTACAAGCTTGCTCAGGCGTAACAAATTTTAATTTTTCCTGTGAAATATTTCTAAACGGACCACCCGACCCTGTTAACAGGATTTTTGTAACACCAGGCGGTGTATCGCCAGCCAGGTAATTTCTTGGCATACACTGGAAAATTGCATTGTGTTCACTGTCCATAGGAATGATGACAGCGCCCGATTTTTTTGCTCTTTCCAGTATTAAATCACCGCACATAACAAGCGGCTCTTTATTTGCGATCAGGACTTTCTTTCCTGAATCTACTGCAGCTAGTGTTGGCAATAAACCTGCTGCGCCGACAATCGCAGAGACAATCGTATTGGTATCTTCATGTGCTGATACCATCTCAAGCGCATCTACTCCGCATAGCACTTCTGTATCCAATCCTTTGTTTGCGAGTTTTTCTGCGAGGTTGATCCTTAGTGTTTCATTACCAATAACGGCAAATTTTGGCAGAAACAAACAGCATTGTTCGAACAGTTTATCTATTTTTGTATTGGCTGTTAGGGCGAATACTTTATATATACCCGTATGCCTGGCAACAACATCCAACGTATTAATTCCAATCGACCCGGTCGATCCAAGGATTGTAATGGCTTGTTGCCCATCAGCAATATCCTCACCTTTGTTAGCAGATTTGGTCATCATACTCTTATTAATAACCAGCCAAGTGAAAATATTGGAGCTGCCGCGGTAAACGCATCAATTCTATCAAGCACACCACCGTGGCCAGGAAACAAATTACCACTATCTTTGACGCCTGCAATTCTTTTAACCCGACTTTCGGTTAAATCACCTGCAACTGAAAAAAGTGCGCATAAGATTGCGATCACCATCATCGCAACAACTTGTTGTCGATCAAACCCCCAATTATTGAGACCAAATAATAGCGTTATCAGGACAACTACCAACAAGCCGCCTAACAAGCCCTCGATAGTTTTGCCCGGACTGATATTTGGTGCCAATTTATTTTTTCCAAACTTGCGGCCCGCAAAATATGCACCTGAATCTGCTCCCCACACAATAAGGAACAGAAAGAGTAGCAGCAAGTACGGTTGCACGCCCTGCTCCTGAACAAAAACAGGTACAACCCACGCTGGGATCAGGATCAAATAACCCATTAACATTCTGCCTGCCATTGTGGTCATAATTCCTTTTTTTACTTCCGAGCCGTATTTAAATTCATAGACAGCATATAGCCACCAAAGTAAGCCTACGATAGATATTGCCCATATTATTGAATCGTAACTATTTGCAGCTATCGATAATGAATACCCGCTTACGGCGAGAACTAAAATATATATATATCGAACGGCAGAACGTTTAAGTTTTATTAAATTTGCCCATTCCCATGATGCAGCTAAAATGAAAAGCCCGATCACGACTGCAAATCCTGAATTATTCAGAAAAAACATTGAAAGGAGAATGCCCGGGATTAATATTGCTGATGTAAGCAAACGTAGTTTAAACATTTTGCGCTGCTTCTATCTGTTCGCTCGTCTGGCCAAATCGTCTTTGTCTTGTAACAAAAGAGTTTATAGCTTTGTCGAGTGCTAAATTATTAAAATCCGGCCACAACACATCTGTAAAATAAAGCTCTGTATATGCAAGTTGCCAAAGCAGAAAATTACTAATTCTTTTTTCTCCGCCAGTTCTTACAAACAAGTCAGGAGACGGTATGTCTGACATACAAATATTTTTTGCTAAAATAGCTTTGTCAATATTATCTGGATCCAGGCCTTCTTCTTTGACAGATTTTGCAATTTTTTTACATGCCTCGGTTATATCCCACTGCCCACCGTAATTGACAGCAGTAGTTAATGTTAGTCCGGTGTTATTTTTTGTCAGCTCTTCAGCGCTCTTGATACTTTTTCTAATTTTATTATCGAAAGCACTTAAATCCCCTATTGCCTGAAATTTAACATTTTTTCCATGTAGCTTTTTTATTTCTTTATTAAGTGCTGATACAAATAAATCCAGCAGCAACGTAACTTCTTTTTTTGGCCTTCGCCAATTCTCGCTACTGAAAGTAAACAATGTCAGGTACCTGATTCCTTTCTCATCGCACGCCTCAACCGTTCTCCTGACAGATTCTGCACCAGCACGATGTCCTGCCACCCTTGGCAATCCCTTTTCTTTGGCCCAGCGGCCGTTCCCATCCATAATAATTGCAATATGGCGAGGTATACTGCCATCTTTTAACAGATTATTGGCTGAACTTAATTGATGTGGTTTCATTTCGTGTATATCGAAATTACTATATCTCCATAATATCTTTTTCTTTCTCGGAAATAAGATTATCTATCTGGGAAACAAATTTGTCAGTTAGCTTCTGAATACTTTCTTCGCCACTTTTATCATCATCTTCAGATATTTCTTTCTTCTTTAGCAGGCCCTTAATATGGTTATTAGCATCCCTCCGTATATTACGGATGGCGACTTTCCCGTTTTCACCTTCTACTTTTGCCAGCTTTACCAGCTCTTTCCTGCGCTCTTCCGTTAACGGTGGCATTGGCAACCTGATTACCGTGCCAGCAGTTGCTGGATTGATACCCAGATCCGACTCCATAATGGCTTTTTCAATTGCCTGTACCAGGTTTTTTTCCCAGGGCGTGACCGTCAATGTCCTCGCATCACTCACCGTTACGTTTGCTAGCTGGCTAACCGCTGTCGGGGTCCCATAGTAATCAACCTTGATATGATCCAGCAGGCTAATATTTGCACGGCCTGTTCTTATTTTTCCAAGATCGGTTCTTAATGACTCAACTGTTTTCCCCATTCGCGTTTCTGCATCTGCAAGAAATTCTCTTACGGTACTCATTATATTTCTCCCGCCTCAACGATTGTTCCTTCGAATTTTCCAGTTAGCGCGCGGACAAGCGAACCATTTTTATTCATATTGAAAACAGCCAGGGGCATAGCATTATCGCGACACAGTGCAATTGCGGCGGCATCCATCACGGCCAAACGTTTTTCCAGGATCTCATCATAAGTAAGACGATCATATTTTTTTGCATCTGCATGTTTTACCGGGTCTTTATCATAGATTCCATCTACTTTTGTTGCCTTGAACACGATATCGGCACAAATCTCCAGGCCTCGCAGGCTTGCGGCAGTATCGGTGGTAAAAAATGGATTGCCGGTGCCAGCCGCAAAAATCATGACGTCTCCGGCCTCCAGGTACTGGATAGCTTCTTCAGCTATAAATGCATCAACCATGCGTGGTATGGGGAGCGCCGACATGATTCGTGCTGACACATCATTCTTTTTCAACGAGTCCTTCAGGGCAATAGCATTCATTACCGTAGCCAACATACCCATACTGTCGGCCATCGGTCGATTCATGCCATTGGCAGAGCCTGATAAACCCCGGAATATGTTTCCACCGCCGACTACAATTGCCAACTGCAGGCCTGTTTTACAAACTTCCTTTATATCCCTGGCAACCCGGGTAATTACTTCCTGATTGATGCCGTATGAATCATCACCCATCAACGCCTCGCCACTTAGTTTAAGTAGCACTCTTTTGTAATTACTGGAGGCCATTATACTGGAATATTTATCAGCCCTTTATTTGTGCCATAACTTCAGAAGCAAAATCTTCCTGCTTTTTTTCAATTCCTTCACCAACTTCAAACCGGATAAATTTTTTCGCGACTGTATTTTTCTGCTCGAGTAATTTCTCTATTTTTGTATCCGGGTCTTTTACAAAAGGCTGCCCCAGTAAAGTAATCTCGTTGATAAACTTTGCAATTCTACCGTCCACCATTTTCTCAATAATGTTATCCGGCTTGCCTGATTCTTTTGCGTTAGCAGTAAAAATTTCTTTTTCTTTTTCCAGGATTGCTGCAGGTATTTCATCCTTGTGAATGTACTCAGGACGACTTGCGGCAATATGTAACGCCAGATCATGGGCAAGCTCACTGTCTCCACCCTCGAGTTCAACCAGTACACCTATGTTACGGCCATGAATATAGTTACCAAAAGTACCGCTTGTTTCCATTTTGACGAATCTACGGATATTCATATTTTCGCCAAGTTTGGATACAAGTTCTTCTCTTGCCTTCTCGACTGTTTTATCGCTGCCTGACAAATTCATATTGGCCAATGAATCAATATCTTCAGGGCCTTGCTCGACAACTGTCTTTGCAATTTGACTGGCAAAGTCCTTAAACTCATCGCCTTTGGCAACAAAATCTGTCTCAGTATTTACCTCGACGATCGCAGCTTTTTTCCCGCTGCTATCAACTGCAATGCTAATAGCCCCCTCGGCAGCAGTTCTGGAAGATTTTTTTTCTACCTTTGCACCTGCTTTTTTGCGCAATAGATCAATTGCAGCATCCTGATCACCATCAACCTCTACAAGTGCTTGCTTGCATTCCATCATTCCAAGACCAGTGGCCTCTCTAAGTTCTTTAACTTGCGATGCAGTAACTGCCATCGTCATTCCTCACTATTAATTTAAAGTTTAATTACACGAAATAAAGTTATAAAAGGGGCAACACTGCCCCCTTTTTTTTATAATCATTATTCCGTAGTTTCGCCGTCACCCTCTGCTTTGTCGGGGGCAGATTCTTCCTTTGGCTTGGCTTTAGCCTTGGGCTTGGTTGCAACCTTGGCCTTGGCTTTTGTCTTGGCTTTGGTTTTAACCTCAGTTTCAGCCTTGGACTCAGAAACTTCTTTGTCTTCCGGTTTTTCTTCGGCAACTTTAGCTTTGGCCTTGACCTTGGCTTTTACTTTCACAACCTTCTTTTTTGCTGCCTTTTTCCTGGGTGCAGTTTTAATTGCTTCCCCGTCTTCACCGACTTCAACGTAATCGTCACTATCACCATCCTGGACTGTTGTCGCCATCAGCTTGCGACCATCCAGAATTGCATCCGCTGCCGTGCCTGCATACAGGCGTATTGCCCTGATGGCATCGTCGTTTCCAGGGATAACATAATCCACGCCACTTGGCTGACAGTTTGTGTCGACCACTGCTACGACAGGAATGTTTAGTTTACGTGCCTCGGAAATTGCAATGCTTTCATGGCCAACATCAATGATAAATACTGCATCGGGCAGACCACGCATATTTTTTATGCCCGCCAGGCTACGATTTAACTTGTCACGTTCGCGGGTCAGGCTTAAGACTTCTTTTTTGCGCAAGCGGCCAAGACTGCCATCTTCCAGGCGGCCATCAAGCTCTTTCAAGCGCTCAACCGATTTTTTGACTGTTTTGTAGTTGGTCAACATGCCGCCCAACCAACGGTGGTTAACATAGGGCATTTCACAGCGTTCGGCCTGCTCTTGTATGGTCTCACTGGCCTGACGTTTGGTGCCAACAAACAGGATCGTGCCCTTGTTTTGGGCCATTTTCCCTAGAAAATTCATGGCCTCCTCAAAAAGGGGCTGGGTTTTCTCAAGATTAATAATATGGATTTTATTGCGCTCGCCAAAGATATAGGGACGCATTTTAGGGTGCCAAAAACGGGTCTGGTGGCCAAAATGCACGCCGGCCTCCAGCATATGGCGCATGCTGACATTACTCACTAATTTTCTCCTTTCGGGTTTAAGCTTCCACAGATCCCATGCGACGACTCCAAAAATGTTTACAAATATAGTATTTTTAGAGCACCCGAACGCATGTGTCGACCCGTGTGCGGTTTATGTAAAAAGCGCGTGTTTATACCATACGGAGGCCAATTCAACAATCAGTAGTAATAGACAGCTTATTAACCTTATTATTTATATGTTATTAAAGGTCGAAATTCTCAATTAGTGTACAGTATCGATTATTTTTTCAGGCGCTAAACAACAGGTTCAGGATAAAAAATGGCTATAACAATAAAAACTCTGGAAGAAATTGAAAAAATGCGCAAAGCCGGGCAACTCGCTGCCCAGGTCCTGCGGATGATAGCCGGTCACGTTAAAGCGGGTGTGACCACCGACCAGCTTGATCAGCTGTGTCACGATTACATTGTTAATGATCTCGACGCGATCCCTGCCCCGCTAAACTATAAAGGTTTCCCGAAATCGATTTGCACATCTGTCAATCACCAGGTTTGCCACGGCATCCCCGGAGAAAAACGACTTAAGAAAGGCGATATTATCAATATCGACATCACGGTAATAAAAGATGGCTATCACGGAGACACCAGCAAAATGTTCACCGTGGGTAAATCGTCCGTGCAAGCAGCAAGACTTTCACAAATTGCCCACGATTGCATGGTTCGCGGTATAGAACAGGTGCGCCCCGGCAACCGGCTTGGTGACATAGGCCATGCCATTCAGGACTATGCAGAAAATAATAATTGTTCGGTCGTGCGCGAATACTGTGGGCACGGTATTGGCTTGCGATTTCATGAAGAGCCCCAGGTATTGCACTATGGAAAAGCCAATACCGGCGTTACATTGGAACCAGGCATGATTTTTACAATCGAGCCAATGATTAATTCAGGCAAACGAGATGTAAAACTATTGCCCGACAACTGGACCGTCGTTACCCGCGACCACAGTTTATCGGCCCAGTGGGAACACACAATATTGGTAACTGATACTGGCCACGAAGTGTTAACCCAACTACCAAACGACGAAATATAATAGCCAACCATCTGGATACAACGGGATAATTCAACAACCTCAACATGGACAGGACGCAAAAAAAATTAAAAGATCTCCTGTCTGACAACCAGGAGAAACTTGAGCAATCAGGTCGTGGCTCAGAACAAATATCGATATATAAAAATGTACTGTCAGAAGGACGAGACTTCATTCGTGAACTACATTTCAACCATGAGTACAACGGTCCAACCGTCCGATTACACGCATGGTTTATAGACCAGTTACTTTGTCTTGCCTGGAAAATTGTTTGCGACAACAGCTCAAAAATTTCACTAATTGCAGTAGGTGGCTATGGTCGGGGCGAGCTTCATCCCGCATCAGACATTGACATCCTGATACTTCACGATACAAAAATTGATAACGTTTTAAACGAAAGTATTGAGAAATTTATACGTTTCCTTTGGGATATTGGGCTCGAAGTTGGAAATAGTGTCAGAACTATTAAAGAATGTACTGCCCAGGCTAAAAACGATGTCACAATTTTTACCAACCTTTTAGAAACCCGACTCATCTGCGGCGATGACGGCCTCTTCACCATACTCGATAAAAAGATTCATGGCCTAAAACATTGGTCAAGCACAAAATTTTTTACCGAAAAATATAACGAACAAACAGCAAGACATCTTCGGTATGGTGAAACTGCTTACAAACTCGAACCTAATATTAAAGAAAGCCCGGGTGGGTTACGTGATATCCAAATGATCTTGTGGATCGCAATGCGTCATTATTCTGTCAGGACATTTGATGAGCTGGTGGCCCTTGAAATACTCAGCAAAGAAGAAAATGAAATATTGGTTACGTCTCTTGAATATCTCTGGAAACTCCGAAACAGCCTGCACTACCTGGCAGGCCGCAAGGAGGACAGACTGTTATTTGACCACCAGAGAACGCTGGCATCAGAATTCGGATATTCTGATACCCAGGATAGTTTGGCAGTGGAAAAACTGATGAAGCAATACTATCGAACCGTAAAAGATGTTTCATTGCTGAATGAAATACTTTTGCAATATTTTGAAGAGGAAATATTTAATCGCAAAAAAAATAATAAAATAATATCAATCAATCGCAGGTTTCAACTTAATGGTGGTTACCTGGAAGTAGTCAATAGTAACGTATTCGAACGTTGGCCCTTCGCATTACTTGAATTATTTCTAATTCTTGAACACAAACCGGAAACAAAAGGAGTCCGCGCGGGTACAATACGACTAGTAAGGGAAAATCTGTATAGAATAAATAATAAATTCAGGCAGGACATCGCAAACAAAAGTTTATTCATGGATATTATGCGACAACCACAGGGCATCACCCATGAATTGCGGCGCATGAATGCCTATGGTGTGCTGGGTGCATACATACCAGCCTTCGGTAAAATTGTTGGCCAAATGCAGCATGATTTATTTCATGTCTACACGGTAGACGAACATAGCCTTTTTGTATTAAGAAATCTAAGACGATTAACAGTAGCTGAATTTTCCAATGAACTGCCACATGCGAGCGAATTAATTTCCGGTCTTACCAAGCCTGAACGACTGTATATCGCCGCGCTGTTTCACGATGTTGCAAAAGGACGAGGCGGTGATCACTCTGTGCTGGGGGAAAATGAGGTTAAAAAATTCTGCCAGGCGCACGACCTGAGTGATTATGACACGCGTTTTATTTGCTGGCTTGTTAGAAACCATTTAAAAATGTCGTGGTCCGCCCAAAAACAGGATATTACCGACCTTGATGTAATTCGTGAATTCACTAGAGCAGTTGGAGACCAGGAACATCTGGATAACCTGTACCTGCTGACAATTGCTGATATGCGGGGTACAAGCCCTAAAGTCTGGAATGAATGGAAAGGCCATTTGCTCAGACAATTATACGATGCCACGAGCAGACACCTGGTCCGTGGTGAAGAAGGCAGGGCTGATATTCTGGAACATGTTGAGAATCGCCAGCAAGGTGCATCAGAATTACTAACACTCAGGGAAAATGAAAAAGTTATTGTCCACAACTTTTGGCGGCAGCTCCATCCTAACTACTTCATCTCTCACGAAGCCCAGGTTATCGCCTGGCATACCAAAACTATCGCCCTGAGATCTGCCGCAGATTTTCCTGTTGTTGCCGCTAAATACAATTCGAAATCAGGTGGTACCGAGATATTAATTTATACACCACAAAAAGAGAATCTTTTTGTGGTACTAACCAGCGCACTCGCTCAACTGGGCTTATCAATTGTTCAGGCCCGTATCCATACAACGACACATGGGTTTTCCCTGGATACTTTTGTTGTCTTTAACAGGAGTGGCAAGCCTGTAAAACGAGATGATGATCTTGAAATATTACAAAATAAAATACGCGATCATCTGCTTTCTGAAACAAGGCCTTCGGGCGGTCGCCAGGCATTGTTACCTCGACAATTAAAACAATTTCCCATCGAAACCAAAGTATCTTTCTCCCTGGCGCCAAATAAAAAAACAACTATTATGGAAGTACGGGCCCAGGACAGGCCAGGTTTGTTAAGCCTGGTTGCTGACTCTCTCCTGCAGTGCAAGGCAGTGACCCTGGCAGCAAATATTTCAACCTATGGTGAACGTGCAGAAGATATATTTTTTATTGTAAATCGAGACAAAGAACCTGTGAGCGATGAAGCTCAGCAACAATGCCTGATTACTCAAATTAATAAAAATCTTGATAGTAATGCAGGTGATTCGATTAAACTCTCCACCGAGATTTCATTTTAAGGAAACTCTCATTTACTCAGAGCTTCCTTAATTAACATACGACTTGCTACAAGTTAATCACGTTTATTACATTCAGAAAAACGACAAGCACCGCGATTGGTGCAACAAATTTTACCAGGTAAAACCAAAGTGAGTACTTGAGCCCTTCTCCAAGTTCAAGTTCGCTTACACTACTTTTGGTCGAAAGCACCCATGTAGCAAAAATAGCCATAATAAGGCCGCCCAGAGGCAACAAAATATTTGCAGTTAAATAATCAAGTAAATCAAAAAAAGTCTTGCCAAATAACCTGATATTATCTGCCAGGTTAAAGGAAAGTACGGTACCAATCCCGACAAACCAGGTTACGAATCCTGCCACCACACTTGCCTTTCTCCTGGTCATGTTATGATTTTCGACCAACCATGCTACGGCCGGTTCTATCAGTGAAATCGCCGAAGTCCAGGCAGCGAATACCAGCAGTATAAAAAACAGGGTACCGAAAAATAAACCACCCCACATATGTCCGAATGCAATTGGCAGGGTTTGAAATATAAGTCCCGGGCCCGATCCCGCCTGTAAATCATTGGCAAAAACAATAGGAAAAATCACCATGCCCGCCATCAACGCGACCAGGGTATCAGCACCGGCAATTAAAAATGTTGTCTTGGCAATCGAAATATTTTTTGGCAAGTAAGATCCATATACCATAATTGAACCCATGCCCAGACTCAGGGTGAAAAATGCATGTCCCATTGCGATCAGAATGCCATTCCAGCCTATTCTTGCAAAATCAGGGTAAAATAAAAATTCGACGCCCCTGGAAAAAGCGCCGGTATTAATGGCAAAACCAACGAGCAGGACCAGCAAAATAAAGAGCGCGGGCATTAATAATTTTACTGCCTTTTCCAGGCCGCCTCGTACACCACGAGAAACAATAACCATTGTCATTACAATAAATAACGTATGCCAGCCCAGCAACGCCAACGGACTGGAAATAAAATCCGTGAATATATTTTTAATGGTGCCCGCATCGGCGCCAGTGAATTCTCCCGTAGCTGCTCGTACCGTATACGATAAGGCCCAGCCCGCTATGACACTATAATAAGAGAGAATCAAAAAGCCCGTTAACACGCCCGCCCAACCCAGCCATTGCCAGTGTCGACTATGACCGCCTGCTTTTGCCAGTTTTCTCATCGTATTTATCGGGCTGAGCCGGCCCCGCCGGCCCAGCATGACTTCGGCCATCATTATTGGAATACCAATCAGGCCAATACTAATAAGGTATACGAGCACGAATGCCCCGCCGCCATTTTCACCGGTGATATAAGGAAATTTCCAAATGTTGCCCAGACCAACTGCCGACCCCGTTGCAGCCAAAACAAATGCCCATCGTGATGACCATTCACCATGTATTGACACATCGTTACCAGGCATAACTTCTCCTTATTTTTAGAAAATTTATAATTTGTATTTTTTATTGCCCGGGTATCAGCAACTTACTGCCAATAATAATATTATGCCCTGAAATATTATTAGCAAAACGCAAGGCATCTACATTTACCCTGTATTTTCGGGCAATGCCAGAAAGTGTTTCGCCACGCCTGACCGTATGCCGCTTTGTACTATTGGTATTAGCTTGTGCCTGGATAATCCTGCCTGGAGTGGTAAATTTCTTTTTTTGCAAGTAGCGTTTTATTCCGCGGAAAATACCTTTTGCGATTTTTTTTTGAAAGGCCTTGGTGCGGAGCTTTCGTTCTTCTGTCGGATTTGAAATAAACGCGGTCTCTACCAATATGGAAGGAATATCTGGTGCCTTGAGTACAGCAAAACCTGCCTGGGCAACCTTGTTCAGGTGGACGTAACCAGCGCGTTTTAGTCCGTTTAATACATCCTGTCCCAGCTCCATACTCAGCGGAATGTTGGCAGTCTGGGAAAGATCTACCAGTACTTTTCTCAACAGGGGATCCTTGTCTTCAAGACTGACGCCGCCAATTTGATCAGAGGAATTTTCACTATCGGCCAGGAATTTAGCAACACGACTGGTCGCACCACGTTCTGTCAGTGCATACACAGACGAACCTCTTGCCCGCCGACCTGGTACTGCGTCTGCATGTATGGATACAAAAATTGTTGCATTATAACGTCTTGCTTTCTTGCGCCGTGCCTTGAGCCCAACATAATAATCGCCATTTCGAATAAGGACTGGCCGCATGCCAGGCTCTTTACGAACCAATTTTGCCAACTCTCGGGCAATAGCCAACACGACCGTTTTTTCGCGGGTTCTATAACGTTTGCCAATTGCACCGGGGTCTTCACCGCCATGACCCGCATCGATAACAATAACAGCCTCTTTTTGCCTGGTCCTGAATACAGGTTTAACACTTGGCTTTTTTTTCTTTACCCTTTCATCATAAAGATCTATTACCAGGCGATGACCATACTGGCCTGCGGGTTTTAACAAATAGGTCCTGGGGAGCACTTTGGTTCGAAGATCAAGCACCACACGCAAACCCCTGTCCTGCTTACCGGTACGAATGGCTGCCAAAATCTCATCATTTTTATTGGTCAGTTTCAGGGCGCCACGAAGCCTGGCGTCGTCCATATCAATGACAATTCGGTTGGGATTTTGCAGTGTAAACAGGCGATATTCCAGGGGGCCGCTAATATCAAAAACGATTTGTCGTTTCTCTGGCTCTTGCCACATGCGCATATTGTCTACAGACACGCGTGCCGCATTGACAGGTAACAAATTTGCCAATGAAAAAACGAGCATCAATAGCAATATTTTTAGGTAACGAATCACGTGATCAATTGCTCTAATAATAAATTACCTGCATTGGTGCCAGATTCCAGTAAAATCTGGCGCCTGTTTTCCTGAATCTGAATCATAACGTTTAGATCCGGGTCGGGCAAAAAACCAGGTGCCTTTTCCGGCCATTCTACCAAAACAAGCTTATTACCAGAAAACCAGTCCCGGTAACCCATAAATTCAATTTCCTGTGGATCTTCAAGTCGATAAAGATCAAGATGCATAATCGAATATTGACCAAATTGGTAAGGCTCTGCCAGGGTAAAGGTCGGACTTTTTACGGCGCCTTGATAACCAAGCGCCCTTAAAATTTCTTTTACCAATGTCGTTTTGCCGGCACCCAACATACCGCCAAGCGTGACCAGGCCAAGTTTCGCTAAACCGGCAGTAACCAGCTTTTTTGCCAGGCTCGCCATTTCTGCCTCATTTTTTGCATACAGGGTTTTCTCCATAATCAGTTATGAGACAACACGGCTATTTGTCCTGGAATATAATTAAATAAATCCGTGGCCATTAAACCGCGTTCGCCAATAACCATGGCAGCCTGGTCAGCAGCAGTGCTATGAATCCAGGCACCCGCGACTGCGCTATTAAACGGTGATAAACCAAAACCCATTAGCGCCGCGATAATGCCGGACAAAACATCGCCCATGCCACCGGTAGCCATACCCGGGTTGCCCGCCCGCACAATCATGAACTGATCTTCAGAAACATCCGCAATTACAGTGCCTGCGCCTTTTAAAATACAGGATCCGCCATATTTTTCAGAGATTTGCCTGGCGGCAAGTAAACGATCGGATTGAATAATTGTTGTGCTTGTACCCAGTAGCGCGGCGGCCTCACCGGCATGGGGTGTCAACACCCAGTTCTGTCGGTATTGGGGGTTTGCTGCCAGCCATCTAAGTCCGTCAGCATCAACAACCATTGCTAACGATTCATGATCCAGCGCTTTGCTAAATAAACTTAAGCCCCATGGCCTTTGTCCCAGACCTGGTCCCAATACCAGGGCATTGGCCCTGGCGAAAACATTTTTGGGGACTGGCGCATCGTCACTTGACCCTGTGACCATAATTTCTGGCCTGAAACACGCCTGTGTTAGTGAAACCTCATGGCATAACACCCTGACCATGCCTGCGCCACAACGGTAGGCGGCCTGCCCGGCCATGGCCGCAGCACCGGCCATGCTTTTATCACCGCCAATGACGAGTACATGGCCCTGGCGGGCCTTATGGGTATCCTTTTGTATATCCGGTAAGCGTGAAATATTGCTAACAGAGACTGCCCTGGCGACCGGCTTGATGTTTTGATACACCGCTCGGGGCAAATCCAGATCATGAAAATATAACTGCCCGCAAAACCGGGGTCCGCAGCCCGTGACCAACCCGGTCTTGAGGCCAATAAAACTAATAGTCGCGTTTGCCTGTACGGCTTGCTCAAAAATGCTGCCCGTATCTGCATGGAGCCCGGAGGGAATATCGATAGCCAGTACCGGGTTATCCTGATCGTTTATCCAGTTAATAATCGCCAGGTAATCGCCGCCAGGTTTACGATCCAGGCCAATGCCAAACATGGCATCGACAATAACATCGGCTTGTCCATTATAAGTTGTATCGGTTTCAAGCTCATGGACACTGTGCAAAATCGTACCACCCGTAGCCTGCAAACCTTTAAGCGCCCTGCCTGCATCTCCCTGGTACTGGTCGCGGGCAACGGTAGTAATAAGCTTCACTTTATATCCCAGCTCGATAGCCAATCGTGCCACCACAAAACCATCACCGCCATTATTACCAGGACCGGCCACGACCAGGAGTTTTCGGGCCCGGGGCCAACAGAAACGTAATAACTGGAAAGCCGCTAACCCGGCACGCTCCATGAGGACGCCGTCTTTAAGGCCAAAGTCCGTCATGGCAAGCCGGTCCAGCTCACGGGCCTGCTCAGCGGAATAGAGTGAATCGGGCTGTGAATTGCTTCTTAACATGTTAATCCAGCTATAGCAGCTATATGCATGTTCATACATCATTATATAATAGAATATATTATGAACCCTCTCACAACTGACAAGACACTGCCAGACATGGCCATTGATTTTTCCGAGCTGACACAAGATATCCGCCAGTGGGCCCTTGATCTGGGCTTTCAACAACTTGGGATTACTGACACGAATCTTGCGGCCTACGAGACACGATTTAATGACTGGCTGGCCCAGGGCCATCATGGCGAAATGGACTATATGTCAGCCCATGGCGACAAACGCACCCGTGCCCAACAACTGGTGCCGGGCACGATACGGGTCATTAGTGTGCGACTGGATTACCTGACCCAGGACATAAACAAATGCCTGGCAAAACTGGACATGGGCCACAGGGCTTATATTTCTGACTACGCAATTGGTCGTGACTACCACAAAATGGTTCGTAAACGTTTGCAAAAATTGTCCGTACGCATTGAACAACATGTTGGTAAATTTGGTTATCGTGTTTTTTGTGACAGCGCACCTGTACTTGAAAAACCCCTGGCTGAAAAAAGTGGCCTTGGCTGGATCGGTAAACACACCAACCTGATTAATAAAGAAGCCGGCTCCTGGTATTTTCTCGGTGAAATCTATACCGACCTGCCACTGGATATTGATAAACCCGCTGAAAATCATTGTGGCAGTTGTGATGCCTGTATCCAGGCCTGTCCAACCGACGCAATTATCGGGCCTTACCAGCTTGATGCCAGAAAATGTATTTCTTATTTAACAATTGAATTGAAGGGCAGCATTCCTGAGGACCTTCGGCCACTACTTGGCAATAGAATTTATGGCTGTGATGATTGTCAGCTGGTATGCCCCTGGAACCGATTCGCGCAATTATCGGTTGAAGCAGATTTTAAGGCGCGTCACCAGCTCGACGAAATATCCCTGTTACAATGTTTCTCCTGGACCGAAGCCGAATTTAACCAATACACGGAAGGTTCCGCGATCCGAAGAATTGGTTACCACCAGTGGTTAAGAAACGTCGCCGTTGCGCTTGGTAACACCCTGGGTAAAAATGCGGGGAGCACGGAAAAAGAAAATGAAAATATTAAGGCCATTACCGCTGCCCTGGCGGAAAAATCTGATCATGATTCAGAAATTGTCAGGGAGCATGTGTCCTGGGCGCTGAAACAGTCGAGTTAACATCTGCCAATAATACTAACTTTCTTTTTCTGTTTTCAAAAAGTGTTCACGAAAATATATCAACTCATCTATTGATTCATGAATGTCGTCCAGCGCCTTGTGGGTATTCTTCTTCTTGAAACCGGGTAACAAATCCGGGCGCCAGCGCGCAGCCAGCTCTTTGACCGAGCTGACATCAAGGTTACGGTAGTGAAAATAGGCCTCCATGTCCGGCATCAGCCTGGCCAGGAATCGTCGGTCCTGGCAAATACTATTACCACACATCGGCGAGGCCCCTTTTGGCACGTGCTTCTCCAGGAATTCGATTGTTAACCGTTCGGCCTCAGCCTCGTCTATTTTTGACTCCTTGACCCGATCCGTTAGTCCATTCTTGCCATGGGTGCGGGTATTCCATTCATCCATACCAGCCATCACGGTATCGGGCTGATGGACAGCAATCACAGGGCCTTCTTCCAGGATCTCGAGATTACTATTGGTAATAATGGTTGCGACCTCTATGATGACATCGGTTGCAGGGAACAACCCTGTCATTTCAAGGTCTATCCATATTAAATTTTTTTTATCTTGCGACATGCCTTAGCTCCAAAAATTCGATAATATACGTGCTCCGCCAATCATAACATCTGTAACTCATGAATAGCTTGACCATCTTGTTTCTTTTTTTCCTTGTGGCAATGATAACCACACAAATCTGGCTGGCCCGCCGACACATACTGAATGTACTGAAATATCGCCCCGCCGTACCACAAGCATTCAAGGATAATATCTCCCTGGCCGAACACCAGAAAGCGGCTGATTATACAGCTGCCAAGACACGACTGGGGATCATTGAAACCCTGATCGGCGCTGCTATCCTGCTTGGCTGGACCCTGGCCGGCGGTCTTGAGGCGCTAAATACACTTGTCGTTTCGTGGGAATTCGATGCAGTCATTACCGGCACGCTTTTCATACTGAGCATCATGATTATCTCCAGTGTGATTGACCTGCCCATGTCCTTATACCAAACCTTCAGGCTTGAAGAACGTTTCGGGTTTAATAAAACCACAGCGGCAACTTTTGTTTCAGACATGGCCAAAGGCCTGCTGTTAATGCTGATCATCGGCAGTCCCTTGTTGGCTGCAATTTTGTGGATCATGGAAAAAATGGGCGCCTACTGGTGGATATACGTCTGGCTGCTCTGGACCGGGTTTAGCTTGCTCATGTTATGGGCCTACCCGGCTTTTATTGCACCGTTATTTAATAAATTCCGTCCCCTGGAAGATGGCGATACCCGTGACCGGATCCAGTCTTTATTAAAGCGTACGGGATTTAAAAGTCGCGGCATTTTTGTTATGGACGGCTCTAAAAGAAGCGCCCATGGTAATGCCTACTTTACCGGCTTCGGTAAAAATAAAAGAATCGTATTCTTCGACACCCTGCTGGAAACACTCAATGATGCCGAAATGGAAGCGGTACTTGCTCACGAACTGGGTCATTTCAAACGCAAGCATGTGATTAAACGTATGGTTTATATATTCAGCACCAGCCTGTTAGGTTTATACATCCTGGGATGGTTGATGCAGCAGTCATGGTTTTTCACCGGGCTCGGTGCCAGCAGCAGTTCAACGTACATGGCTTTAGTTTTATTTATGCTGGTCGGCTCCGTGTTTACTTTTTTCCTGAGCCCGTTAACTTCCTGGTTTTCCCGAAAACATGAGTTCGAGGCAGATGAATTTGCAGCCAAAACTTCAAATGCTGACGACCTGGTCAATGCACTGGTTAAAATGTACAAAGAAAATGCAGCAACCTTAACACCTGACAAGCTGCATTCTGTTTTTTATGATTCCCATCCACCGGCACCCATACGAATTGCGCATTTACAATCCATTAAATAGCACCATAAACTTTTAATTATTATAAAAAAAATTCTGGAGAAATTATGTTAACAAGGAAAAATAAACCAGGCCTGGTTTTATTTGCATCTATTTTACTTGGCATTGCCAGCATGTCTGCACTTGCTGACAGTGATACCAATATGACGCTTGGTGATGCCAAAACAGGTGCCAAGCTAGCCCAAAAGTATTGCATGAAATGTCACAATAACAGTGTCTACACACGCAAGGCCAAAAAAGTACACTCGTATGAAGGGCTGGTTGGCAGGGTTAAGGCTTGCAGCCAACAAACAGGGGTAAGCTTTTCTCGCAAACAATTACAGGATGTCACAGAATATTTAAACCATCATTTTTATGACTTTCAACAATAACCACGCGCGGGCTAATTATGTCGAAACCAATCACATCTGAGTTGTCAAAAAAACATTGTGTATCCTGTGAAGGCGACGCTAAACCACTGGATAAAAAAGAAACCGCGCTAATGATGTCCCAGGTCAATGACTGGTTACTCAATGAAGCAGGAACAGAAATTAGCAGGACGTTCAAGTTTGCCAATTATTACGAGACTATGGCTTTTGTAAACAGTGTTGCCTGGCTGGCACACCGGGAAGACCACCATCCCGATCTTTTGGTGAGCTACAATAAATGCCAGGTAAATTACAGCACTCACGCCATTGGCGGGTTATCGGCTAACGATTTTATTTGCGCCGCCAAAATTGAGGACCTACTTCTTTAGTACTGGCTGCTTTAAAGCAGGCGCCACCATCTCAACTGAGATCACCAGGTTATTCTCAAAAGTAATTGTATAATTTTGCGCCTGGTTATTTTCGGCAATCCGGTAAACCCAGCTATTTTCCGATTTTTTATAGGGTTCGCCGAGCAAATCTAAAACCGCTTGTTTTTTTAACCCCGGTTTGACTTGACTGATATTCGCAAACGTCTTTTTTGATGCTGCCGGTTTTTCGATAGCCTTTGCTTTCATTTTTTCTACTTGTGTTGCTTTTTTCGGTGCCACTGATCGCGTTCTGGTAGTCTCATGGGAACTGGTACTGGTACTCGCAGGGGCAGGCGCAGGTGCAACACCGGACTTGTTCGTCAGTGGTGCAGCTGAATCGGCTTCTTCCAGTGACCTTAGGGGTGCAACACTGGCAGGCATCGACCTTTCTGCGGGTGCCATGGCCGGTTTTTGTTTTGCTGATTCTTTTCTGAGCGATAGTGCGTCTCTTTTTTCTTCTTTGACCTCCAGTGACTGGGCACCAGCCTGCTTACGATCTGCTGTGGGTTCTAATTGTTTCGCCTGGTTCATTCGGCCATTTTTTTCTGCTTCAACTGATTCTGGTAATTGCGTTGCGAGTCGTCTCATTTGTGAGTCAGGGGGGTTTTGAAAATCAGCGTCGGGTATGGTCAAAACAATACTGACACTTAATACCACTGTTGCAGCCAGGGACAGGGGCACCACCCAGTTTGAAGAAAAAGGACTGGTGCTGACCTTTTTTCTTTTGACGGTTGCGGATTTTTGGTGCGCTGCCGACAGGATCGCCTCATCAATTTTATTAGAGGGCAACTCCGTGGATAATTTCCCATAAAGCGCTGACAGGTTTTTATCATTGCGCCCATTATTTCCACCCTGGTTTTTTCCGGATTTTTTCATCAGACCTCACCCCCCGCAGATACAAGCCCTTTTTTTATCCTGGCCACGGCGTATCGAATTCGACTCTTGGCCGTTTCTGCATTTACCCCGCAAACCTCTGCGATTTCTTGCACACTTAAGCCACCCTCTTCTTTTAATAAAAAAGCCTCTCTTTGTGCCGCCGGTAAATCCTGCAATATTGATTTTAATTTATCTAGTAAAAGATGTGTTTGCAGCTGGTAATCGGGCTCATCTGACTCACCGGCTTGCAGGTTATTCACCTCGTCGTCGCTATTATGGTCGTCGACCATTTTATAGCTATGCCTGAATTTTTTATTTTTTCGGTAATGGTCAATGAGTTTGTTGTGGGCCAAATGATAAAGATAGGTGGTGAACTTTGCGGTGACCCGGTAACGGCCACTGGCCCGAATCAGGCTCAACCAGACATCCTGGTACAACTCTTCGGCACTGGCCTGGTCAACAGACTGGCGCAAAAAATACCGGTACAGCGGCGCCTTGTGACGCTGGTAGAGTAGATCAAAGGCCGATCCATCGCCGTGTTGGTAGGCAAGCATAAGCTGCTCATCGGTTTCGTTGATATCTATCACTTAAACGTTACAAGTCGGCTTTTGGGTTAATTTTATTTTTAGTGCCCCCTGAAACGCCAGTGGGCACATTCACATTTGCCGTCTGCCCGTAAAAGCCTCGGTGAGCGTACTGCGGTCAATGTATTCAAGCTCGCCACCAACGGGTACGCCGTGGGCAATACGGGTAGCAAGAATGCCCTTCTTGCGTACCAGCTCATTTATATAGTGGGCCGTGGCTTCACCTTCGACGGTCAGGTTTGTCGCCAGCACCACCTCGGTCACTTCACCCGTGTCGAGCAACACTTCCAGCTTATCGATGCCCAGCTCTTCCGGGCCAATGCCATCCAGGGGGGAAAGATGACCCATTAAAACAAAATATAAACCGCGAAAAATACCCGCCTGTTCGATGGACTGTAATTCCGCCGGTGTTTCAACAATGCATAGTTTTTTGTTATCGCGACTCTTGGAGCTGCAGATTTCGCAATGGTCAAACTCGGTTAAATTATTGCATTGCTGACAATGACCGATTTTTTCAATGGCCTCGGTTATGGCAACTGAAATATCCCGAGCGCCTTCGCGATCACGTTCCAGCAGAAAATACGTCATGCGCCGGGCACTCTTTGGTCCAACGCCAGGCAAATGGCTCAAGGCCTCGATTAACCTGACAATTGCTTGTGATTCAGCCACGAAACTTTTTTAGAAAGGTAAATTTAAACCGGGGATATTAAATCCTGCCGTCAGTCCCGACATTTTTTCCTGGCTGGTTTTTTCTACCTTCCTGACCGCGTCATTGACCGCCGCCGCAATTAAGTCTTCCAGTACTTCCTTGTCATCTTCCATGAGCGAAGGATCAAGGTGTACCTTGCGAATATCATGACGGCAAGTCATGGTCACCGAAACCATGTCGCCACCCGCTGAGCCGGTCACTTCAATATTTGCCAGTTCTTCCTGCGCCTTTTGCATATTTTCCTGCATCTTCTGCGCCTGTTGCATCATTTTACCGATTCCGCCTTTCATTATTTACCCCTCTGTTACACCCTGGATCTGACTGAGCCAGGTTTAATGGTGGCACCAAAACTTTCCTGGAGCGCCTGTATGTTTTCATCCTTGTTAATGGCCGTTTCCGCCGCGTGTTGTTTTGAGTCGAGTTCTTTTTTCTTTGTCGCCGCCGGTGTATCGTTGCTTGGCTTGCCTAGTTCAATTTTCAGCTTAATGGTTTTGCCCCACAACGACTCCATTGCCTTTTTTAATTCCAGCTCGCGATCTTTATTTAACAATTGGCCATGACTCTGATCGAGTACCAGTGATACATCAAACGTACTGTCTTTTTGCATGGCCGCATTACTACACAACTGTTTTACCAAAGGTGATATTTGCAAGGCATTGACAATATCTGTCCACGGTGAGTCCATGGTAATATTTTGAGTAATATTTTTAGATGTCTCCGGCGCAATAGCGGCTGCCGGTGACGCTTCGGATGCAGTATTGGTCACGGCACTAGCCGTCACAGCAGGTGCTGGCTGCTGACTGGTAGATGTACTGGCAGGCTGTTTATTAGATACAGCCGCAGGCTCAGTCTTTGGAACAGACTGATTCGTTACCGGCTTACTTTCGGCAACCGGTTGAAAGGTCAACAAGCGCAGCGCCATCATTTCCAGGCCGGTCCTGGGGTCCGGGGCCAGGGGTAAATCTCTTTTACCATGCAAGGCAATCTGGTAATAAAGCTGGACATCGGCCGCTGGCATTTCGTCGGCAAACTTCAAGAGCTTGTCCATATTACCGGCGCTATCACTGACCAGTTTTTTATCGGTTTGGGCCAGGGCAATCTCGTGTAAGCGCAGCAACAAGGCATCAATAATTTGACTGTAGTCGCCACCGATCTGTACCAGTGACGCCACCGCCGCCATTAAGGTATCGGCATTTTGATCTTGCAATGCATCGAGCATGTTATCCACGCCCTGGGGATCAATCGTACCCAGCATATCCGTGACATCATTGACCAGTAACTCACCGGCACCAAAAGAAATCGCCTGGTCCAGTAAACTCAGGCCGTCGCGCATACTGCCATCGGCGGCGCGAGCAATGGCATCAATGGAGCCGGCATCTGATTTAATTTTTTCAGACTCAAGAATGGTTTTTAGCTGGCCACTAATTTGTTCACGGGACAAACGTTTTAATGAAAACTGCAAACAACGTGACAACACCGTTACCGGTAATTTTTGCGGATCGGTCGTGGCCAGGAGAAATTTTACATGGGGCGGTGGTTCTTCCAGGGTTTTTAACAGCGCATTAAAACTATGGCCGGACAACATGTGTACTTCATCGATCAGGTAAACCTTGTAACGACCCCGGGACGGCGCATATTGAACATTGTCCAGCAGCTCGCGGGTATCATCGACCTTGGTCCTGGAAGCGGCATCCACCTCAATTAAATCCAGGAACCTGCCTTCATCGATTTCGGTGCAGGCACTACAAGTGCCACAAGGTTTGGATGACACGCCCTGCTCACAATTGAGCGCCTTGGACAAAATCCTGGCAATGGTCGTTTTGCCAACACCGCGGGTACCCGTAAACAGGAAAGCATGATGAATACGATCACTGTCGAGGGCATTCACCAGTGCCCGCACCACGTGTTCCTGGCCCACCAGATCCTGGAAGTTACCGGGTCGCCATTTTCTTGCCAATACTTCGTAAGTCACACTTTATCCCGCTAAATATAAGGTGGCGGCTCAAGCCAGCCTGACTCTGACACCCGAATCGGCTGCTGCGGCTGCTTCCTTCCGGACCTGACCGGGTTCACAACGTGTCGCCGCCAGAGAGACCGACTCTCGCCACCATAAACTTAAAAAAGCCATTGTAACATGCAGCCCAACGACTGCGAATAAGTTAAAAACCGGGGATATAGTCGTTCTGGCAGGGTTTTGCCGTAGCAGCACCCCACCACTGCCACGCCGTCATTTCAGCAAAAGTCAGAATTCAGCGATGGGTACGTCTACGATGCCCATTTAAGATTTAGTTTTCTGTGTTTACCGGCGCAGTCTCGAAGATAAAGATTGATTAGATTCTGATAGGGTATGCTGGTTTCTTCAGACATTTCCTTGAAATATTCAATCGTATCTTCATCAAGGCGAATAGTAATTTGCTTTTTCACCTTCTTCGCATAAGGGTTTTTAACAGATTTTGAAAAATCATAATTTTTACGCATGATAAAAACCTCGATATTGTTTGGTTTCAGCTTTATCTGCTTTTCTGGCAGAAATGATTCTAACGACATCACCTGCTTCTCGATAGCAATGACAAACCATCAAAAGCCGAACTTCATGACTAAGGCCCAAAAGAATAAACCGCTCTTCGTCTTCAGAATGGTCAGGATCAGGGAT
>CAJVXY010000023.1 GCA_913009895.1 uncultured Acidiferrobacteraceae bacterium | reverse complement strand
AGCAAATGAGAATCAAGCGCCGCTTAACCCAACAGCAGTTCGCTAAAAAAATTGATTCCAGCCAGTCTCGCGTCGCCAAAATGGAAACTGGCGATAAATCAGTTTCTTTGGATTTACTGATTAAATCTTTATTAGCCGTGGGCGCTACCAGTAAGGACATTGGTAAAGCGATCACAAATAACAACACTAAGGTCGCTTAAACCAAAGCATAGCAACACAATAACCCGGTTAATCGATCACAAAGGCTCAGATTAATTACTTGCTGGTGTGGCACTGGCCATACTGGCCGTGGGTATTATTGTGTCCTGTCAACGATTTATAAAAGCAACTTTTTGTTACTTCGTACCTGGTTTTGCTTTGTTCGCTATATTGATAAAGTTCATCAACTCTTCTGCCATAGCCAGTCTTTGTGCGGGCGTAGCCTTTAGCATGTCGCGCAACTGTGCTGCTTCGACTTGTTCGAATGTGACCAGCCAGTCTGCTTCAGGTTCATTCACTTGATGGGTTTTTTTCATATTCTTTTATTTAATCTGGCGCCACTCTTAGGAAGATCAAATACTGGATTCCTGTTTCGGCTTTGGCTTCCTGCGTCGCTCTACCTCCTGCGTCTGACCGCCAAGGATGGTGGAAATGCAGTAGGATTGTCTGGAACAATCCTTGCCATGCAGTCGTCCACAGGAATGACGGGTCAGGGGAATGTCGATGTCCCATATCTACCCGACTTCAGTATTTACCATTCGTGTTAGAGCTTTCTTCCATCAGGACTTAGCGCACCTGATTTAGCGGCAAGCTGCATGGCTTCTTCCAGCCACGCCAGCCGCTGGGCTGGTGTGGCGCTGGCCCACAGGTGTAGATGTGCCTTTTCATCGGCATCTAACGCACGATATGATGCGTCGGTTTCTGCGTCCTCAATTTTTTTTACGTTTGTCATCAAGTAACCCCTGAAGATGGCTGATAATGCCTTATCTCTGTTATGACTCCTGGTATAACTTAGATCCAGCTTCTTCAAATTCCTCAGATTTTTCTTTCATCCCCTTCTTGATAGCTTCAATCTCGTCAACCCCAATCTTGGCAGCATAATCGCGCACATCTTGCGTAATCTTCATAGAACAAAACTTCGGTCCACACATGGAGCAAAAGTGCGCGACCTTGTGGCCATCTTTGGGCAGGGTTTGATCATGAAACTCCCGGGCCTTTTCCGGATCGAGGCTGAGATTAAACTGATCTTGCCAACGAAAATCGAATCGAGATTTGGACAGGGCATTGTCCTGCACCTGGGCGCCGGGAAAACCTTTGGCTAAATCCGCGGCATGGGCGGCGAGCTTGTAGGTGATAATGCCTTCGCGCACGTCGTTTTTATCGGGCAGGCCGAGATGTTCTTTTGGTGTCACGTAACACAACATGGCGGTGCCATACCAGCCGATGTTGGCGGCACCAATGGCCGAGGTGATGTGATCATAACCGGGGGCGATGTCGGTGGTCAGTGGGCCGAGGGTATAAAACGGCGCCTCGAAACAATCCTCTAACTCTTTTTCCATATTCTCTTTGACCATGTGCAGGGGCACGTGGCCGGGGCCTTCGATCATGGTTTGCACGTCATGTTGCCAGGCGGTTTTGGTGAGCTCGCCTAATGTTTCCAGCTCGGCGAACTGGGCGGCATCATTGGCATCGGCAATGGAGCCGGGGCGCAGGCCATCGCCCAGTGAAAAGCTCACATCATAGGCCTTCATGATTTCGCAAATATCTTCGAAGTGGGTGTATAAAAAACTTTCCTGGTGATGGGCCAGGCACCACTTGGCCATGATGGAACCACCGCGAGAGACAATACCGGTCAGGCGTTCGGCGGTCAGGGGCACATACCTTAATAATACGCCCGCATGGATGGTGAAATAATCCACGCCCTGCTCGGCCTGCTCAATGAGGGTGTCCCGGTATAAATCCCAGGTGAGTTCTTCCGGGCTGCCGTCGACTTTTTCCAGTGCTTGATAGATAGGCACGGTGCCAATAGGCATGGGGGCATTGCGCAGGATCCACTCGCGGGTTTCGTGAATGTGTTTGCCCGTAGACAAATCCATGAGCGTGTCGCCACCCCAGCGTGCCGACCAGACCATTTTTTCTACTTCTTCTTCGATACCGGAGGTGACGGCGCTGTTGCCGATGTTGGTATTTACTTTCACACGAAAGTTGCGACCAATAATCATGGGCTCCAGTTCCGGGTGATTAATATTGGCCGGGATAATAGCGCGGCCACGGGCCACTTCGTCTCTGACAAACTCGGGCGTAATGATATCGGGCAGGTTGGCACCGAATGATTCGCCGGGATGTTGTTTCAGTAATTTTGCATAACGGGCGTCGCTGCGCATTTGTTCCAGCTGCAGATTTTCGCGAATGGCGATGTATTCCATTTCCGGGGTAATGATGCCCTGACGCGCGTAAAACATCTGGCTGACATTCTTGCCTTGCCTGGCCTTGCGTGGGTTGCGAATATGCTCGAATCTTAAGTGGGCCGTGTCTTTATCCTGCTGGCGGTCGCGACCAAATTTTGAGCTCGGGCCTTTGAGTAACTCGGTGTCATTACGATCCTTAATCCAATCCTCTCTAAGAGGGGCGAGGCCTTTGAGTAAATCAATCTCTGCCTCCGGATCGGTATAAGGCCCGGAGGTATCATATATATAGATAGGCGGGTTGGCCTCGGGTGCGTCTTTGTTTTGCGTCGCAGTATCCATTTGTCTGACCTCGCGCATGGGTACGCGAATGTCAGGTGTACTGCCGTTTAGGTAAATCTTTTTGGAATTGGGAAAAGGCCGGGTAATGTCTGCGGACAACTGGGCGGTTTTTTTCAGGAATTGTTCGGGTATGGCGCTCATAATGCTTTCCTACGTTGGTGTTAGCCAAATCAGGTTCAAAGGGTTTGTCTCAGCATGGCCGGCTCACTGGCATGCACCCCTAGCTGGGAGCAATACGCTACGGGATTGATAAACAGATATCAAGGGTGGTTTGACTCTGAAAATCAGTGGTATAACGTGAATCCATAAACCACCTTTATCTATTGCTTCATATATTTACGGCCATAAATCAGCCCTTTTCTTGCCCTGCCTTCATAAAGGCCGTAATCTCCTACACCCTTGAATTGATATAAATATTGCTGGAGCCCGGTAAAATGAGTACTGAACAAGCACAATTTAATATGGTTGAACAACAGATACGTCCCTGGGATGTGCTGGATCAGAACGTGCTTGATCTGATGGCGGCCACGCCACGAGCAGATTACGTGCCCGAGGCCCGGCGCGCCATGGCCTTTATGGATGTGAATATTCCCCTGGGCAAGGGTGCGGTCATGCTCCAGCCCAAAATGGAGGCCCGTTTGTTACAGGCCCTGGATATCACCAAAAACGATAAAATTTTGCTGGTGGGCACCGGCACCGGTCACCTGGCTTCACTACTGGCCACATTGGGTAAACATGTACTGGCGGTTGATATTAATAGTGAATTTACAGCAATGGCTGAAAAAAACCTGGCTGCCCATAATATTACCAATGTCACACTGGTAACGGGTGATGCCGCTGCGGGATGGGATGCGGACAAACCCTATGACGTAATTTTTATTACTGGTTCGTTGCCGGTTTTGCCTGACAGTTTTCGTGAAACCCTGACAGTTGGAGGCCGCATGGTTGCCATTGTTGGCAAAGCACCTGTCATGGAGGCCAAGCTTGTCCTGCGCCGTGATAAAAGGGGCTGGTCCGAGACCGATTTATTCGAGACTGAAATTCCAGCACTTAACAACGTTGCGCCAACCGATACATTCGAATTCTAGATCAATCTGCCTGCAAGATTGCAAATAACATGATTACTCAGCTAACTGTTAACGAGCTAGACGACTGGCTTAAGGGAGATAAACCCTCTCCCCTTGTGCTTGATGTTCGCGAAGGCTGGGAAATAGAAACCTGTGCCCTGCCCGAGTTTAAACATATCCCCATGGGCCTGGTGCCCACGCAACTGGACGAGCTTGATCCAAAGCAGGAAATTGTTGTGATGTGCCACCATGGCATACGCAGTTACCGGATTTGCCAGGTACTGGAGCAGAATGGTTATGAAAATATTTATAATCTCCAGAACGGCATTAATGCATGGGCCGATTTAATTGACCCGGAGATGGCAACCTATTAATAAACCGCTCAAACGAAGAATCCATTTATGGGTTGCGGTAAGTGTGGGTCTTGTTTCAGTCCTGACCTCGAATCTTGTTTTTGCTGTTGATCTACAGGAAGTTTATAACCTCGGTAAACTGAATGACCCGGTATACCTGGCTGCAAAGGCCAATTTTTCAGCCGACGAAGAAATTCTATCCCAGGCCGTTGCGGTCTTGTTGCCAGAGATTAGTGCCAGCGGCAATATCAATCGTAATCAATATAATACTACACTCAATGTCGGTGAACCTACGGAAATAACCAAAGATAATAACTTCGGAAATTCTTACTATGAGCTGACCCTGACCCAGACAATTTTTAATGCCGCATCGTTTGCGGCTTTTAGTGAAGCCAAGGCAACGGTGCGCAAGGCCACTGCCGAATTGGCGGCAGCCGAGCAATCATTAATCAAACGCTCGGCAGAAAAATATTTCGATTTATTGTTGGCAGAAGTAAATTTAGAACTGTCCATAGCCGAAAAAACAGCACTGCAAAAACAACTGGAACTCGCCGAGGCGCGCCTGTCAGCAGGACTGGCGGCCATTACCGAGGTCCACGAAGCACGGGCACGATATCAATTAGCCGACGCCGACGAAATTGATAAACAAAATCTACTGGAAGATGCCCGTCTGTCGCTGAATGAATTAACCGGCCAGGATATCAAAACTGTCCGCGGCCTGAAAAAAAATTACCCCCTGGTGTCACCGACACCTGCCGATATAGATCACTGGACCAGGCAGGCACTAACACAAAATTTCTCCGTTTTAACCAGACAGGCAGAACTGGATATTGCCCGCGAAAAAATAAGCCGCATGCGAGCCGGTCACTATCCAAGCCTGGACCTGATTGGAAGACAGAGCACCAGTGAAGCCGATGGCCGGGTAACAGGCAGCACCTTGAACCCGGATTCAACAACCCGGATCAGGCGCAACTCCATTGGCCTGCAACTAAATGTTCCTTTGATCCAGGGTGGCCTTGTGATGTCGCAAACCCGGGAAGCCGCCAAACGTTTCGAGGCTGCCCGCCAACAGCTCGAACAAACCCGTCGCCAGGTAAAACGCCAGGCAAGGTCGGCATATTTAAACGTCAGTAGTAGCAGTCGTCGCATCAGGGCACTGAAACAATCAGTCATTTCCAGTGAAAGTGTCGTGGCTGCCAAACA
The DNA here is from genome assembly GCA_913009895.1 of uncultured Acidiferrobacteraceae bacterium. Taxonomy (GTDB): domain Bacteria; phylum Pseudomonadota; class Gammaproteobacteria; order Acidiferrobacterales; family SZUA-150; genus SZUA-150. The sequence goes on along the minus strand of CAJVXY010000023.1, from coordinate 45,288 downwards.
GGAGGGATTAAAGGCCGGGTTAAATACCAGCCTCATTGTCCTGGATGTCCAGAGCGATCTTTTCCAGGCCAGGCGTGATCTGGTAAATGCCCATTACGATTACATCCTGAATTTTTTTTCACTAAAAGAGGCGACGGGCAACCTGGTTGAATCAGACATTGAAAAAATCAGTAACTGGCTGAAATAACTTGTTATCTGATAAAAACAACAGTGTACTGGTAATAGTTGATGTCCAGACAAAACTTGCTGCAGCCATGCCAGCAGATGAATTAAAAAATGTGTTACGAACCAGCAATATTTTATTACGGGCCGCGACAACGCTGGAGATCCCGGTATTGGCCACTGAACAATACCCGCAAGGACTGGGCTCAACCCATCCGGATATAAAATCACAATTTCCTGATAACCTGGTAACCGTTAGCAAAACCTGTTTTTCCTGTAGTAACTCAGAGGTATTTCTGGAGTCGTTAAGTGAAACTGGCAGGAAACAGGTGGTACTGGTCGGTATGGAGGCCCATATATGTGTGCTGCAAACCGCCATGGGTTTGAGGGACCATGGTTACCAGGTATTTGTACCGGGAGATGGCGTCTGTTCCCGGTCTGTTAATCACAAGCGTAATGCCCTGAATCGCATGATCAACAATGGCATACAAATTAGTAATGTAGAATCTGTTTTATACGAGTGGTTACAGGATGCCAATAATAATCATTTCAAAGAACTTTCTACGCTAATTCGATGAAGGTGTTGCCTGCTCTGGCAATTCGGCTGAAAAATAGTTCAGGGTTTTCTCCAGCGCACCGCGATTTTCAGTAATCATTTTTTTAGCGGCCTCACCAGACTCATAACGTTTGTTCGGATCTTTTAACAGGTTTTCCAGCACTTCATCCAGGTATTCTATTTGCACCGCCTGAAAACCGGCGCCCCGATCCAGTGAAATCTCGCTAATCTCTTTAAAGTTTTCCATGTATGGGCCAAACACCGATGGCACACCGACTGCTGCTGCTTCCAGTAAATTGTGCCCGCCAACCGGCACCAGGCTACCGCCAATAATTGCTATGTCAGCGGCGGCATAAAATAATTGTAATTCACCCATGGTGTCACCCACCAGGATGTCGACATTCGCGGGTAAGCTTGACTCGCCAGAACTTCGGGCCTCGGATTGAAACCCTTTTTTATCGACCAGCCGGGCCACCTGGGTAAAACGCTCCGGGTGCCGGGGCACCAGCACTAAAAGTAATTCCGGGAATATTTTTTTTAGGCGCTTGAATGAAGACAGGATAATTTTTTCTTCACCTTCATGGGTGCTGGCAGCCAGTAATATACTTCTATCCTCACCCCACCGTTGTCGCAATAAGCTGCCTGCTTCGACAATACTGGCAGGCACTTGCAGGTCAAATTTAATATTCCCCGTTACCTGCACGCGTTCCTGGTTGGCACCGAGCAGTAAAATACGAGCGGCATCGGCATTCGATTGCACGGCAAATCGGGAGACATTGGCCAGTGTATTTTTTGTCAGGCCTTGCACCACCTGGTAACCCTTGAACGAGGATGCGGAAATTCTGACATTGGCAAGACAAACCGGGATCCCGCGTTTAAAACAAGCGTGATAAATATTTGGCCACAATTCGGTTTCCATGATCAATACTGCGCCGGGATTAATACGATTCAGGAATAAACTCACCGAAAATGGCAAATCATAGGGAACATAGGAATGCTCAACACGATCACCGAACAAGGACTTGACCTGGTCTGACCCGGTAGGTGTCATGGTCGTTACCCAGACACGATGATCGGGATAACGTTTAATTAATTCATTAATCAATGGAGCAGCTGCCCGGGTCTCGCCGACAGAAACCGCGTGCACCCAGATGACGGGCTTGTCCTGTTTATAGCTGACGAAGCCAAAACGTTCATGCCATCGGTGCCAGTAACCACGATTACTGAGACCGCGGTATAACAGGCGCGCGATTACGTAGGGAATCAGAAAATACAGTAAAAGGGAGTAAAAAAAACGCAAAATAATTATTCTCGTTTTATACCTGGTTTAAGGAAATCAGGGTCTCGAAATACGGATATTAACACTAAAGTTTAGCCCGGACAGGCCTATAGAAACATAACTTAAAAAAATTAATAAATAACCCGGTATCAATTACGATATTTATTTTACACACAGGCCTTCCCTGAAATATTCAGATATTGGAGATCCATCGGCCCAATTACGTAAAAACCGTTTTATATCTTTCTGGTGATATTTTGCTGCTTTTTTGCTGTCCTGGTACCAGCACATACCATCAAGATCCAGCAACCAAAGCTCATCATTGTTCACTACCAGGTTCGTTGCCTTCATATCCCTGTGATAAACCCCGGCCTTTCCCAGTTTTTTCAGCATAGTCACGGCTTTTTCTGCGATCATTTTTTGCTCGTTTGTTAATGGTTTGCTGCCTGAAAAATACTCAATTAAATTGGGCCCTGGTACATATTCACAAATAAAATATGAAACGTTCATGATCGGACCAAATTTATATTCGATGAAGGCAACCGGGGCCGGTGTGTTAATACCATATGTCTGAAGCAAGTGCCCCATTGACCAGGATCTTGAGGCCCGCGTTCGCCGAAAAGCACGTTTTAAGGCATGGAAATAATTTTTTGTATTATAACGTTTAATTACCAGTTCTTTATTCGTTTCCCCTGCTTTTATAACCGTGGAACTCCCACCCTGTTTTAGATATTCAATATTTTCTCCTGAAAAAAAGTTTTCCGGGATTATTAACTGGCCAGTTGAATAGTGCTGGTACCATGATTTTTTGATACAAAATCTTTTTTTGAAGGTCTTGTGAAAAATATAATTTGACGAGCTACGGTAGAGCTTATTGAGTAACTTCTCAGCCCGGTACTGCCGGGAGTTAATTACTTCATTCACATATTCTGACAAATGTTTTTCATACCAGCCCTTTTCACGAAGTTGGCAATACTGTTGCCATATTTTTTTTTCGGTTTCATCATCAATTGATGGAAACTGGGCAGTAAATAAGGCAACATTTTTGACAGACTCGTCTGCAGTTAACGGTTTATCACTTGTCGTTAACATGGCTGTATCAATACAATAAGACACGTCCTCGGTAAGCAGAAAATTATCAGGATGAATATCGCGCTGGCAAATTCCTGCCTGGTGCATTTTTACAATCACAGCAATAATTTTTTCTATGTGTTTAAAGGCATCCTGTAAATTTTTACCCCATTCTTCGAGAATATTAACCGGGTTTTGTATTAGCTCCTGCACAAGCACCCGGCCTGGCCCATCTTTTTCAGCTCCCGCAAAAAGCAGCGCTGGTACCGGAATATTATTTTCCAGTAATAGCTGTATACCCCGACTTTCCCGCTGCCAGTGTCGTTGCGCCCTGAATTTATGAATAAAGATTTTTACAAAAACTTCCTTGTCCTGAAAACTTCCGAGACACGCGAGACGCCTGCCAGGAACACTGCGCAGGATTTTCTGGCACTGTATGGTTATCACCTGGCCGCTGGCGTCAGTCGTTTTAAAATCAAAAGGTGTCTTGTATTGGTCCATATTATTTATTTTTTTGTTTCTGGTATAAACGCCTGGCCCGTTGTTGAACTGCCTGCCAGAAAACCGGCTCCTGTCCCAGGGAAGCTCGTAAGGACTTTCCTGTATAGGTTTTTATAAATCTAAAATAGTCCCTGTTGTTAATTTTTTTATCACTGCCGGTTAATTCCATACATGAATAATACAACCCGGCCAGGTCTTTAATCAGCCAACGCTTTGGTGTTTTTCTGCGAATTTGAGCGCGGTGCAGGTCAATTAAATACAAGGTAATTTCATCAATACTCATATCTGCCTGTAATGGTAATTTTGCAAGAAAGTGGCAAAGATAAAAATCACGATGATTAATGCCGTGTTCATGCATGGTACGGGCGATACCGGCTATTTTATGTATTAATTTTCTTTTTATTTTTATTTGCGAACCTGCATCGAATTCGTGAAATTCTTTTTCATACCAGTGGTCCAGCTGTTTGGTATTAACCAGCTCATCAGTAATCAAAAAAGACTTCCTGGAAGCCGGGTTACACCCGTCTTCCCCATAGGCAATGATGGTCATGGTAGCAATATTTAATTTTTCAAGAACCTTGATCGCCCTGACCTCGTTCATGGCCCCCAGCACCGGTAAACGAAAGTAGAGCAGGTTTTTTAATATTTCTCGCCAGCCAATACCCCAATGGGCCTTGATAAAAAAACTTTGGCCCTTGCGTTGAAAGCGGGATGTTTTTCTTGTATTTACCGGATGCCGATATACCTCACCTTCAATATCGAGAAAATCATCAATACTTTTTTCATGTTGAAACAGGTGTTTCAGGTTTTCACGAATATAGATCATATGATTATCTATTATATTATGTGCTCTTGGCCCTGGCAGACTTTATGATGATATCTGTCGCCTTATCTATCATGCTATATAGATCTTCTGTTTGGCTATAGCGCAAGCCATTCTTGCTCCATGTGTCCAGCTTGGTGGAATTAAGCATGCCCTCAAGTAATAAATTAAATGCTGCCTGGTTAAAAGGCATGGGACTAACTGCACCGGCCTGGGCACTAATAACATGGCTGGCGTAACCACAATTCTCTGTCGTCAGGACTGGCAAGCCACAAACCATGGCCTCAAGTATTGCCGTGCCTGTATTTTCTGTGACAGCCGGGTGTAGCAACAAATCGGCGCTGTAATAAAACCTGGACACGTCTTTCTGCGGCCCCGGGAAAATGATTTTGTCTGTAATATCAAGCTGTGATGCCATGGCGCGATAGGGCGCGACATCGCCTGCGCCAACAATGGCTATTTTTGTTTTTTCTTTCAGACTAGCTGGCAAGCCTGCAATGGCGGTAATTGACCTGTCAACGCCCTTGGTGCGGAAAGAAGAACCGACCTGTAAAACCAGAAAATCATTTTCCTTTATATTAAATTCTGCCCGTAGTGCTTGACGGTCTTCCTGGCGAAAATTCTCATTAACCAGTCTATTTTTATCAATACCCGGTGGCAAAAAATGAAACCTGTCTTTACTGGTTCCGTAATAATGACTGAACTTGTCCTGTTCCTGGTGTGCGATTAATAATATCTTTGTCCTGGATTCTGAATTAAAGACCGCGGCTTCATTTTTAAGCATTTTCTTATAACGCGGCACCAATCGTTTAACAAAACTCTGGGTATCCAGTTTTGCAGCGAAACAGGGATCACCTGCGTAATAAAGATCCAGGCCACCCATTTTCTTGAAACCAACAATGCAGTCAAATGGTTTTTCAAAACGAATGCTCTCCATTTCCTGTTCGAGCCTGGATATTTTTCCGGTATTGGTAAACGCGTTTGCATCAACTTCATTGATAATAATATTGTCCGGCTTTTCCCCTAACCAGTTGCCGGTAATGACAGTTACCTCGTTTCCTTTTTCTGCGCACAATACTGCCATGCGCAGGCAATCACGTTGCAAACCGCCAAATTCGAAATAGCGATCAATAACAAAAGCGATTTTCAGGGGTGCTGTCATTAATCTTTAACCGGCTGGCCCTTGCTAAAGTATCGCCAGCTGGATTTTAAGAATTTTCGTAAATAGGAAATCCTGGATATATTCATTGGCCTGGCCTTTATTGCCTGAATATAAAAATCGTTGGCCTGGCCATATAATCCTGCTTGAAAATATGACCTGAATCTCGAGAGCAATAACCGCGATAAAAATATATTACGCAAACTCATAAACTTATCCGGTAACAAGGCCCGGTTAAATAATAAATCAACAATACTCAACCCTGCCTGTTCAATACTTTTAATATCCTGGCGTAACCTGGAATCATGGGTGTAAACCTCCAACACTGGTTCTGGTACCGTTGCACACTGGAACAGGGCAAGCATTTGCCCATCCATCACGTAATGCTCATTGTTCCTGGCGGCCTCGGGATATTGCAGCCGGTCAAATATGCTTCTTCGGATAACCATTGACCCGTTTGAAATCACAAATTTACCCTGGATATATTTTTTAAAGTTAATGAAAGCGTTCCTGGATAATATCGGCGGTTTACGCAATTTTTTGTGGCCACTTTCATAAACCGAGTAATAGGCGCCAAATACCATATCAGATTCTGGACACGCTGCCAGGTAAGTCCTGAATACAGCCAGCGCATTTTCAAGCAGGCGATCATCGGCATCGACAAAAATCATGTACTGGCCTGTTGTTTCAGCCACACCACGATTCCTGGCTGCAGACGGACCCCGGTTTTCCTGGTAAATATAATTCAGTTTACCATGGTGTTGTTGCAAAAATGGCTGCACAACAGCTTCGGTATCGTCCGTCGAACCATCATTTATAATGGTGACATCATAATCATTACCTTGCTGACCAAGGATAGAATCCAGTGCCCTTGGCAGAAAGTGGGCATAATTATACGTGGGTATAATAATGCTGAATTTTGTGTTCGCCATGTGCCGGTTTGTGATTACCTGATAGAGATTTCATAATTTTAAAATAGATTATTAAACTTTAACATGTAAACCACTTATTAAATTAAATATTAAAGCAAAGGCTGCAGTGATGACCAGACTCGTGCGGGTGCAATATCGGAAAAACAGGGTGGCTCGGCGTCATTATCATTTTCAATTTCAGGTTCCATACATCTTCGCCGCAGACATGGCGCACAAATGCGCTTGGACTTGAGGTGTATTTGACCAGCCCCAATAGCGCCCGTCAGTCCAGGCGCCGTGGGGCCATACATGCTGATGCATGGAACGGAAAATGCGGCCGCCAAATGGCTCAGCCCGGTATCAACGGCAATTACCGCCCTGGCATGGGCAAGCCAGGAAGCTATGCCTCGTAAATCCTGGGGTGGTAACACCTCGGCATTACTGGTCGTGGCTGCAATACGTTGTGCCCGCTTGCGTTCCAGGTCATTACCAGCTGGTATTTTTATTTGCATGTTTGCCTGTTCAAGCTGCCGTGCCAGGTCACACCAGTAATTCTCTGGCCAGTGTTTGGTAATCCACGTGGTGCCATGAAGAAAAACGACATAGGGTAAACCGGGCGCCGGATTTTCAAATACGCTGGTATCAAGGCCATAATCGGGCTGATCGTCACTTTTAATCGCATAACCCAGGGTTTCAGAAAAAAGTTTTCTGACACGGGTTATGGCATGCTGGTTTTTTTCTATTTTGTATTTGTACTTGTAGGCCCAGGCCGCCAGCGGCTCGCGGGCACTTTCACCGTGTAATCCATGGCGTGGTCCCCGTGCCAATCGTGTTAACAGTGCGCTTTTAATCAATCCCTGGGCATCAATAATGTAATCATATTTTTCAGCGCGTAAGTTTTTAACAAAGTTTACAAATTCTTTGCTCCAGATTGCCTTGAATTTCTGGTTGCGCCATCGCCTCATGGCAACCGGTATGATTTTTCTGACGCCTGTGTGCCAGCGGGGTATTTCGGCAAAACTTTCTTCAACAACCCAGTCAAAGGAAATGCCGGGTATTGCTCGCACGGCATCCGTGATAGCGGGTAATGTATGAATCACATCACCAAGGGATGAAGTTTTTATAATAAGTATACGCATTAAGTATTATCCAGGGCCGTTAGTACCCGATGAGGCTTTAAATCAACAAGACATTTTGTGTGCCCTAAAGGACAGACACGTTTAAAACAGGGGCTGCAATCAAGATCCAGTGAAATTATCCTGGCCTTGTCTGTGAGTGGCGGTGTAAAACCCGGATCTGTTGAACCATAGATTGCGATAACCTTTCGATCAAGGGCTGCTGCTACATGCATTAGCCCAGAATCATTGGTAACAATCGTATCAGTACACGACATCAAATCAATAGCATCGCCGAGGCTGGTTTTACCACTTAGATCAACACATTGATTTTGTGTTAATTTGTTTATTTTGCCTGTGACCACTACATCCTTGTCAGAACCAAATAACCACACCTGCCAGCCCTGTGCCAGTTTTTCACGGGCAATATCGGCATAATATTCAGCGGGCCATTGTTTGGCTGGGCCATATTCAGCCCCGGGACACAAACCAAGCACCGGACCTGAAGTGCTGGTTAGTTTATACCGTTCCATTGCCGACCGGACATTTTTTTCATTTATTACAAGTTTCGGTTGTAATATTTTTTTTGATTTTTCAGGGTTATCATTTTTATAATGTAATTTATTTTCGTTGCCAAGTGTTACGAAACGATCCACAGTACGTGGTAATAATTTTTTATCGAGCTTGCGAATATCATTTAACAGGCCCCAGCGCAGCTCTCCCAAAAAACCGGTACGCTGCCTGATGTTTGCAAAAAAAGGTGCGAGCGCAGATTTGAAAGAACTGGGTAACACAATGGCCCTGGCGTAATTACCAGTCCTTAATTGTTTACCAATTTGCCAGCGGGTCACTAATTGAAAATGGCCGTGGCCGAGGGGCATCATGACAGCTTTATTTACCTCGGGCATACGAGCGAGCAAGGGTTCGGTCCAGGCAGGCGCGAGCACATCAAGACGTGATTTCGGGTAATCAATTCGCAATTTCTTAAACAGGGATTGTGCCATTACCATATCCCCCACCCATGCGGGGCCAACTATCAAGATTCTAGTGGCCAGGTTCGTGTTGCTAGGCTGCAAGGACTAAAGAAGTATTTTTATGATACGCGAAAAGTTTGGGGGCTATACAACAATTGACGTTTTTATTTCTCATCACTACTCGTCACACTTGCCTTGATTGAATACAGGGCGCCACAATAGGGGCACCGTGATTCCTTTCCCGCAGTAATCGGGATATAGACTTTAGGATGAGAATTCCACAAACCCATTCCCGGCATTGGACAATGCAATGGTAAATCATTTTCCGTTATTTCATACCTGTTTTTTGCGTTTGCCTGCATCTCGTTTGTGGCATGACTTGCTTTCATCATAAGCTCCCGTGAAATCTGTTTAAACTATCGCCAACCATTCAGGATAGACCTTGCGGCGACCGTGAACCTGGTCAAAGTAAAGACTTTGTAATTTTTCAGTGATCGGGCCACGCTTGCCATTACCGATGCGCCTGCGGTCCAGTTCGCGAATAGGTGTGACCTCGGCAGCCGAGCCTGTAAAAAATGCTTCATCGGCCACATACACCTCATCCCGGGTGATACGTTTTTCAACTACTTTAATGTCTTCATCAGCGGCCAATTTTAAAATTGTATCCCGGGTAATGCCCCCAAGCGCAGAAGTTAACTCAGGTGTATAAAGGACACCATTATGAACAATGAAAATATTTTCACCACTGCCCTCGGCAACAAAACCATCCACATCCAGCAGCAATGCCTCATCGTAACCATTGGCCTGGGCTTCCTGGAGGGCCATGATTGAATTGATATAATTTCCATTGGCCTTGGCGCGACACATAGTGACATTCACATGGTGACGTGTGAATGATGACGTATGAATCCTGATACCTTTTTTAAGGGCGTCATCGCCAAGGTAAGTGCCCCATTCCCATGCTGCAATAATGACATGCACTTTAAGATTATCGGCCCGCAGACCCATGCCTTCCGAGCCGTAAAAACACATGGGGCGAATATAGGCCGTGTCCAGGTTATTCTGTTTTACAACTGATCGGGTTGCCTCGTTAATCGTTTTTTTATCAAAAGGAATATCCATATTGAGGATATGGGCAGAACGAAACAACCGGTCAGTATGTTCTGTTAAACGAAAAATAGCGGTGCCTTTATCTGTTTTGTAGGCGCGCTCACCTTCAAACACACCCATGCCGTAATGAAGTGTGTGTGTTAATACATGGGTAGTGGCTTCACGCCACGGGACCATTTTCCCGTCATACCAAATTAGACCATCACGGTCTGCCATCGACATAATAAATATTCTCCTAAACTAATTATTGTCAGTTTTTTCCATCACTTCATGCCACAGTTTTGCCACCTTGCCAGGGTAATTGCCAAGGGACTCGCTGGCCGACCGATCTACCCAGGGTCCAGCCTGCATCAACTTTAAATGGTAAGCCGTAGAAAGATAATACTGATAAGCACTTACTAATAGCTCAGCTTGTGCCGGTTTAATCAAACCTGCCCCGGCCAGGGTCCTCAAAATAGCGATATTCTCCGTATCTAACGTTAACTCGGGAAAATCATGGGCCCAGACCAGTACCCAATATTGCACCATAAATTCCACATCGACGATACCACCACGATCATGTTTTACATCAAATTTTTCAACCCCGTGCGGTTTTTGGGCTGTCATCATCCTGGCGCGCATCTCACACACTTCAATTCTCAGCGCCTCAGCATCACGCTTTTGACATAAAATCTTCTCCCTGGCCTGAACAAAAGCCGCCGCCAGGTTTTTGTCACCAGCAACCGGGCGCGCACGTACCAGTGCCTGGACCTCCCAAACCCAGGCCCTTGTTTCCTGGTATTTCGTAAATGCCTCAAGACTGGTCACAATTGGCCCGGATGTACCGCTCGGACGCAGGCGGGCATCAACTTCATAAAGGATACCACCATAGGTGCGAGTACCCAGGATATGGATCAGTTTCTTGCTTACCCTGGCAAAGAAAGTCTCATTGGGAATTGACCGCTTGCCATTGGTTTCCCCTTCACCACAGTAATCATAGAGAAAAATAATATCCACATCAGAACCAAAACCCAGTTCATGGCCTCCCAGCTTGCCGTAACCAATGACAATAAAACCGGGTATTTTCCGCGAGTGACCGGACGCGCACCGGGGTTGACCAAACTTTTCCGAGGTTTCTGCCAGCGCCAGTTGCAGGCTGCTGTCGATCACGACATCGGCAATGTCACTCAGGCCTTGACCAATGATGCTGGAATCAAGACCGGGACCAACCTCGGCCGCAGCCAGTCTTAACACGTGCCGATTACAAAACTCGCGTAATAATTCCATTTTCCTTTCCAGGTCATTGCCGTCCTGCTGCTTGATTAATTTCGATAATTCTTCAGCCAAAATTTCTTTTGATGGATGTTCCGATGCAGCTACCGGATTCAATAACTCATCAAGCAACAAGGGATGCTGAGATATCCATTCGGCAATCCAGGCACTGGCAGAACACAGCTGCACCAATTGAGAAAGTGCCAGCGGATTCTCAACCAATAACGCCAGGTATGCAGATCGACGACCAATTGCCTCCAGTACGTTCAGTAAACGACTCAAGGTTTTTTCTGGATATTTGCCGAGACCGGCTGCTGCCAGTAGTAAAGGAACTAAACGATCATAACGCTCTCTGCCATTACTGGTGAGTGCAGCGTAGGCACTACTCTTAAAAGCTGCCGTCAAAACATCAAGCGCCTGTTTCGGATCTGTAATATAACCATGTGCCTTCAATACCGAAATAGCTTCCTCCTGATCCAGTTCACCTGACCACAGCGATATCAGGCCGGAATCGTATTCTTCCTCCTGCTCTCGCTGTGGTGCGGCGATAACCAGCTCAAAGTGACTGTGGACACGACCCATATGCTTATCAAGGTTTTTCTTATAGGTTTCCCAGTCAGGAAAACCCATTGCAAATGCCAGTCGTACCTTGCCCGTTTGATCCTGCGGTAAAGTATGTGTCTGTTGATCGGCAACCATTTGCAGGCGATGCTCTGATCTGCGTAAAAAATCGTAGGCTATCGATAAATCCGTAACAGCCCTGGGTGTAATGAATTTATCCACTTTTAATTTTTCCAGGACTTTCAGGATACTACGTTGCTGTAAATGCAGGTCCCGTCCACCACGAATTAACTGAAACACCTGGCCGATAAATTCAATTTCACGAATACCGCCGGGACCACGTTTAATATCGTGTAATATTTTTTTGCGCCGGAGTTCCAGGTTGATACTTTTTTTAAGTGATCGTATCGCCTCTATCGCGCCGTAATCCAGGTACTTGCGATAAACAAATGGCCGCATCTGGTTGAGAAACTCCTCGCCTCTTTTTTTTTCGCCAGCCATGAGTCTTGCCTTGATCCAGGCGTACCGCTCCCACTCGCGGCCATGGGTTATGTAGTATTGTTCTGCGGCAAAGAATGACATGGCCAGTGGTCCGACTTTGCCGTTTGGACGCAGGCGCATATCGACACGAAAAACAAAACCGTCTTTTGTTTGTTCATTTAATATTTTAATGAGTTGTTTTGCGGTCCTTACAAAAAACTCATGGTTACTTATGGTCTTGTTTGTGTTTTGAGTTTCACCATCTTCCGGGTAAAAAAATATCAGGTCAATATCAGATGAAAAGTTTAATTCATTGCCGCCCAGTTTTCCGAGGGCAAAAATACAAAGCGATACAGGCAGGCCCGAAAATTCTCCCGTTGGGACGCCATACTTATCGACCGACCAGTTATTTACTTTTTCAAGAGCGGCCTTAACGAGTACATCTGCCAGGTTTGATAATTCAGTCAGTGTCTCTTCAAGATCTGTCCAACCGGCCAGATCACGCCAGGCAATGCGCAAACTATGTTCATTCCTGATTTGGCGGAGGGCTGTGGACAACAATTGTTCGTTATCAATATCTGCCAGGGATCCAGAGACTGTTTTTTCCAGCTCGGCCAGTGACAGCCGCTTAAACAACGAACCGTTGTTAATCTGTTTAAGCAGTAACGATGGCTGACGACAGGTCAACTGGGCAACATAAGGACTGGCCGTAATAACCTGAACCAGGGTCTCGGGCCAGTTCTGCTGCCACTGGGCCGGCACCTGCTCATTCACTTGTATATCCGCTGGTATGTCCTGCAGGTAACGCGCCGTCTCTTCCTGCAAGTCCGGTGGCAGGTTGTCGAGGGCTGATTGATACGCGGGTGTCATAATCTAATATTGCCTGATTCAGCTATTTATACTTATTATACGTAGGTAGATTTAATTATATGCTGCACAGACTCATAGTCTCACTATCAGGAGCTGAAATCATGAATTTTATTGGTGATGAATTATCCAAATACCTGGTTGACCATACAAGCCAGCCCTCGGTCATATTAAATGAGATTGCTACCTATACTGCTGCCAACTGTGAGTTACCACAGATGCTGACCGGACCTGTTGAAGGGCAATTCCTGAAAACACTGGTGCGGATCACAGGCGCAAAGCGCATTCTGGAGATCGGTTTATTCACTGGTTACTCTGCCCTTGCCATGGCCGAAGGTTTGCCGGGAAACGGTCAGCTTGATTCCTGCGAGCTGGAACAAAAACATATTGATATTGCTAAAAACTTTTTTGAAAAAAGCCCTCACGGTAAAAAAATTTCTATTTACCAGGGGCCGGCACTGGAAACCTTAATAGAAAAACTCGAAGGCCGTACTTATGACCTCATATTTCTGGATGCTGACAAGGAAAATTACCCAGCTTATTTCGAACAGGTATTTCATAAACTCAGGGCTGGTGGACTCCTGATCGTAGATAACGTTTTGTGGTCAGGCGCCGTTTTATCACCAAAAACTGAAGCGGACAAAGGTATTGTAAAATTTAATAAACTATTACAAAACGATGGTCGCTTCGAAAATGTGATGTTAAGTATTCGCGATGGTATATCCCTGGCAATAAAAAAATAATCTATCCATGCATAATATTAAAAAAGCCACTGTTTTATTACAGTGGCTTCCAGAATTGCGTTTAAACAAGAAAATTACCACCGTGTTAGAATACAAATCCAACTCCAAGCTGGGCAGCGGCATAAAATCCCAAGCCCTCAGTGTCATCACTTGCCACTGAAAAATAATTTCCTAGCATAATGGCTGGATCCAGGTAAATTTTCTCGGAACCGAGCGGGATTTTCCAGCCCAGGTTTACGTTTACATTGGCCACAGAAGAAGTACCGCTATCATATGTTGGAACATCAGTCGGGTCGGTCCAATCCCAGGCAATGCTCCATAAACCGACGCCGCCGCCGACATAAAAACCATTAAAACCATTTCCCTTTGGATAAAACCTGGCAATAAATTCAACACCCGTACCTTTACCATCTTCCTCGTAACTACCATCCTCATAATTGTAGCTAAGTGTGCCAATACGTGCCCCAATCCCCACTTTATTGGTCAGCAAACGCTCGTACTCAACATTGACACCTGTGCCAATAGGGTTGATTACAATGCCTGGACGAACCGAATTTTTGCCAGCATTCGCTACCGGTAACATGGTAATACCGATTAAGAAAATAAATGTACTTAAAATAAATTTGATATATCTCATTTTATGCTCCCTGTTTTTTGTAAAAAATATTGAATATGTAAAAAAATAACCTCAAGCCTTGCCCGCTTCTATCTCGTTATTCACTAATCGCCACAGCTCATCCTTATTTGAAAATGCTTCTATTTTTGATGTGTAAATATTCTCAACAATGCCGTGAACCACATTATTTGGCCCACGCTGATTTCTTTGCTGTTCTTTGCGGTATATACGAACAATCAGGCTTTTTTGCATTGTTTATACTCCATATTTTTCAAGAATATGGGCATTTTATCTGTACCGGGGTTACAAATAAGTTACAAATATCGAAATAATCATGGCGTGTGAGGACAAGCTCGTGCTCACCAGGCTCAATCTTCCTGGAGTGACAGATAGATGGATTCAGTTTTGGAAGAAGGAGACACTTGCATGACCGACATTAATATTTTACGACACTGCAAATAGGTGGAAATTGCTTCTGCTTTTTTATTTTGTGATTTATAAATTAACAATAATCCCTGGTAGGCCTCTTCGGCCAACTCGTCTATTTCAATCGCCCGTTTGTACAGGATCTCGGCCCGATCAAACAACTCTTTTTTTCTGAGCTCATTGCCGCAGGTATTCAATGTGTTCAATAATTTATCGCGTAATTGTTCGCGCCTGGAGATTACCCATGAATGGTCTTCTTCATCAAGAAAGTTGCCATTATAAAGAGAGAGCGCACTTTCTACGTCTCGATAGGTAATCTCTATATCATTACCGATTGCTGCACGGTTGAGTAATTTTTCAAACTCATTTAGATCGACCCAGACCTTTTTCCAGTTTAGAGACAGCTTGCCATCAGACAGGCTTACCATGTCTTTGCCAATGAGCTTGCGGAGTCTGTGCAGCGTGGTGGCAAATGAACGGTGGGCCTGGTCGCCCTCGGCATCTGGCCACAAAGATTCTGATATGCGATCCTTGCTAATTCCTTTGCCGCCATATGAAATGATGATTCTAAGCAAATCAAGCGGACGCTGTTGTGCCTTGCCAGAAAATTTTACTGGTGATCCGCTCTTGATGATTGAAAATTCACCCAGGGTATAAACGCGCAAGACATCCTCTGGCTCAATTGTGTTGATATCACTGGCACCATGTTCGTGATAACGGGCCAGCAGGCGGCTGGCAAAACCTGTTTCAATATTTGATTCGAGTGCTTTTTTGAGCAACCTTTCAACCATGTTGGGATGGAGCCATTCCAGAAACTGCAGGCTATGGTTTTTTGCCAGCATTAATGCCTGTCGAAGTGCGATTAACGCACTTTTTTCATCGCCTGCACCAAGCGCATGGTCCGCTTTCAGAAATGTATTTACCAGGAAACTACCGGTACCAACCGACAGTTCTTTTTTAAACTGCAGTTTAATCGTATCAATATCGTCAGTATTTTTTTTAACCACGATTTAAGCTACATCCTTTTATCTGTAATCTTCTGATACGGAGTATTAAAAATTAGTCTGCGAAGTGTCTGTATATCATGAATAGCTGTTAATCTCGATATGCTAACTAATGAAATTGAATTCAATAATTACATATATCAACAATTTTGTTTTAGTTACATCAATCTCCTGGGGATAAACTAACTTGAGTGAGAATTAAAAAAGCCCCGTTATTGCTAACGGGGCTTTTTGCTTACTGTACTTCTGGTGCTTTGAATAACAACACTTACATCATGCCGCCCATTCCGCCCATGCCGCCCATATCAGGCATGGCAGGACCACCCTTATCATCCGAAGGTGCTTCGGCAACCATGGCTTCTGTGGTGATCATGAGACCAGCAATAGAAGCCGCGTTCTGCAATGCAGTACGGGTCACCTTGGTCGGATCCAGGATGCCCATGGAGATCATGTCGCCATACTCTTCAGTAGCCGCGTTAAAACCAAATGCATCTTTACCTTCCAGTACTTTATTCAATACAACTGAAGGCTCGCCACCGCCATTGGCAACGATTTGACGCATGGGTTCTTCCATGGCACGGCAGGCAATTTTAATCCCGACTTCCTGATCGTGATTGTCGCCTTTAAGTTTACGAACAACATCCAGGATTCGAATCAGGGCCACACCGCCGCCAGGTACAATGCCTTCTTCAACCGCAGCACGAGTTGCGTGTAATGCATCTTCCACACGGGCTTTCTTTTCTTTCATTTCCACTTCGGTAGCAGCACCAACCTTGATCAATGCAACACCGCCGGCCAGTTTGGCCATGCGTTCCTGCATTTTCTCTTTGTCATAGTCAGAAGTAGATTCTTCGATCTGGGCACGGATTTGTTTAACACGCGCTTCGATCTCGGCTTTTTTACCGGCACCATCAATAATGGTGGTGTTTTCCTTGGTAATTTGTACGCGCTTGGCTTCGCCCAGCTGCTCAAGTGTCACTGTCTCCAGGCTCATGCCGACTTCTTCAGAAATCACTTCGCCGCCAATCAGGATAGCAATATCCTGCAACATGGCTTTACGACGATCGCCAAAACCCGGTGCCTTGACAGCAGCTACCTTGAGGATGCCACGAATGTTATTTACAACCAGTGTTGCCAGTGCTTCGCCTTCAATGTCTTCAGCGATAATCAGTAAGGGACGGCTGGTCTTGGCTACGTTTTCCAGAACCGGTAACAGATCACGAATATTGGAAATTTTCTTGTCGTGAATCAGGACATACGGATTCTCAAGATCGGAGCTCATGGTATCCTGGTTGGTAACGAAATATGGAGACAAGTAACCACGATCAAACTGCATACCTTCAACGATATCCAGCTCATTCTCAAGACCACTGCCTTCTTCAACGGTAATGACGCCTTCTTTGCCAACCTTGTCCATAGCTTCAGCAATAATATCGCCGATGCTTTCATCAGAGTTGGCAGAAATCGTACCCACCTGGGCAATTTCCTTGTGATCAGAACAAGGCCTGGAAATTTTTTGTAATTCCTCTACCGACTTGGTAACTGCCTTATCGATGCCGCGCTTGAGATCCATTGGGTTCATGCCAGCAGCAACTGATTTCAGGCCTTCACGTACCAGGGCCTGGGCCAGGACTGTTGCTGTTGTGGTGCCATCACCTGCTACGTCAGATGTTTTGGAAGCCACTTCCTTGACCATCTGGGCGCCCATATTTTCGTACTTGTCCTGGAGCTCGATTTCCTTGGCTACCGAGACACCATCTTTAGTCACGGTAGGTGCACCAAAGGCCTTGTCCAAAACCACGTTACGCCCTTTGGGGCCCAATGTAATTTTGACGGCATCGGCCAGAATGTTAACGCCGGTCACCATACGGGCTCGGGCGCTTTCTGCAAATAATACTTCTTTAGCTGCCATTTCTTTTTCCTCTCTTAGTCGCTGGATGCGACTGATTGAATTCGATTTTGCTTAAGGTTCTCGTGATACTAACCAGTTAGCCTTCAACAATACCCATGATGTCTTCTTCACGCATCACCAGCATTTCTTCATCACCAATTTTGACATCGGTGCCTGAATATTTACCAAACAGCACGGTGTCACCTACTTTAACGTCCATAGCCAGCACGTCGCCGCTTTCAAGGATTTTTCCCTTGCCAACAGCAGTTACTTCACCCTGGACAGGTTTCTCTTTGGCTGAGTCCGGTATGACAATGCCGCCGGCACTGACTTTTTCTTCTTCCAGACGTCGCACGATCACGCGATCATGAAGGGGACGAATTTTCATCTCCAGTTCTCCTCTATAATATAGTTACAAATAGTACTAACGAATTAGGCCCAGACAATAAGGTCCAGGCCACATAAATTCAGCGAGCCCAGTATTAGCACTCTGCTAAAGCGAGTGCCAATGATAATGCCAACGCCCTGATTGTCAAGGTTTTATCAGTTTAACCAGTGATTTTGTGGTTAATCTTCCCGGCGCCATTGGCCATCCAAGGGTTTGGGCTCACCAGTAGATCCGCCGCCAGGTTTAATGTCGCTGCCACCACTCATTTTGACCACACTTCTCATCAAGATCGACTTGATCATCAGTCGGCGCAATGGCGGGATTAACAGGGAAAAACCGATAGCATCAGTGAAAAATCCGGGCGTTAGCAGTAATGCCCCTGCCAGAAACAAGGCCAGCCCTTCAAACATTTCCATCGCTGGCATCTTGCCCTGCTGCATGGATTGCTGAATTCGGTTCAGGGTAGATAAGCCCTGGACCCGGACCAGGCCGGCACCGACAACAGCAGTGAAAACCACTAAAAATACCGTCCAGCCAGCCCCAATAAAACCACCGACCTTGATCAAAAACCAGATCTCCGCCAACGGTATAATCAGGAAAAGCGCAAAAATTGGAGCAAAACTGGGCATATTTCAGTAACTGAGTTAAAAAACAGGTGTTTTTGATTGATGGGGATGTTCAAGTGTGATTTCAATGGAACAAAAAAAATGACAGCGATTTCATCTATAATCGCTGCCAAATTACGCGAATTATAGGGAGATTCGCGAATTGCAGGGAGGATCATAAACCAGCATCTTGTTAAGATGCCGTCTACTATAGTTTTGAACACAATTAACAAGAATGGTTCCCTGCTCAAGAATACTCAAATAATGAATACAACAGTCCACACTGGCCAAATTTTAAGCCATATAGTCATGACCACTTGTCCGGATATAACCGTCAGTCGTGCCATTGCCCGGGTGATTGTGGAAGAAAACCTGGCTGCCTGCGTTAATATCCTGCCCCAGGCTGAATCCATATACAGGTGGCAGGGGAAAATAGAGTCAGCCAATGAACATATATTGATAATAAAGGGCCAAATCAGCGCATTTGAAGCCCTGCAACAGCGCATTTGTGACTTGCACCCTTACGAACTTCCCGAGATCATAACTGTCCCAATCTCAGGCGGTTCAGAAACATTCCTTCAGTGGTTATCAAATCCGGATACAAATAAATGAAAAAAATAGTTTTTACCCTATTCCTGCTTTTTATCAGCACCATCAGCCAAGCTGCCGAAATATCTTCGGCCGCGGATGAATTACTGGCGCCCGACAAGGCCTTTGCAATGTCTACCCGCGTGGTCGACGCCAATTCCCTGGAGGCAAGCTGGAAAATCGCCAAGGGTTACTACATGTACCGGGACAAGTTTAAATTCGAAGTGGTCTCTGGTGACCTGGACCTGGGCAAGCCCGATTCTCCAAAAGGGATAATGAAAAAGGATCCAACCTTTGGTAATACCGAGATTTACAAAAAAAAGGTCGTGATCACCCTGCCCATTACACGAACAAATAATAAGGCCTTCACGGCAACACTGCGCATCACTGGCCAGGGCTGCAATGATCCCATTGGCGTTTGTTATCCACCCATTGTCAAAACTGTAAAATTTGATCTGCCTGCGGCCGCAACCACAAAAACCATTAGCTCCCTTGAAGACCTGAACAAGGCCCTGGCACCTGATGATGAGATACCGGATTTCCTGGAACCGGACCAGGCATTCAAGGTTACCAGCCTGGTTGAAGACAATGGCAAAACTATAATCATAGATTTCAAAATTGCGAAAGACTATTACCTTTACCACGACAAGATCAAAATCAAACTGAAGAATGCTGGCGGCGCCAAAATAGAAAAAATTAATTTACCAAAGGGCAAAATTAAAGACGACCCCTACTTTGGTAAAACCGAGGTTCATAAAAAATCCTTCCAGGCACAGGTTTTGATAAGCGGCGTTGCAGCTGATTCGGCAATGTTGAATGTTGAATACCAGGGTTGTGCCGAACAGGGCATTTGTTATGCCCCTGCCCGTAAAAACTTCCCGGTCAAAACCGGTACCGGTGGGATATCTACATCTGCCACAGACAATGGTGCAAATGGTGCAGTCGAAACAGGTAGCAAAACGGCCAGCAGTAATGCTTATTTCATCGCGATACTTGGCGCGTTTATAACAGGCCTGTTGTTGACGTTCACCCCATGCGTGCTGCCCATGATTCCGATTCTATCAGGCATTATCGTGGGCCAGGGAGATGGGGGTCGTAAAAAGACCAGCAAGTTTCGTGGTGGTGGGCTGGCGGCTATTTACGTATTGGGCACGTCGGTTACCTATACGGTGGCGGGAATTATTGCCGGTCGTAGTGGTGAACAGCTACAGGCGCATTTCCAGAACCCCTGGGCCATTGGTGTTTTCAGTTTAATCCTGGCACTACTGGCGTTATCCATGTTCGGTTTTTATGAAATACAGATGCCCTCGTTTATCCAGTCAAAAATGCAGTCCCATTCCCAAAAACTGAAGGGCGGTTCGTTTATTGGCGTGTTCTTTATTGGCATTATTTCTGCCCTCATTGTCGGCGCCTGTGTTTCTCCCCTGATAATTTCGGCACTCGGTGTCGCCATTGCCAGCCAGGATCCAACCCTGGGTGGCTTAATTATGTTTTCCATGGCCATGGGCATGGGCGTAGTTCTGGTTGGCCTTGGTTTTGGCGCCGATTACCTATTACCCAAGGCGGGTATGTGGATGGACCGGGTAAAACATTTTTTTGGTGTTCTGTTGATAGGCGTCGCCATTTACTTACTGGGTATTTTACCTGGCGTGCCAGTTCTCCTGCTTTGGGCGGCGTTGTTAATCATTACCTCTGTTTATTTCGGCGCAACCCAGCCCTTATCTGAAACTGCCACTGGCTGGCGCTATTTCTGGAAAGGTGTTGGCACCATTTTGCTGATTTGGGGCGTATTAGCACTGATTGGGGGCTTTAGTGGCAACCGCGATATTATGCGACCAATCAGTTTATCTGGCGCTGCCCTTATGTCTGTAGGCGGGGCGCAAGCGACAACAGCAGGCCATGTATTTGAAAAAGTTAGCACCGTAGCCGAACTTGAAAAACACCTGGCCGAAGCAAAAGCCCAGGGTAAACCGGTCATTCTGGATTATTTTGCTACCTGGTGTACGGATTGTTTACGCATGGAAAAATCCACGTTTGCCGATCCCCGGGTACGCAAAATTATGACATCACAGTTTGTTGCCTTACAGGTTGATGTGACTGATCCTAACGACCCCGAGAGCAAGGCCATCAAAAAACGCTTTAAGGTGTTCGGGCCGCCGGCACTGTTATTTTTTGATGCCCAGGGCAATGAAATGAAAGACCTGCACTTTTATGGTTACAAGAATGCCGAAGATCTTCTGGTGATACTTGAAAAATTTAATTAGTTCTCATAATTTAATAACCGGATAAAATCCTGAACACGTGAAGATTAAAACAATCCTGATTGTCCTGGTGGCCGCAGCCGCATTAGCAGCGGGTATCTGGTTTGGCCAGGTTGGTCAGGACGATGCCGGCCCGGTCAAGACCAGCCAGAACTTGTCCACTACCCCGACAAAACTTATCGACTTCACACTGCCGGATATCACGGGCAAACCACGCAAGTTGTCCGAATGGCAGGGTAAGGTAATTATTTTAAATTTCTGGGCCACCTGGTGCCCGCCCTGTCGCAAGGAAATCCCCATGTTTCTCGATTATTACGAGAAATATCGTGGCGATGGGCTGGAAATCATTGGCGTGGCCATCGATAAAAAAGAAGATGTTGCAGACTTTATTGATACCCTGTTTATAGACTACCCGGTTTTAATTGGCGGCACAGAAATGATGACCATGATGCGCCGCTACGGTAATCGTGTGGGCAGCCTGCCTTACAACGTGTTAATCGATAGAGACGGGACAATTTTGAATACGAAAAAAGGCGCTTATACCCATGCAGAACTTGAGGCGCTGTTAAGCCCGCTTTTCAAAAAAAAATAAAAATTAAAATAGTTAATAATTATTAAGCTTCAACAAATTTAGGGACATTTGTTGCTATCATGCCTTCATTTGAGCC
Organism: uncultured Acidiferrobacteraceae bacterium; assembly: GCA_913009895.1. GTDB lineage: Bacteria > Pseudomonadota > Gammaproteobacteria > Acidiferrobacterales > SZUA-150 > SZUA-150. The sequence goes on along the minus strand of CAJVXY010000023.1, from coordinate 23,278 downwards.
GATCATCGGCTTATTTTCAAAAAAGCTGGACTTTTAGTATTCTGCGAATCATAATTCGCCCAACGCATAATAGTTTGGAGATAGGCGAAATTCGCTACATGTCTCTGCTAGAACAGTGAAGAACACCATTGTTCGCCAAAATAATTAAAAAATCAACACCAATCACACCCTGATGTGTTGTTACCAATAAAAAAGGAAAGTTCAGCCGTCATGGCAAAGCTATTACTGATTAATGGCCCCAACCTGAACCTGCTGGGCAGCAGGGAACCAGAAATTTATGGTGCCGACACCCTGGCTGATATCGAGAACAGGCTTGCTGATCAGGCCAAACAAGCGGGCCATGAAATCGATTCTTTCCAAAGTAATGCCGAGCACGAACTGGTAGACAAAATTCACCAGGCAATGGCAGCAGCGGTTAAATTCATCCTGATTAATGCCGGCGCCTTCACCCATACCAGTGTCGCCCTGCGAGATGCCCTTGCGGGCTGCCAAATACCGTTTATCGAGATCCATATCTCAAATATTCATGCCCGGGAAAAATTTCGTCACCATTCACATTTATCCGCCATAGCCAGTGGCATCATTGTCGGCCTGGGCACGTATGGTTACGACCTGGCCCTGCAGGCGGTGATAAAAAAACTCGCCCAACCGGGTAAATAACCACGAATACTCGAGACCGATTAATAGCCAAGGAAACAAACATGATGGATATACGTAAAGTAAAAAAACTGATTGAGATGCTGGAAGAATCCAGCCTGGCCGAAATAGAAATCCATGAAGGTGAGGAATCAATCCGGATTAGTCGAGCCAGCTCAACGGTACCTGCGATGGCAGCCCCGTTACTGGCAGCGCCAGCACAGCCAGTGGCGACTGCACCGGCAGAAACCAGCAACAATGACAGTCCCGCTTTGCCGACTGGCCATAAGGTTGAGTCGCCCATGGTAGGTACTTTTTACCGGGCACCGACACCGGGTGCCAAGGCCTTTGTCGAGGTTGGCAGCCAGGTGAGTGCCGGCGATACACTCTGTATTGTTGAGGCCATGAAAATGCTCAACCAGATAGAAGCAGACAAGAGCGGTACCGTTAAGGCCATCCTGAAAGAAAACGGGGAGCCGGTCGAATATGGTGAAACCCTCTTCATTATTGATTAAGCAGAATTGATTGTGTGCCAATGATTTTTTATCTAACCATTACCAAGTCAAAAATCCATGATTGAAAAAATCCTGATTGCCAATCGCGGGGAAATTGCCCTGCGGATTCAACGGGCCTGTCGTGCCCTTGATATTAAAACTGTCGCTGTCCATTCCGAGGCCGACAGGGAAGCCAAGTACGTTCGCCTGGCCGATGAATCAGTTTGTATTGGGCCGGCACCAGCCGCTGAAAGTTACCTCAATGTACCGGCCATTATTAGTGCCGCCGAAGTCACCGATTCTATTGCCATTCACCCAGGTTATGGTTTCCTGGCTGAAAATGCCGACTTTGCAGAAAGAATTGAACAAAGTGGTTTTATTTTTATTGGCCCGCGGGGTGAGACCATACGCATGATGGGCGATAAAATTTCTGCCATTGAGGCCATGAAAAAATCAGGCGTACCTTGCGTCCCGGGCTCGGACGGCCCCCTGGGCACTGATGGGGCTGAAAACAATCGCCTGGCAGCGGATATAGGTTATCCCATTATTATCAAGGCCGCCGGCGGTGGCGGTGGCAAAGGCATGCGCGTGGTCCATACTGAAGCTGCCCTGGCCAATGCGGTCTCGCTGACCAAAGCCGAAGCCGGTGCTGCTTTTAATAATGATATTGTCTACATGGAGAAGTACCTGGAAAACCCACGGCACGTGGAGTTCCAGGTATTGGCTGACGAGCATGGTAACGCCATTCATCTGGGTGAACGTGACTGCTCCCTGCAACGGCGCCACCAGAAAGTCGTCGAGGAGGCACCCGCCCCTGGTATCTCGGAAAAAGTGCGTAACAAAATTGGTGAGCGTTGTGCCGAGGCCTGTCGTAAAATTGGTTATCGTGGTGCCGGTACCTTTGAATTCCTGTACGAGAATGATGAGTTTTATTTTATTGAAATGAATACCCGGATCCAGGTCGAACACCCGGTGACAGAAATGATTACCGGCGTAGACATCGTAAAAGAACAAATACTCATCGCCTCTGGTGAAAAATTAAATTACCAGCAAAAAGATATCGTCATTCGTGGTCATGCCATGGAGTGCCGCATTAACGCCGAAGACCCCAAGACATTTTTACCATCACCGGGACAAATTACGCTTTACCATGCACCCGGCGGCCCGGGTATTCGGGTCGACTCCCACGTTTATAATAATTACACGGTACCCCCTTATTATGATTCCATGATTGCCAAAATCATCGCCTTTGGTGACAATCGCGAAATTGCCATGGCCAGGATGCGGGTTGCCCTGTCCGAGATGATTGTTGATGGCATTAAAACAAATATTCCCTTACATGTTGATATTATGCAGGACACGGGTTTTTTAGCAGGCAGTGTCAATATTCATTACCTGGAGAAGAAGCTGGGGTTGTAAATTGTTGCGACCAGGTACCGTGCAGGCCAGAGCTTGCCGTTGTTTTTTAATATCTGATCAAAACATCTTGACAGGATAAAAAACTTTTTGTTCAGGCTATTTTATTTATCTCTCCCTCGCTTTAAAAAAGAAAAGTATTAAATAAATTTAAAGTAATAATTTAATCCTGTTAATCTCGTTAATCCTGTCAAAAAAAATATTTAAAAAAATCTTACCCAACTTATACGTATAATGCCCTGGCTTCAGTTAGTCATCCCCACCCAACCCGATATGGCAATTGCCGTGTCTGATGCCCTGACTGATGCCGGGGCATTGTCGGTGACCTTTGAAGACGACGGCGACGAACCTCGTTATCAACCGGGCATTGAAGCGGTCAGTCTCTGGAGCCAAACCCGGGTCACGGGTTTATTTGATGAAAAGGCCGACCTGGATCAAGTACTCGAACTGGTTCAGCAACAGGTGGGGCCACTGGAGCAGGCCTATGCCCGCAAACTCGACGATCAGGACTGGCAGCGCCTGTGGATGGGTCGTTTTAAGCCCATGCGCTTTGGTAATAATTTCGGGGGTGACAATCTCTGGGTCTGTCCCAGCTGGCTCGAGCCACCGGAACCGGGTGCCATCAACCTGGTGCTCGACCCTGGCCTGGCATTTGGTACCGGTACCCATGCCACCACGGCCTTGTGCCTGCAATGGCTGGCGTCACAATCAACTGATCATTATTTTAAGGATAAAGTCGTGATTGATTATGGCTGCGGCTCGGGGATCCTGGCCATTGCCGCCTGTAAGCTGGGTGCCGCCCGGGTGATTGCCACTGACATTGACCCCCAGGCCCTTGAGGTAACCCGGCAAAATGCAGATAAAAACCGGGTCAGCGAGATCATTGAAATTAAACCATTAGAACAAATGCCAGCAGCTGCAGGTGCCGATGTGGTGCTGGCGAATATCCTGGCAGCACCGCTCGTGTCCCTGGCGGACAAGTTAACCCGCTTGCTCGGGCCTGGCGGCCGGTTAATTTTATCGGGTTTGCTGGACGAGCAGGTGACTACGGTGATGGCGGCCTATGACCCATCACTGAATTTCCAGCAGCAAAGCCGTGAAGGCTGGGCTATGCTTAGCGGGTCAGTTCCAGAAAAATAACACATGACCAAAAGCCACAGCCAATGCCCGGAATGTCAGACCGTTTTTACGGTTACTGATAAACAACTGGCCCAACGAAAGGGGCTGGTGCGGTGTGGCCGTTGCGATGCGGTGTTCCAGGCCGATGAACACCTGGTCACGGGACACGGTAAAAAACAAACGTCTGAAACTGCTACGACCAGTAAAAAAAATCCAGATAATAAAAAGGATAAAAATATCGCGGCTAAAAGTGCCAAACAAAAAAAATCCAGAACCTCTAAAAAAGCCAGAAAATCTGCAGCAGATACAACCGTACAAGAGAATGAATTTTATCAGGCCCCCCTGCCGACTGTTTCTGAACTCATCCATGGTCGCCGGCCTGGACCACAAACCCGGCCTGTTTTCTGGGTGCTGGGTGTATTTGTCATGGTGACATTACTGGCCGCCCAGTGGATGTATTTTTATCGTGATCAATTAGCAAGGGATAAACAATGGATGCCCTACGTCCAGATGTTTTGTCAGACGCTGCGCTGCACAATCACGCCCCGCCATGATGTTGGACTGGTGCAATTGACTGACACCCGGGTCACACCACACCCAAAATTCGATAAAGCATTACGGGTCCGGGCAACCCTGATTAACCGGGCCAAATACACACAGCCATTCCCGCTAATGGAGGTCACCCTGACCAACACCGAGGGCAAGATCCTGGCCAGAAAACGATTTAGTGCCCGGGAATATTTGAAAAACACCAAACAATTAGGTGCCGGACTTGCCCCCAACGTTGCCCGCAAAGCGCAACTGGAAATCACCAGCCCAAACACCACTGCTGATGGTTATGAGATACGTTTATTACCTTCCGTGTAAGCAAAACCTGGCAACTATTTTATCAAATTCAGAAAAACTACCATGTTGTTCAGACCTGCCTAAAAAATAAGCAATAATAACAACACCATATAAAAACTTTTTTGTTCTGGCCCGATTTTCTGTATTATTCCCCGCCTTTCCCCGGACATAATAAAACTACCGGTGATTAATGCACATTGGACCATACAAACTAGATAACAATTTATTTCTTGCACCCATGGCTGGGGTCACCGATCGGCCATTTCGCCAGTTATGTAAAAAACTGGGGGCTGGTATGGCCGTGTCTGAAATGGTGTCTTCTAATTCCCTGTTATGGGGCAGCAAAAAAACACTGCGTCGCGCCAACCATGATGGCGAAACCGAACCCAGGTCAGTGCAAATTGCCGGCGCTGACCCAGCACTCATGGCTCAAGCCGCCCGTCACAATGTCGATCGTGGCGCTCAGATTATTGACATCAATATGGGTTGTCCCGCCAAAAAAATCTGCAATGTTTATGCCGGCTCGGCCTTGCTCCAGGACGAAATACTGGTCGGCAACATTCTTGAATCAGTCGTCAAGGCGGTTGATGTTCCCGTAACCCTGAAAATCCGGACCGGCTGGGACAAGGACAATCGCAACGCCGTTAATGTTGCCCGCATTGCCGAGTCCAGTGGCATCCAGTTACTGGCCATCCACGGTCGAACCCGCGCCTGCATGTATAAAGGTGATGCCGAGTACGAAACCATCGCCCGGGTAAAGGCCGCGACAACAATACCGATTATCGCCAATGGCGACATTAAATCACCGGAAAAGGCGCGCCAGGTACTGGCGCTTACAAACGCCGACGGCCTGATGATTGGTCGCGCTGCCCAGGGTTATCCCTGGATATTCAGGGAGATCACACACTACCTGGAAACGGGAGAAAAATTGGCGCCGCCTTCTGCGACCGAAGTCAAAGATACCTTGCTGGCACATCTTGAGAACCTTTACGCATTTTACGGTGAATTTACCGGCGTGCGCATGGCACGCAAACACATCTCCTGGTATAGCAAAGGCTTGCGTCATGGTGGCCAGTTTCGGGCCACAGTGAACCGGGTCGAAACCATAAAAGAACAGCTCAGTGTTACCCGTGAATTTTTCGAGCGCCAGTCAGCGTTTACTGCGGAACAGGCGGCATGAAAAAAAAATCAACGGCAGAAGAAGGTGAACTGGCCAAGTGCGTACGTCGCAGTATGAATCGTTACTTCAAAGACCTGGACGGTGCCAAATCTACAGATATATATAGTATGGTGTTATCCGAGATGGAAAAACCGTTACTGGAAGTAGTCATGAACCATGCCAACAGTAACCAGTGCCAGGCAGCAGAAATCCTGGGCATCAATCGCAACACCTTAAGAAAAAAATTAAAAATATACGGCATAATAAAATAGATTCTCACAAATATTTTCATTTAATAATTTAGATCAAAATATCTTGACAGGATTTACGGGATTAACAGGATTACTTAATATTGCAGATTAGATTCATTAATGAAGATTTAATCCAGTAAATCTTGTTAATCTTGTCAAAATTCTTTTTTAGAAGTAATTAAATTCTTGGCGTCTTGGCGGTTTAAAGATTAACCAGGTAAAATAATTTTGTTTGCAGGCAACAAACATTCGCACATTAATTAATATTCAACTTTTTACTTTAAATTATTCTGAACCATGAACAAAATAACCCGCGCCCTGATTAGTGTGTCTGACAAAACCGGCATTGTTGAATTCGCCAAACAACTGGTTTCGTTTAAAATAGAAATTCTCTCCACCGGGGGGACTGCCAAACTACTTTCTGAAAAAGGCATTAAAGTAACAGAAGTATCAGACTACACCGGCTTTCCTGAAATGATGGATGGGCGCTTAAAAACATTACATCCCAAAATCCATGGCGGCCTGTTAGGTCGGCGCGGGACTGACGATGAGGTGATGAAAAAAAATGACATCTCAGCCATTGACCTGGTTGTGGTCAATCTCTATCCCTTCGAACAAACAGTTGCCAAAAATGACTGTGACCTGCCTTTGGCAATCGAGAATATAGATATTGGTGGCCCGACCATGTTGCGCTCGGCGGCCAAAAACCATAAAGACGTAACCGTGGTTGTCGATCAATCCGACTACAATGACGTTACCCGGGCAATGAAGGACAACAAGGGCGCCACGACGGAGCATTTACGTTTTAAACTGGCACTCAAGGTTTTTGAGCACACGGCTCGTTATGACGGCGCCATCGCAAACTACTTAAGCTCCTGGGACGACAAACGCGAAACACAAAACCAGTGGGGCAGCAGCTTTAGCCAGCAATGGTTCAAGGCCCAGGATTTGCGTTACGGCGAAAACCCACACCAGTCGGCTGCCTTTTATGTAGATTCCCGAGTTGACTCCTCACATAACTCAGGGGTGCCAGCCGGTAATATCGGCAGTGCCAGGCAGATACAGGGCAAAGATTTATCTTTTAATAATATCAGCGATACCGATGCGGCACTGGAATGCGTCAAGGCATTTGAGGAACCGGCTTGCGTGATTGTCAAACACGCCAATCCCTGTGGTGTAGCCGTGGCCGAGAACATTGAGACTGCCTATGACCGGGCATTTGCCACGGATCCCACTTCCGCGTTTGGCGGGATTATTGCTTTTAACAGGCCACTGGATACTGATACGGCGCGGGCTATTATTAATCGCCAGTTTGTCGAAGTGATAATTGCACCCCGTATTGAAGATGATGCTAAATCGGCACTGGCTGAAAAGAAAAATGTCAGGGTACTGGAGTGTGGCCATTGGGATGAAAGTATTTCTCAGGGCCTGGATTTTAAACGAGTTGTGGGTGGCCTGTTGATCCAGCAACGCGATACCGGCGTGATCACAAAATCTGATCTTAAAATCGTCAGCAAACGACAGCCCAGTGACCAGGAAATAACCGATCTTTTATTCTCCTGGAAAATTGTCAAATTTGTTAAGTCCAATGCCATTGTCTATTGCCGTGATGGTCGTAGTATTGGTATTGGCGCTGGCCAAATGAGTCGTGTCTATAGTGCCCGCATTGCCGGCATCAAGGCCGCCGATGAAAACCTGCAGGTCAAAGGTTCGGTCATGGCATCAGATGCCTTTTTTCCATTCCGTGACGGGCTTGACCAGGCGGCCCAGGCAGGCATTACTGCGGTCATCCAGCCTGGTGGTTCCATGCGTGACGAAGAAGTAATCGCGGCGGCGGATGAACATGACATCGCTATGGTGTTCACTGGCATGCGCCATTTTCGGCATTAATAATAAATAGACAAGATTTACAAAAATTACAGGATTGTTAAGATCAAAATCAAAAACTTTAGACAGGATTAACGGGATTTACAGGATGAAAATTATTTCTTTTGATTTATTTTAAATTTAGTATATGTCAATCCAGAAAAAGAAAAATCTTAATAAAATTTTATTTAATAACTTAATCCAGTAAATCTGAAGTACAGGGATGTACAAATGCCGCAGGTGCACGACTGCATGGACGCAGGAGGTAGAGCAACGCATGGAGCAGTTGCCGAAGATGCACAGGAGCGGCCTGTCAAAAAAAATTTATTTATGAAAATATTAATTGTCGGTGGTGGTGGTCGTGAACATGCCCTGGCGTGGAAAGTGGCCAGCTCCGAAAGAGTCACCCAGGTATTTGTTGCGCCAGGCAATGCCGGCACTTTACATGAAGAAAAAGTAAAAAATATCGATCTCGATGCTGAAGATATTGATGGCTTAAAAGATTTTGCGCTAACTAATAATATCGATCTAACAATTGTTGGCCCCGAAGCGCCACTGGTAAAAGGTATTGTTGATACATTTACTGCTGCGGGACTGCGTTGTTTCGGGCCAACAAAGGGCGCCTCTCAACTGGAAGGCTCCAAGGCATTCACCAAGGATTTTCTAAACCGCCACAATATCCCGACGGCGGCTTATGGAAACTTTACCGATATTGAAGCGGCCAGCGCCTACATAAACAAAACCGGGGCGCCCATTGTAATCAAGGCCGACGGCCTGGCAGCGGGTAAAGGCGTTATCCTGGCCACGGCAGTTGAGCAGGCCATTACGGCAGTTGAAGACATGCTTGCGGGCAATGCCTTCGGTGATGCCGGTCACCGCGTTGTAGTTGAAGAATTTCTCACGGGTGAAGAAGCAAGTTTTATTTGTATGGTTGACGGTGAACACGTCCTGCCCCTGGCCACCTCCCAGGACCACAAGGCACGAGACAACGGCGACCAGGGGCCCAATACCGGCGGCATGGGTGCTTATTCGCCGGCACCGGTGGTAACCAGCGAAATTCACGAACGCATTATGAAAGAAATTATCATGCCGACAGTCAAGGGCATGGCCAACGAGGGTAATCCCTATTGCGGATTTCTTTATGCCGGTGTCATGATAGATGAATCGGGTGCGCCAAAAGTACTGGAATACAACTGTCGTTTTGGTGATCCGGAAACCCAACCCATTATGATGCGCCTGCAAAGTGATTTGACTGAACTCATTGATGCGGCGCTGGATAATAAATTAAACGAGATTAGTGCCAGGTGGGACCCGTGTTCGGCAGTCGGCGTGGTCATGGCTGCTGGTGGTTATCCGAATGATTACAGGAAAGGGGATGTCATTACCGGCTTGACCGGCGAGTCTCATGGGGGCGAACTGGAGAATATAAAAATTTTCCATGCGGGTACGGCTGAACAAAATAGTGAAATAGTCACCAACGGCGGTCGTGTCTTGTGTGTCACCGCACTGGGTGAAACCGTGGCAGATGCCCAGCGCCTGGCCTATGAATGTGTCAGCCGGGTTCATTGGCAGAATGCCTATTACCGAACAGATATTGGTTATCGGGCCGTTGCCAAAGAAAAAAAATATGGGCATAAATCCAAAGAATAAGATCAAAAATCTTTTTTTTGACAGGCCGCTCCTGTGCATCTTCGGCAACTGCTCCATGCGTTGCTCTACCTCCTGCGTACATGCAGTCGTGCACCTGCGGCATTTGTACATCCCTGTACATCAGATTAACGGGATTTACAGGTTGGTTTTTTGTGTTTCTGTTATTTGGCAGCTCGACCAAACCAGAACAACATGTAGTAATAGTTTTCATAATCATCTTGTTAATCCTGTAAATCCTGTCTAAAGTTTTTGCCTTTGATTTTAACTGTCCCTTAAACCTTGTTAATCATGTAATATTACTGATCATCAACCATAGCGAAAAAGGAATAAAAAATTGAGCAAACCATTTGTTGCGGTTCTAATGGGTTCTGATTCTGACCTGGGTACCATGCAGGTCACCCTGGACACGTTAAACAGCCTGGCCATTCCCTTTGAACTTAAAATTACTTCTGCCCATCGGACGCCGGCTGCGACCCACGCTTATGTCAAAGACGCGGAAAGCCGTGGTTGTGCAGTATTTATTGCTGCGGCAGGCCTGGCTGCGCACCTGGCCGGCACGGTGGCCGGGCTGACATTAAAACCGATTATTGGCGTGCCCATGGATGCTGGCCCACTTAATGGTATGGATGCCCTGTTATCAACCGTGCAAATGCCCGGTGGCATTCCCGTTGCCTGTGTCGCCATCGGCAAGGCCGGCGCGAAAAATGCCGCCTACCTGGCTGGCCAGATTTTATCACTTGCTGATACGGCGCTTGCCCAGCGACTCGTTGAAGACAGGCAGGAAATGGCCAAACAAGTTGCCGAGAAAGATGCCGCGGCCCAAAAAAAACACGGCAAATAAATATATCACGGGGATGAAGTTCAGAAGGAATACAGGCGAATATTCCGGATCCCTGGGCCGTGCAGCCCAAATAATCAAACGTGGCGGCCTGGTCGCCTACCCAACTGAATCCTGTTATGGCATTGGTTGTGACCCCCGTAATGCGCGTGCGGTCAGGCGCTTGCTCAATTTAAAACAACGCCCAGGCCATAAAGGATTAATACTCATCGCCAGCAATCCCAGGCAATTGCAATCCTACGTTTCAGTGATTGATGAAAAAGTATTGGCAAGCTGGCCCGGACCAACCACCTGGCTTTTGAAACCAAAAAAAAATGTGCCAAACTGGATCCGCGGCAATCACCAAAATATAGCAGTTCGCATTAGCGCCCACAAAATTGCCAACAAACTCTGCCGCGCAACCGGTTTTGCGATTGTTTCGACCAGTGCCAATTTATCAGGCACCGTACCCATGCGTACATACAGGCAGGTAAAAACGCTTTTTGGTTCGAATCTCGATTATGTTTTGCCTGGAATAATTGGAAAATTAAAAAAACCCACACCTATTATTAATGCCAAGACCCAGGAGGTTATTCGAGCATGAGCTCATCAATCGATGATGAAAAAACACCAGGTAAAGCGCCAGATATAGAGGCCGTTAAATCATACTTGTTGGCACTCCAGTCCCGTATTTGTTCAGCACTGGAAAAAGCCGATGGCAGTGGCCACTTTCGGGAAGACCAGTGGTTACGTGCTGAAGGTGGTGGTGGTCGCAGTCGGGTTTTGGTCAATGGTGGTGTGCTCGAACAAGGCGGTGTCAATTTCTCCTCTGTTTTAGGTGATAGTTTGCCCGCCTCTGCCACCGCCCATCGACCGGAACTGGCTGGCAGATCATTTCAGGCCACCGGTGTGTCACTGGTGATCCATCCGCACAATCCTTATATCCCCACTTCCCATGCCAACGTCCGGTTTTTTATCGCCGAAAAAGAAGGCCATGCGCCGATCTGGTGGTTTGGTGGTGGTTTTGATCTCACCCCTTATTACCCGTTTCTGGAGGATGTCCAGCACTGGCACCAGGTCGCAAAAAAAGCCTGTGACTCCTTTGTCGATGATAAGGGTTTCGACTATTACACTAAATATAAAAAATGGGCCGATGACTATTTTTATCTCAAACACCGGCATGAAACACGGGGTGTGGGTGGCTTATTTTTTGATGACTTGAATGAAAAAAGTTTTGAGCACTGTTTTGGATTTATGAAAAGTGTCGGCGACCATTACCTAAACGCCTATGTGCCAATTATAGAAAAACGAAAAAGCATATCTTTCGGCGAAAGCCAGCGGGACTTCCAGCTTTATCGTCGCGGTCGTTACGTGGAATTCAACCTGGTTTACGACCGCGGTACAATCTTTGGTCTGCAAACCGGTGGCCGTACCGAGTCCATATTAATGTCCTTGCCGCCACTGGTGAAGTGGTCTTATAACTGGTCGCCTGAGCCAGGCAGCCCGGAAGCAGATTTATACGAGAATTATCTTAAACCACGAGACTGGTTAGGCGAACTTTAATTATCTGATCCAACCGGTCATTCTTCGTTTAGCAGCAAAGTCACCACTTTTACTGGTTCCGGCCCGTCCCATTCAAATGCACCGTACAGGGCGTAACGGATTTTCCCTTTTTTATCAATCAAAAAACTTGTTGGGAAGGCAAAGATTTTCCAGTCTTTTAAGGCCTTGCCTTCCAAATCCAGCAAAACGACAAAATCACGTTCCATTTTATCAGGCATAAAAGTCGTTATTGTTTTTTTATCTTCGCCCATATCAACTGCAATCACTTCAAATGGTTTGTCTCGTAATTTATTTTTCAGGCGCCACATGGATGGCATCTCGATCCGGCAAGGCGGGCACCAGGTGGCCCAAAAATTTAACAAAACAACTTTTCCCTTAAATGAATCCAGGTTTCGTATTGTTCCGGATAAATCAGGCAAGCTAAGGGGAGGGGGTTTACTCTCTCCTTTATAGGGTTTTAAATCACCTGCCCACAGGTTTGGTCCTGGTAGTATTATAAAAAACAGGGCTGTAAAAATAACAATAAAATTAAATAAAAACTTTGTCTTGGTTTTTTGTAACATTGCTTATTTTCCACTTCTTGATTTAAAAGATTTCATTTTTTCCAATAATATTTTTGGTAAATCGCCCTCTAGTGACTGCTCGCTTGCCATGGCATCTGGGCGAAAATAAAAACGGTCACGGACACCTTTTAATACCTTTACGCCAACCTGGCTGCCACCAGATTCCAATACCTTTAATTGTTTCTCTCGTTGCCAGTACCAGGGTGATAACTGCGGCTGCAAAATTATTATATCCTGTTTTGTTGAACTGGTTATTGGTAAATAAATTGCCTTGTTGCCCGGTTCCGGGGTGGCCGTATAAAGATTCGGTGAAATTAGCATAACACCGTCCGGGCGTTTGCTGATTTTAAGTGCCCGCAATAAAACAACCGCACTACGACCACTGGCGAGCACAAATTTCTGTTTTTTTGCTCGCAACAGGAATTCATCTATCAGCCGGCTAATATCATCATCGGGCAGCTTGTTGATACTGCTGGCTACAGGCGGCAGAAAGTAACTGTTCAGTAAATCTACCAGCCAAACATCGACTCCCAGTTTTGAGAGCTGGTTAGAAACTTGTTTGTCGCCCTCGGTGAGGCCGTGTTCAGACGGCAGCCACAACAAGCTGGTTTGACCAGCTGATTGCAGTCGTGCGACAGATATGGAATTGCCGTTATTTACTTTAATCTCCAGCTGACCTGCATAAAGCCCTGGGGAAACCAGAAATAAATACAGGCTACTGGTGATCAGTAGCAAAAATATTCTCATGAACAAACTCGTGGATTTTTTTCCTGAATCTATGGATATAATATAAGGATGCGCCAATCAGCAGACTTATTCCATTAATGATTGTTACAGTAGACAGCAGACCTGCAAATAAGTAACCTTTCGTTGCAACCACATAATGGAACCCCGATGAAACCTGTTTCTCGCACATATTATCTACGTTTTATCCTGCTCATCTTGTTTGCGCTTAGCGCACTATTTGTAACTAACTCGGTGAGCGCACAGGAACAACTTGAAGATATTGCCAGCGATGAAGATATTATTGAAGAAGTATTGTTGCTTAAACTTATCTATATCGATATCGAGCAACTGGAACGGGAGGAAGTAGAGATTCCGATCGCGGCGGGTAACTTTGAGTCACCGCAAAAAGGTGTGCGTGCAGATAAAATCATTATCCTGCCGGGCTCGACAGTCCGTGCCCACTACCAGCCGGCAGACAGGCAAATCCAGCTATATCGTGGCACTACTAATGAAAGAAAATTACTGGGCACACTGCTTGTTCGTTATTACCCGGAACCAGATAACACCTGGGTACCCCACTTCAAATTATACCAAAAAATCGCCCTTGTCCCGAAAGGCAAGGGCTGGCAAGCCATCACCCTGTCAGGCGTAGCCGAACCCTTTTTACTTTCAGGCGGCGCCTTGCCCAACGCGGAAGGTTTTTACCCACAACTTGAGATTGGTTTTGGTGGCAAGGGTTTTAACCTGGATTCCTGGCTTATAAAATAGGGCGCTGATAGCTTGCAGCAACCCGTTATAAGTATTGGTATTGGAGAAATGGGTGGGGTTTTTGCCCGTGCCTGCCTGCGGGCCGGTTATGCTGTTTACCCGGTTACCCGGGACATGGATATTAAAACCTGCCTCGACCAGTATCCTGACCCGGCGGCCATACTGGTTACGGTCGCCGAAAATGATTTACAGGGCGTGCTAAATCAAATTCCGGCAAGCCATTACGACAAACTGGTATTAATCCAGAATGAATTGTTGCCGCGAGACTGGTTGTCACATGACATTAAAAACCCAACAGTAATTTCAGTCTGGTTTGAAAAAAAACCGGGCCAGGATTTTAAGGTGCTCATCCCGTCACCTGTTTTTGGTCCCAGGACAGATTTGATTTGTACTGCCCTGACCAGACTGGATATACCGACAAAACAACTAAGCGACAATGACGCCTTGTTGTTTGAACTTGTTTTGAAAAACGTTTATATCCTGACAACCAATATTGCTGGCTTAAAGACAGGCGGCACAGTTTCTGAATTATGGCGCCAACACGAGCAACTGGCCCGGGAAATTGCCGGTGAAGTCATTGAAATACAGGCATATTTAACTGGCGCCAAACTTGATAGTGAGTTGCTGATAAAGGGCATGCTGGGTGCCTTTGATGGCGACCCTGATCACAAATGTATGGGTCGTTCCGCCCCGGCACGACTAAAAAGGGCATTGGCAGTTGCAGACGAGGCGGGTTTGTCAGTGCCAGAGCTCAGGGTATTGCACGCGGCTCTAAACAGTTAACCCACTGCCGGGCCACCGCCCTTGAACGACCTGCGGGGTTTGGGTGTTGTAGTAGCGGGTGCTTTTTTTATTTCAGTCCTGACTGACTCAGCGTCTGATTTTTGGGCTAATTCCTGTGCTGATGATTTCGCGACTGGCGCGCTTGCCTGAGGCTGAACTTCTGTCGTGCCTGCTGATGACTCACGATTGTCCGCAGGTGCTTTATTTGTGCGGCCGCGACCACCACCATCTCGTGGTCGTGGTTTATTACTTCCTGGGCCACTTCTTGAGTCACGGCCTCTTGAATCACGATCGCGGGATCTTTTATCCCTGGATTGTCGCTCGCGATATTTTGGCTTGATCAGTTCCGGTAATAATTCCGCAGTTATCCTGGAGACAGGGATTTTGTGTCCAATATATTCTTCGATATCTATTAACGAGTAGGCATGGGTTTCACAGACAAAACTGATGGCATCACCACTGGCACCGGCCCGTGCCGTGCGGCCAATACGATGGACATAATCTTCCGCATCCTGGGGTAAATCGAAGTTAAATACGTGGCTGACATCCGGGATGTGTAAACCACGGGCGGCCACATCCGTTGCCACCAACACCGGCAAACTGCCATTACTGAAATCTTCCAGCAATCGCTGGCGTTTGTTCTGGGGCACATCACCGGAAATGACCTCGGCATGCAAACCATTGGTCTCGAGCCATGACTGGATTTTTTCAGCCATATGTTTGGTATTAATAAAAATCAGTGTTCGGAGTGGATCCATGTGGCGCAATAGTCCAACCAGCAATGGAATTTTTTCTTCATTGGCCGTGTGATAAAGGGCCTGGGTGACTTTATCGGCCGTTTTTTGATCCGGCGCCACCTCGACTTCTACCGGATCATTCATATGATCATAGGCAAGTTCGCCCACGCGGTGGGAGAGTGTGGCTGAGAATAATAAATTGAGTCTTTCTTCCCGGGCCGGCATGCGATTTAACAAATAACGAATATCCTTGATAAAACCCAGGTCAAACATCCGATCCGCTTCATCCATGATCATGACCTGGACGGCCTTGAGATCGAATATATGTTGTTTGAAGTAATCAATGGTACGCCCCGGTGTGCCAATCAGGATATCGACACCCTCCTCAAGGGCCTTGCGTTGCTGCTCATAACCGGTGCCGCCATAAACCAGCACCATTTTGAAATCCGTATATTTACCTAAGAGTTCGGCATCTTTATGTATTTGAATGGCCAATTCCCGGGTCGGGGCCATGATAAATGCCCGTGGCTGGGTCGCTTTTCTGTCATCTTTGGCTGGATGTTCCAGCAAATAATGAAACATGGCCAGTAAAAATGCCGCGCTTTTACCGGTGCCGGTCTGGGCCTGACCGGCCACGTCCTTGCCAGCCAGTGCCAGGGGCAAGGTTTCTGCCTGAATCGGCGTGCAAAACTCAAAACCAGCGTCAGCTAGCCCTTTTAACAGGCTTTCTTGCAAGCCCAGGCTGGTAAATGGCTTATCGGTGATATGTGTGTCTGTCATAATTCTGTCATAATATATGGTCGGTAAGAGCCTTGTGGGGCAGGGATTTGTTGGCTGATTTCAGGATATCAGTGCCGGCCCGCACTATAATACGAATAGTCGCTGTGGGGAATTAATAATGACACTTGCATTGCTCCGCGTATTCCGCTGAAATAGCATCCTCAAGCCAAAGAATAATCATAAACACAATAACCCAGCACCCAGACCAGGAGTAAAGAACCATGAGCGAAGGAATAGTCTATGTCACTGATGACAGTTTTGAGAATGACGTACTGTCGTCTGATGCACCTGTATTAGTAGACTATTGGGCAGAATGGTGTGGTCCCTGCAAAATGATTACCCCGGTCCTGGAAGAAATCGCCAAGGAATATGGCGAAAAAATCAAAATCGCCAAACTCAATATTGATGAAAATCCCGGTACCCCGCCAAAATATGGTATTCGTGGCATCCCAACCCTGATGTTATTCAAGAATGGCAATGTTGAGGCGACCAAGGTGGGCGCAGTCTCAAAATCACAATTATCGGCCTTTCTCGACGAAAACCTGTAATTATTCACCCGCTTATATGCGATTGAAAAAACAACTAAAAATGGCAATTAATCTGCCTGAAAAAGGCACAGGAAATTAACGGGTTAAATAGTTTATTATTACGGCAGGGCTGGACGTACTCATTAACTAGTGCTAAATTTCCACCATACGGAAGACACAGGCCCTTCAGGTCGCTAAAAAAATAATCCTTGTTTTAAAATCATTTACCAAAATCATTTTTTAATAAATCGTTTAATTTAATTTTAATAATTTCACTTTAAAACATTTCTTTTTAATTTTTAAAACTTTCTTTTCAGTATCAGGATTTACCAGGTCCGCTCTATAAGGACGAACCCCCCAATTCCAGGCTGGTCAATCCAGAACCAATCAACCACTCTTAATAAATGAAAAAACTAGTATGAATCTCTCCGAATTAAAGAAAAAACCCGTCACTGAGCTGTCCAAGATGGCCAATGAAATGAAACTCGAAGGTGGCAGCAGAATGCGCCGCCAGGACCTGATTTTTGCCATATTAAAATCGCTCTCAAAAAAGGGTGAGGATATTACCGGTGAAGGCGTTGTCGAAATACTGCAAGACGGCTTTGGATTTTTACGCTCTGCCGACTGCTCTTACCTGGCCGGCCCTGATGACATCTATGTCTCGCCCTCGCAAATACGCCGCTTTAATCTTCGTACCGGCGACACTGTAAGAGGTTTTATCCGACCACCGAAAGAATCCGAACGTTACTTTGCTTTGTTGAAAGTCGACCAGATTAATTTCCAGGGCCCCGATGATGCCAAACACAAAATCCTGTTTGAAAACCTGACGCCCTTACACCCGCAAGACCGGCTCCGACTGGAGCAAGATAACGAATCCGCCGAAAACCTGACTGCCCGGGTCATTGACCTGATATCGCCCATTGGCCTGGGCCAGCGTGGTTTGATTGTGTCAGCACCAAAAAGCGGTAAAACCGTCATGTTGCAGCAAATTGCCCACTCTATTGCGGCCAATAATCCTGACGTTACATTGATGGTATTACTCATCGACGAGCGCCCGGAAGAGGTCACAGAAATGCGCCGTACGGTTCGTGGTGAGGTCATTTCCTCAACCTTTGATGAGCCTGCTACTCGTCACGTGCAGGTAGCTGAAATGGTGATTGAAAAGGCCAAGCGCCTGGTTGAGCATAAAAAAGACGTGGTAATTTTACTCGATTCCATCACCCGTCTGGCCCGAGCTTACAATACCGTGGTGCCCGCCTCAGGCAAGGTGCTCACCGGTGGTGTTGATGCCAATGCCCTGCAACGACCCAAGCGCTTTTTTGGTGCGGCCCGAAATATTGAAGAGGGCGGCAGCCTGACCATTCTGGCCACTGCCCTGATTGATACTGGCTCGAAAATGGACGATGTCATTTACGAAGAATTCAAGGGTACCGGTAATATGGAAGTCCACCTTGACCGACGACTGGCGGAAAAACGCACCTATCCATCGATTAACATTAATCGATCGGGCACTCGCCGAGAGGAATTGTTGCTGGAGCCGGAAGAACTGCAAAAAGTCTGGATTCTGCGAAAATTATTACATCAAATGGATGAAATGGAGGCCTCGGAATTCCTCCTGGACAAGCTCCGGTCCACCAAGAGTAATGCCGAATTCTTCCAGTCCATGAAACGCTAAGCCTGGCCGGCCTGCTTAAACAAGGCCAGGTACGGCTAGTTATCGGTCCAGATGGCTCTTGCCCCCCGGCACTTAATTGCATAGACTACGCCGCCCGGTTGAGATACCGGGTCGGAAAACCAGGATCTGATAGCAGGTTCTGACTTAAAAGATCATTTAGACCTATTTAGATCAGGGATTTAACATGAAAGCTGACATCCACCCAAAATATGATGACATCAAGGTCACTTGCACCTGTGGCTCCGTTTTTACCACCCGGTCCACCTATGGCCAGGATCTCAATGTCGAAGTGTGCTCATCCTGCCACCCTTTTTATACGGGCAAACAGAAAATTGTCGATAGTGCCGGTCGCGTTGAAAAATTCCGCAAGAAATATGGGATGAAAAAGGCCGAGGCTTGAGCCTGCCGATTTCCACCAAAGCACCAAATAACCGGGCGTCCTTTCAGGGCGCCCTTTTTTTATTGCTGTTATTAGTAGGCCAGGCCAGCACCCAAGCCACTGCCAGTATTGGTGCCAATAACAGGGCCAGCACAGGACAACCGGTAATAATCACCAAGGTTATAGATGGCGATACAGTAATACTGGCTGATGGCCGCCATGTGCGCCTGATAGGCATAAATACCCCGGAAACAGGCAAAAGAGACCAACCCGAACAACCCCTGGCCCGACAGGCCAAAAAACAACTGCAAACATTGCTCCGAACAGGCAAGGTTTTGCTCACCCCGGGCAAGCAGCCCCGCGACCACTACGGTCGAACACTGGCCTATCTGGATGTAGAGGGTGTAGATGTTCAGGCGGCGCTTTTAGGGGCAGGAATGGGCTGGCTGGTTGCTATACCGCCCAATATAGGCAGGCTCAAGGCCTACCAGGCACAGCAAAAAAGGGCAGAAAAGCAGCGCCGGGGCATATGGGCGAATCCGCGCTATCAACCCAGAGACGCGAGCAAATTAACCGCTAAAGACACGGGATTCCAGCTCGTCCGGGGCCGCATCCAGTCAATCGGCCACAGTCGTAAAAATGTTTATCTTAACTTTGGGGCCCATTTCGCGGTCCGTATTAGCCATGGCAACTGGCAAAATTATTTTCCTGAATCGAAGGAAGTATTTCGTAATAAAGTTGTCATAATAAGCGGCTGGATAAGAAAACAGCATGGCGGCAAATCCGGCGGAAAAAAGAGAGAAAAATTGATCATGAGCCTGGGTCATCCGGCCATGATAAAAATTGTAAAATAATCAATCTGCGATCAAAACAAAAAGATCTCTACTAAACTACGAGCAAATAATGACCGAAAATCCGAAAGACAAAAATAAAGAACTTACCCAGAAAGATCTTGCCAACGATCTTAAAAAGGCCGCCCTGGATTACCATGCCCTGCCGGTGCCCGGCAAGCTCAGTGTCACCCCTACCAAACCCTGCGCCACCCAGGCTGAGTTAGCACTTGCTTACACCCCCGGTGTGGCTGAGCCCGTACGGGCAATTGTCAAAGACCCGGCTGCCGTTTATCAATATACCAACAAAGGCAATCTTGTGGCCGTGATTAGCAATGGCAGTGCCGTACTGGGGCTGGGTAATACCGGCGCGTTATCATCTAAACCTGTTTTAGAAGGTAAGGCGGTATTGTTTAAACATTTCGCCGATGTTGATGTTTACGATATTGAAATTGATGCCAGCAGTAACCAGGAACTGATCGATACCGTGGCCCATATCGCGCCGACCTTTGGCGGCATTAACCTGGAAGACATCAAGGCCCCGGACTGTTTTGTCATCGAAAAAGCACTAAAAAAACGCCTGGATATCCCGGTATTTCATGATGACCAGCACGGTACTGCGGTCATTATCTCTGCGGGCCTGCTCAATGCCCTGGAGTTGCAGGGCAAAAATATTGAAAATGCCCAGATCGTTTGCCTCGGTGCCGGTGCTGCAGGAATTAGCACCATGGAGCTGTTCCTGGCCCTGGGCGCAAAACGGGAAAACCTGTTAATGGTCGATAGCAAGGGCGTCATCCATGACCAACGGGATGACCTCAATGAATACAAACAACGTTTTGCTCGCAAAACTGAAAAACGTACCCTGGCCGAGGCCATGACTGGTGCCGACGTGTTTATTGGGGTTGCCACAGGTCACCTGGTAAAACAGGACATGGTTGCCAGTATGGCCGACAAGCCGATTATTTTTGCCCTGTCCAATCCCGACCCGGAAATCAGCCCGGAGCTGGCCCGCCAGGTGCGCAGTGACCTGATCATGGCCACGGGCCGCAGTGATTACCCCAACCAGGTGAATAATGTTTTATGTTTTCCTTTTATTTTTCGGGGTGCCCTGGATGTTTGTGCCCACACCATTAATCAGCCCATGTTACTGGCCGCGGTCGAGGCCTTGCGCAGCCTGACCCATGTACCGGTACCACAAGAAGTGCTGGATGCTTATGGATTGCGTGAACTGGAGTTTGGTCCCGACTATATTATTCCCAAGCCATTAGATCCGAGACTAATAAAATATTTACCGGTTGCCATTGGCCTGGCGGCCTCAGATTCTGGCGTGGCCCGGACCAAGGGTGGTTGTGCCACACTTTTGGGCTAACTTACAATTTGTTTAAAATTGATAAACCCATCCATATTTAACGAGCTTAGAACAGGGAAGAGGAGTAACTATGAATAAAATAACAATCGTGGGCGCCGGCCGCGTCGGTGAATCAACCGCCCAGACTATTGCCAAGGCCGAACTTTGTCGTGAAATTGTCCTCATCGATATTAAGGAAGGCATGCCCCAGGGCACGGCCCTGGACATCCAGGAATCAGCGCCCCAGTTTGGTTTTGATACCAAGTTGGCGGGCAGTAATAACATGGACGCCATGGCCGGTTCTAACCTGGTGATTAATACCGCCGGCCTGCCACGCAAACCGGGCATGTCCCGGTCCGATGTCCTGGATACCAATCTTAAAATAATGGATGGCATTGTCGACAAAATGGTGGAAGTGGCGCCCAACGCCATGTTAATGGTGGTGACCAACCCGGTTGATGTACTCACTTACGCGGCCTGGAAAAGAAGTGGCTGGTCCAGGAACCGCGTCTTCGGGATGGCCGGTGTCCTCGATTCGTCGCGCATGGCCAGTTTTGTTGCCATGGAAACCGGCTACTCGGTCAAGGATATTTCCGCCATGGTCATGGGTGGCCACGGCGACACCATGGTACCCATGACACGCTTTACTTGTATTAATGGTATTTCCGTTGACCAACTACTGTCCCAGGAAAAAATTGATCAAATTGTTGAACGCACCCGTGGTGGCGGTGCCGAAATTCTGGCCCTGAAACAAAACAGCTCGGCTTATGATGCCCCGGCAGCGGCCGTTGGGGCCATGGTCAGTGCCATTAGCCACGATCGCAATCGCATTTTACCGGTAGTGGCAGCCCTTGATGGTGAATATGGACAAAGTGATATTTGCATGGGGGTACCGGTGGTACTGGGTGCCTCGGGCATGGAAAAAATTATTGAACTAAAACTAACCAAAGAAGAAGCTGCCGCGTTCAATACCTCGAGCAAAGCCGTGCGTAGTGACATAAATGGGATTGGCAAAAAGTAGTTACGATTTTATGAATTTTTAAAAAATTAACTATTACAAATAATGTCCGCGGCAACAGACAGAAAAACCATTGCTTCAATACTGGCGTTAGTGTCCGAACGTTTCTCCCGTGCCGGCCTGAGTTATGGCCACGGCACTGACAACCCGGATGACGAAGCGCTCTGGCTTTTATGTGCAGAACTCAATCTGCAACCAGAGGTCCTGGAAAATAATTTACAAACAGCCATTAGCCCGGAAAAAGAAAGTCGCATACTGGAATTGTGTGAGTTGCGCATCTCCACACGCAAACCCCTGGCCTACTTGATAAAAGAGGCCTGGTTTGCTGGCCTGAAATTTTACGTGGATGAGCGTGTGATTATTCCCCGCTCCCACATCAGCGATTGCATACTTGATGAATTCCAGCCATGGATTGGCACGGGCGACATCCATAACATACTCGATCTTTGTACGGGCAGCGGCTGTATTGCCATCGCCAGTGCCCTGGCACTGCCCGGGGTTAAGGTTGATGCGGTAGATATCTCCACTGATGCCTTGGCTGTTGCCGATGTCAATATTAAAAATTACCAGTTGCAGGATCGTGTCCAGGCCATTAACTCCGATCTTTTCACCGAGCTGGCCCCCAGGCAATATGACCTGATCCTGACCAACCCCCCTTATGTGGGCGACAAGGAATATGCAGCACTGCCTCGGGAGTACCACCATGAACCGAAACTTGCCCTTTTTTCCCACCGTGAGGGCCTGGAAATACCCATCAAGATACTGTCGGAATCGGGCAAATATTTAACCCCGACCGGCTGTTTAATTATGGAAGTCGGGGCCAGTGCTGACTTATTACAAGAATTGATGCCGCAAATACCCTTTTTATGGCTGGCCACGGAAACCGGTGAAACCAGCATTTTTTTACTCACCGCGACCCAACTCGCTGAATCTCAACAAGTCTTTGCAGGGCTGCTACACTAATTTAAAGGATTATCGGGATATATTAGGGAGTATTGGTGTCTATTAACCAGTGGATAATTCGAAACTTTAATTAATAACTAAAGAGATCGACGCTTGATGGAACAGTTACTCGCACATTTGGTTGGTGATTATATTCTCCAAACCAGCCACATGGCAGAAAAAAAGATCCAGTCCATGGCCGTGGCGATTTTTCACGCATTTGTTTATAGCCTGCCGTTTTTATTGATCACCCAGTCGCCCGCCGCCCTGGCGGTTATTTTTGGCACCCATACCATTATTGATCGTTATCGACTGGCCGCTTATGTGGCCCGATTCAAAAACATGGCCGGTGACCCAAAGCATTGGCAAAAATACGCCACCTACA
>CAJVXY010000022.1 GCA_913009895.1 uncultured Acidiferrobacteraceae bacterium | reverse complement strand
TTTCCAGGTAACGGGTAATTCGGAAAAAACTTACGGCAGTTCATGGGCATGGCAGCCCGTAAGTTGGCAAAACTGGAGTGCATCTCGGCACTGACCGACCGGGCCAGGGCCCGTGCTGCCGGCTCAGCTGGCCAACCCTGACCGTTTAAATATTTTTCCGACACGTGTTCAATAATTGCCAGGCTATCCCAAATAACCAGTTCAGCATCTTTCAATACTGGTACCTTGTGATCGGAATTGAGGGGCGCAAGATTATTTTTAGTAGAATCAACAAATAATGAAATCCATTTTTCATTGAATTCGATACCAAACTTTTTCATGAAAACCCATGGCCTCAACGACCAGGAAGAATAATTTTTATTACCGATGACCAGTGTTAATTCAGACATGGATATGAATGATCTGAAATATTAAAATTTTTTATGTTTATGGCGAATATGAATGGTTTTTTTTATGGTGGCGCAAACATCACCCGCCGTATCGATTAAATCAAGGGTAAATACCCGGTCCAGTTTATCCTTTGACTTCAGCTCTTCCACAATACTGTCAATATCTTCCTGGGTTATTTTCGTTTTGGTATAAAGCACGTCTCTACCGGGTTTTTTATATCGAATGCTGGAGGCCTTGTCCCAGATAATGTAACCCGGTAAATTTTTAATTAACATCATAAAAAACATCGGGTCCGTGGCAGAAAACATGCTGCCACCAAAAATTGTTCCAATATAATTGCGACTGCGTAAATTCAACGGTAATTTTAGATGCAATTCACGCATATCTTCAGATACATAAGTATACTTGCCACCGGATGCCCAGACAGCAGGAAAGAAATTAAACGCAATCCGTTTTAAGCGGGTTTTCAACGATTCAGTCATAATCAGCCATCCAGTTGGAATTTCTTGCCTGCCATTTCCCTGCCATTAATTATTAATGTAAGTTGGTGTGTGCCCGGGTAATATTTTCGAGTTGTAATTTTTTTGAATGAGTGTTTTTTTAACCATTCTTTCTTTTAGCTCTTTTTGTTTCCAGTCATCCGAAAATATATCGTTTACGAATTTATCTGGATCAAAACGGGAATAATTATTAGCAAACTCACTGGCCAGTTTGTTTATAAAATTTCTATTGTAAATATTTTTTAATAATTCAGGCATAAATAACCAGGTACAATCTCAAAGATTTACTGGTTTTTACAGGCAAGGACCTGAACCACAGCACCCATACCTGTATGGTATTTTCCTTCAATTACTTGCCGGACTAATTCCTTGCCATGAATAAATTTCAGGCCATTAAACTCTTCTTTCAGTCCAGTCAAAGTCATGGTCATTTTTTCGTCTGGTGGACCACCTGTTTTGTATGTGAGTTGCTCAGGTGTATATGCCTCCAGTACCAGGTGACCGTCAACACGTAATCCTTCGACAACTTGTTGATGCAAACTTTTTCGGATATCCGGCGACACGTGACAAAAAATTGAAACTATTACATCCCAACTACCAGGTTTTATCTGAAAATCTGCCAAGTCTATACATAAGGTTCGGATTGTGACTCCACGAGAGCTGGCAAGTTTTTCTGCTTTTTTTAAACCAACACCTGAAGCATCAACTGCCAGTACATCAAAACCGTTTTCTGCCAGGTAAACTGCATTTCGCCCCTCACCTTCAGCAAGACACAAGGCCTTTCCTTTTGGTAGCTGGTCTAACACGCTGACCAGGTAATCATTGGGTTTTTTGCCATAGACATAGTCATCATCACTGTAGCGTTCATCCCACATCTATTTGTTCTCCAGCTCAAGAAATTCTATGAATTCATTTTTTCTTTGCATGGCATCGGCATATCCCAAAGAGATTAGTTCACGACAATAGGGTTTCTCGAACATCAGGTAACTAATCAAACTGCTGCCATTTTTATTGAACGCACCAATACCACGCAACAGTAAACGGATGGTCCAGGGCAGGGATTTGATGTACTTGCTAGAAATGAGCTGCAAGTCCTGGGTCGGCTCGACGACCAGTACATCGATGGGTCGTAATTTTGTACCGTGTTCCTCTAACCGGTGACTGGGAATTTGACCCAATGTTTTATTAATTCTTTGCAAACGTTCAAGGTCAGCCTCAAGGCTATCAAGAAATATACTGTTCAGGATATGACCGGCTATTTGTGCCAGTGAAGGATAATCGGGTTCGTCGCTACTGGGCCTGGTTTCAATATCACTATTGGTCACACCAATCACCAGCACCTTATCTGCACCCATGTGCAGGACCGGGCTGATCGGTGCAGTCTGGCGCATTGAACCATCACCAAAGTACTCGTTGTCAATCTTGATGGCCGAAAACATAAATGGAATCGCAGAAGAAGCCATGAGGTGTTGCAAGGTAATCACCTCTTCCTTGCCGTAGCGACGGGCCCGGTACCAGGGTTTAATCTCCCTGCCCGTCTGGTAAAAAATAACAGACTTACCTGAACCATATGATGAGGCAGTGATCGCCAGTGACTCAAGTACACCTGCCTCCAGGGACTCGGCGATTCGCTCACAGGGCACATATCTTTTTAATAAAGCGCCCAATGGCTTTCGATCAAGCAGGCTAACATGATTGCCGGTACCCAGGCCGCCCAGAAAAAATGCTGACATCCAGTGGGCGCCACTTTTCACAATGCCAGTGAAATCGGAACGAAAAACCTGGTGCACATGAAAATTACGCCATATACGTAATAATCGCCCGACGGCCTCACTGAAACGGGCACCGTATATCGCCAGGGCAGCAGAATTAATCGCACCAGCAGAAGTACCGCAGATCAAGGGGAACGGGTTGGGGGCACCATGGGGTAATAATTCGGATATCGCCTTGAGCACACCCACCTGGTAGGCCGCGCGGGCCCCGCCGCCAGAAAGTATTAGCCCTATTTTTGCCTTGTTTTTTTTCACATTATTATTATTCGCCCTTTTAATTCGAGTTTGATTCGATTCTTATGATTTTGTAAAAACTGGTTAATGACTTAAATCTTATCTATTGGCTACTTTGACCGCTTATATCAATTTACGTTCTACCACTATCATGAATACCTGACAGATTTTATCAAGCTTGCCAGGCCCCTGATTTGACGCCAAATTTGCCATGGGCACCGACACTCAATATTATAGTAGGCTGGCAAGCTTGCAAGCAGGAGAAAACCATGGCAACAGCAATCACCGATGAAATTATCCTCACTGCCCTCGACAAGGTGATGGATCCGGAACTGAATCGTAGTGTCGTGGCCCTGGGGTTCATCCAGGAAATCGAGATTGCCGATGATTACGTCCACCTGGATATCCAGTTAACCACACCCATGTGTCCGTTTGCAGATAAAATTGTCGAAAGCATCCGCCAGGCAACGCTTGGGATAAACGGCGTCAATGAATGTGAAGTCGAACGCATTTGTATGAAAAACGCCTGATTATTTTATAACCATCGACATTCATAATTATGTCTACCGCGTTATTTTGAACAGGTTTAATGCCGCGGTTTAATCCAGACTTGTAATCAACCATGAATCAAAAAGACAGGGATCGCTGCCTGGCACTGGCAGGCGTTTTCCAGGCTGGTAAACTGGCCCAACAATTTGCCCATGATGGTAAGGCTGATCCACAGGCCTGGCAGCACAGTATTAAAAGTATTTTTTCAACTGATCCCGAGTCGATTGAAGCGGTTTTTGGCGGTGTCGCTGGTGTCATAACGGGATTGCAGTTAATCCAAAACCGCCTGGTGAAAAGCAATGATGAGCTCGACCTGGAGATGTTACGCTACGTGGTCATACTCATGCACCTGGCAAAAAAAATGGCCAAAAATCAGGCCATGTCCGATGCCATCGCCGAAGGTGTGACAAACATAGCCGAACAAAGCAGTTTTTTTCAAACCGAAAATACAGAAGATATCCACCCCACAACCATTACCAAACTAGCCGAACTATATCGCCTGACAATTAGCACTTTGCAACCACAGATTATGGTGGATGGGGATCCTGATTACCTGAAGCAAGCGGCCACTGCAGAAAAAATTCGTTCTGTCCTGTTTGCCGGTATTCGGGCTGCCCACTTGTGGCACCAGCTTGGCGGCAATCGTTTTCGAGTGTTATTCATGCGCCGACAAATTAGCGCCACAGCTGAAGAATTGTTGGCAAAAGAAATGAAGACCTGAATCTTTCGATGGTCTGCTTATCAGACGCTAGAACCAGAACCTTGGGTAATGTCGCTTTGGATTATTGGATAAGTTATTTACCACGAGCGCAACAAGCAACATTATAAAAACACCAGAGGCTATTGGCGTTACCACAAATAGATAACCTGTATTATGTACCTCATGGCTGCCTATCACTGCTATAAGGGCAGTTGCGCCACCTGGCGGATGTATTGTCCGGGTAAAATGCATTGCCACAATTGAGAATGAAACTGCAAGCGCGCCCAATAAGGCTATATCCAGTGCTAAAAACTTATACACGGTTACACCAATAGCAGCAGAGATAATATGCCCGCCAATCAAATTACGTGGTTGTGCATACTCAACCTGTGGGGCGCCGTATATCAGGACTGCCGATGCCCCAAACGATCCCACCAAAAATAAGCTATCCAGTAAATTAGCGTTTGTTATCCTGCTCATAGTAGATACGAGATAAATCCCGATAAATGCGCCCAGCCAGGACCACGCAATTTTGCTAAATGGTTTTCTTGGCGGGCAAACTTCCCCGCCATTCATTCTATTTAAAAAACGTCGCATTTTATTCCAGCCTGTAATTTACGTAGACAACAAAACAGCATATCGGGCTAAACAAAAGCAGCCGATTTACCCTATATTATAGTCTCCGCTGAATGCATTCGTTAGTTTTTTTCTAAAATTTATGACAAAAGTCCAGTAAATTCTCATAACAGGCCATGGCATCGGGATGTTCAGCACCACCCACCAGCACACAATCAATTCCTGCTGCTTTTGCGCCACCAAGATCTCTTCGAATAGAATCCCCAACCACCAGTCCCTGGTTATTTCTGATGGC
Source organism: uncultured Acidiferrobacteraceae bacterium (assembly GCA_913009895.1). Lineage (GTDB taxonomy): Bacteria > Pseudomonadota > Gammaproteobacteria > Acidiferrobacterales > SZUA-150 > SZUA-150. The sequence goes on along the minus strand of CAJVXY010000022.1, from coordinate 47,217 downwards.
AAGCTGCGCTATCACCTGGGCAAATGGTTCAGGAGAGGGTTTGACCATGCCGTGATCAGAAGAAAATGAGGACGCAGCAAACAGTTTTTCGATGCCTGATTCAGAAAATAATTTTAACCAGGCTGACTTTGGTGACCATATATCAATCACCACAGCCAATTTATATTTATAATTTAGTTTATGTAACGCAGTTATATATTCATCGGGGATATATCCCATCTCATGGAACGAAAAAGTGTCAACTATTTTTGTTATTTCATTGTTCTCCAGCTCGCATGCAACCGTTTTCTGGATCGCATTTTCTACCGAAGGAAAACTGTAGCGATACTTTTCATCAGGATACCGTTCATCTAAATAAGCATAAGCTGACCTGATAATTGTGTTTACTTCTTTTTTGGGCAGAAGACCACCTGTTTTATGGTAATGAATTGAGTAGTCTTCTGTCTCTCCAAACCTGTCTTCATCAAACATGAAAGTACTGTTCATGTCTAGCAATAATGCTTGCTTCTGTGAAAACATGGCCGTTCCTTTAGATGTTTGGCATTTTGATAAACAACAGGCGTGAAAAAAACAGGATCGTCTTAAATTAACAGCTAACTATTGTGTGCCCGAATGATACTGACTTAAGCCTGATATCTGGTTTAAACAATGTCTTCCGTAGGTTGGACTGAGGGACGAAGTCCAACAGCGGCGCTTTATTTAGTACTTGCGTTGGACTTCGTTCCTCAGTCCAACCTACAAAAAGACCTATCAGGCTTAAGTCAGCGCCATTATTGGGTGACCAGTAATTTTCAAGGTGTAAAATCTGTTTTTTCCTACAAGCATTCTTTAAAAATTAGCGCGTTACAGGTTGAGCAGATTTCTTTATCCAGTTTTTTATATATAGATGCAATCGCAAGTGTTTTTGAATCAAAGAAGTGATCGTTGCCTATTTGTTTGATAAAACATGATTTCGCAGCAAACTCGTATACGGATGCTTTTAATCCGACAAAATACAAGCCGCCATTTAATTTCTTCAGGCGATTATTTTCTGATACCAAACCCTCGGCACCGGCAAGATCTATAAAATTTATCCCGCTACCAACAATTAAAATATGATTTATTCTTTCATTATCTGATATTTTTGCGATCCGATTCTGAATATGACTAATTGAACCAAAATAGACAGACATATCTATCCTGATAATTTTTAGTTGTGGGCACTGCTTTAATGGTTTTTTGTTTATATTTATAAACTTTCTTGATCTTCCATCAGGAGGCCCATCAAGTGAAAGTGTGGGAATGGATGGTGTTGATGTTTTGGCTAAAAACAAAACCAGTGACAGTATCACACCCAGGTAAATAGCAAATTCCAGTTCAAGAAACAGGGTGGCAAGAAATGTTGTCAGTAAAATTGCAGATTCTGATTTGCTGAATCTCAAAACCTGGGCAATATGACGGGAATCAATTAAATTATAGGCAACTAAAAGAATCACGCCACCCATTGAGGCAATGGGAAGATACGCGGTTAATGGCGCAATGAGCAATACAATTCCCATCAAGGCAATGGCTGCAAAAATAGCGGACAACGGTGTTTTGGCGCCCGCTGCATAATTAATCCCGGAACGCGTGAAAGAACCGGAGCCCGCATAACTGGACATAAAACTACCAAATATATTGGACATCCCTTGTCCGATAAATTCCTGGTTCGAGTTGATTCTTTGGCTTGATTTTGATGCTACGGCACGACTAATTGAAACTGCCTCAATCAAACCCAGCAAGGCCACAGCAAAAGCTTCAGATGCCAATGATTGGATCGTGGAAAGTTTGAAATCAGGCATTGATAGAGGTGGTAAATGGGCAGGTATTTTGCCTACAAGGGTTATACCCGTTGTGAACTCTTTTAAGTAAATAGCGATGATACTGCCCGCAATCATACCCAGCAATAAGTTTGGCGCCTTTGGCATATATTTTTTTGATAAAAGGGCAGTAACAAGGGTGACTAAAGCAATAATAATAAGGTAGATATTAAAATCGTTTATTCGTGAATATAAATCAATCCACGTATGCAGGAATGACTCGCCCTTGGGCACAAAAATGCCGGTGATATGTTTGAGCTGACTCGTGGCAATCAGGATAGCGGCGCCGGCAGTAAATCCGATGACGACTGTATGGGAAACAAAATTGACCAGCGCACCCAGACGCGCGAGACCAAATGCAAGCTGGTAAACCCCGGCTAAAAAAGTAAGCGTCAGCGCCAGGGAGACAAATTCCGGTGTACCCGGGTCGGTGTGATGACTCACTGCCGAAAAGACAACTATTGAAATAGCGGTAGTAGGTCCGGACACCAGGTGAAATGAAGAACCAAATAACGCGGCAATAATGGGCGTCACCATTGCCGTGTACAGGCCATACTCCGGCGGCAGGCCAGCGATGGTTGCAAAGGCAACACCTTGTGGCAGTACAATGACTGCGCCCGTTAATCCTGCCAATAAATCAGCTTTGAGACTTTCCCGGGTGATTAGTTTCGACCAGGCAAGGAAAGGGAATATAGATACTAATTTCATTTGTTACCTGTAATTTTCGTATTGAAATGAGTACTTACAAGACTTTAATTTTTAGCATGGGCAGTCTCGCGCAATAACTGGATAAAAACCTCGGCCACCGGGTTATTCAGGTTCAGGCGGCTAAGGGCAATCCATAATGTTCGCTTGATGCGCATCCCCTGAATCTTGATATGAAAAAGCGTGCCATTGGCCAGCGCTTCCACAACAGCAAAGTGGGGCAGGAAACTAACATGTTTACCCCGCTCAAGCATCTCAACAATAGTATCAGTACTGCCCACTTCCATGGCAATGGGAATTTGATTGATGCCGATATCCTTTAGCGCCTTGTCCAATATATAACGCATGGAGGATTTTGCCTCACGCAGGACATACTGCAGCTTGATTAATTCGGTAACCGGCAACAAGTCGTTGCCCCAAAGTGGGTGTCCGGGCCCACAAACCAGTACCAGTTCATCGTCCAGCCATTTTTGCACCAGGATGTCCGGGTGATCTGGCTCTTGCTCAAGCAGTGCCAGATCCGACAGGCCCGTTGCCAGGCGGGTCTGGATTCGGCGGGTATAACCCATGCGACTTTGTATCTGGTATTCAGGCCAGGACTCGGCAAAACGAAGCAACTGGTCGGGCAGCAAATGTTCACCAATAGCAAAGGTCACCTCCAGGCGTAGCCGGTTCTGTCCTCCTCGTAATTGTTTTAAGTCGTCAACCAGGGAAGTTTGGTGGTCAAGCACCAGCCGGGCATACTCATAAACCCTTTTGCCTGCCGGTGTCAGCTCCAGGCGTCGACCTTCTCTTTGCATTAAAATCACGCCATAACAGCTATCCAGCCCGCGCAGGCGTTTGGTGATAGCTGGCTGACCAATATGCAAGGCGCGACCGGCCTCTTCGACACCGCCCAACTCAACCACGGCCTTAAGCGCGGAAAGCCCCTTCAGATCTGGCAGGTGTCTATATTCCATATGGGAATATTATAATGTTTCAAATCATTTGAAAAGCCCTTCTCAAGCTGGTATTTTCCCGCTATCTTGGGGCACGGCTGTGTTCCATTTATTTTTGCACGTTAGTACCCAGCCAATATTATTTCCAAATTGGAATATTCCAGCTGACAACATGGCCAGTGCCGAGCTGGTGGCAGTTCTTGTGCTGACGTATTTAAAATTATAATTGTTAATTTAAATTCTGGAGACTCCATAGTGATTGCATTGGCAGACGAAGAACAAACCCACTCGCAACTGAAAAAACCGTCATTTGTCCAATATATCGGGGGCGGAATTTTTACTCTGCTTGCCCTTTATGTCGCCTCTGTGGTGCCTACCCCGGAAATCGCCTGGGTTAGTGCGATCCTGATCCTGACTATTTATTTATTCGCATTTGAAATAGTGGGGGTAGATGTGGCGGCCGTCTCTATTATGGTGTTGTTGGGCCTGACCTCATTACTTGCCCCGTTTATGGGCCTGGAGCAAGGCCTGGTAGATACCAGCCACTTGTTTGATGGTTTTGGCTCCAATGCGGTCATGTCCATTATTGCAGTCATGATCATTGGCACGGGACTGGATAAAACCGGCCTCATGAGCAAGGTCGCCGCCTTTATCCTTAAAATAGGTGGCACAACCGAACGCCGCATTATCCCGATTATTTCTGCCACGGTAGGTATCATTTCTTCCTTTATGCAAAACGTGGGCGCTGCCGCGTTGTTCCTGCCAGTGGTATCACGTATTTCTGCACGTTCGGGACTGCCCATGTCGCGGCTGCTGATGCCTATGGGTTTTACAGCCATTCTGGGTGGCACCATGACCATGGTTGGCTCCAGCCCATTAATTCTGCTGAACGATTTAATCCTGACCTCAAACATGGCACTGCCAGCTGATCAGCAAATGGATACCTGGGGTTTATTTTCAGTGACGCCAGTGGGCCTGGCGCTAATTACAACAGGCATTATTTACTTTGTCGTTGCCGGTCGTTTTGTATTGCCAGCTACCAAGAGTGAGAGTAGCACCAGCGGTACTGATCCCATGAAATATTTTCATGACGTCTATGGCGCCGACTTCGCCATGCACGAACTGGTGGTAACCGATAATAGTGAGTTAATTGGCAAACAGTTTGATGATGTCGAATCCCGGTTTCGTGTTCGCGTCATTGCCACAAAATTGCCCGGTGAAGGAAACAGGGTTGGCCCCGGCATGCTGGCGCGGGACGTTAATATTCAGGCCGGCATGGTCATGGGGGTAGTAGCGGACCCCAAAAGCCTCGATAAGTTTGTTGACACATTCAGCCTGAAAAAACGCGACATTATCCGAACTTTTGTTGACGACCTTTCTGCCACCAAGGCAGGCATTGCCGAAGTGTTGATCCCACCTGGCTCAAAACTCATTGGTCAGAGTGCCCGTGATATCTGGATGCGCAAGACCTATGGTTTGGCCATGATCGGCCTGCACAGAAATGGTGAAACCATGCGTGAAGGCGACGATATCCGCAACCTGCCTTTGCAAGCTGGCGATACTCTTGTGGTGCACACGCCCTGGAATGTACTTGAACGCATTGAGAAAGATCGTAATTTTGTCGTGATCACCACTGAGTACCCAAAGGAAGAGCAACTTAGACCGGAAAAACTAAATTGGGCGGGACTGTTCTTTGCAATCGCATTGGGCCTGGTGCTTTTTACAGACTTACGTTTGTCCGTTTCACTGCTGACAGGCGCCGTGGGTATGATTTTATCCAGGGTGCTCACCATCGAAGAAGCCTATGAAGCCGTTAGCTGGAAAACCGTGTTCCTGCTGGCTTCACTCATCCCGCTGGGAATGGCGGTTGAATCAACTGGCACAGCCAAATGGATCGCCGAGCAAGTATTATCTGTGCTTGGTGACTCACCCATTTGGGTGATCCAGGCTGCGGTGGCAGTACTGGCTACTTTTTTCACACTGGTTATGTCGAACGTGGGCGCGACCGTATTACTCGTACCATTGGCAGTTAACATTGCTTTGGGTGTAGGCGCCAACCCGGCGGTGTTTGCCCTGACCGTGGCACTGGCAACTTCCAACTCTTTCCTGATCCCGACTCACCAGGTCAATGCCCTGATCATGGGGCCAGGTGGTTATCGCGTACCTGATTTTATTCGTGCTGGTGGTATTATGACTATTTTGTTTTTGGTGGTCATGATGGTAATGATGAGACTGGTTTTTTAAATAGTTTTAAATTAAGAATAAGAAAATATGACGACTATCCTGTTAATCGCATTATCTATAGCCAGTTTTTTTATTCCGGAGCTGGCACTGGGTTCTGAATCGGCAACCAGTGAGTCTGGCGGTAAAACCCTGGACCTGACACAAACCGCTGTCGGCTACTGGGCCATTGCCATATTCGTGCTGGCCTATGCACTGGTGATGGCCGAAGAGTTCACACATTTGCGCAAATCCAAACCGGTAATCATTGCTGCCGGTTTGATCTGGGGCATGATTGGATACGTGTATTCAGTAAACGGACTGCCCCATGAAGCGGAAAATGCAGTCCGTCATAATCTGCTGGAATACGCCGAGCTGATGTTATTCCTGTTGGTGGCCATGACCTACATCAATGCCATGCAGGAACGACGTGTGTTTGATGCCCTGCGCGCATGGTTGATTCGTAAAGGTTTTGGTTTTCGCCAGCTTTTCTGGTTAACCGGAATCCTGTCATTCTTTATTTCTCCGGTTGCCGACAACCTGACAACTGCACTATTGATGTCAGCAGTGGCAATGGCCGTGGGTGGTAACAATAAAAAATTTATTGGCCTGGCCAGCATTAATATCGTAATCGCAGCCAATGCCGGTGGCGCATTCAGTCCCTTTGGTGACATTACAACACTGATGGTTTGGCAAAAAGGCATTGTTGATTTCTGGGCCTTCTTTGCCTTGTTTATCCCGTCAGTGGTTAATTTTCTTGTTCCTGCCGCAATCATGCATTTTGCAGTACCTAATATGCATCCGGAAGCAGGGGATGAAAAAATCGATATGCGTCCCGGTGCGATTGCAATTATAATTTTATTTTTACTAACAATCATTACAGCTGTTTCTTTTCACAACTTCCTGCACTTGCCGCCAGTGATTGGTATGTTAACTGGCCTGGGTTATTTGCAATTTTTCGGTTTTTATCTCAAGAAAAAAGCAGAGTACGCACTGGACAGGCAAGGTAAGCAATCGGAGGCCGCCGAACGTGCCGGTAAACTGGGTGATGTTGTTCCCTTCGATATTTTCAATAAAATAGCGCGTGCTGAGTGGGATACATTATTATTCTTTTATGGTGTTGTGCTGTCAGTGGGTGGTCTCGGATTTATTGGTTACCTGGCACTGTCGTCAGAAATTATGTATGCCCAGTGGGGTGCAACTTACGCCAACGTGATTGTTGGCCTGTTATCGGCCGTAGTCGATAATATTCCAGTAATGTTTGCAGTGCTAACCATGAACCCGGACATGTCGACCGGTCAATGGTTGCTGGTCACTCTCACCGCAGGTGTAGGCGGCAGTTTATTATCCATTGGCTCGGCAGCAGGTGTGGCCTTGATGGGACAAGCGCGGGGTATGTATACCTTTTTCGGTCACCTCAAATGGACGCCGGTTATCGCCCTGGGATATGTGGCCAGTATTCTTACCCACTTCTGGATTAACGCCAGTTATTTTTAGTTGGCCGTTCTTTAGTTTTTTAAAAATTTCAGGATAAATAAATGATTAATGTTATAAAAAATATACTTAATACTATGGCCAATGGTTTGTCTTTCTCCCACGAGGCCGAATTACAATCCAGACAAAAAAAGACTGACAGCTTGTATGGTTTTAACCCCAAGTCTGTGCAATCAACTTCCCGTACTCAAGATTCTAATAAGTAACATCAAGATTCTAATAAGTTATTTCTGGACAGTAATATTCCTGCGCAATTAATACAAGATGGCAACCCTTTCCAATTCTATAAAATTTTTTCTCATTAATATGGGATTTACACTATAATCCCCTGTCCGGAGCTGTTTTTTAATGTGGAGTCAAGTTTTGCGCGTTTTTAACCACCAGCAACAATCCAGGTTGCTAAATCACTATTTCCTGGGTTCCTGGTTTGTCATGTTGTTCTTGATTTCCGGTTATCTTGCAGATATAAACTGGAGCAGCGGCTGGGCAATTGCATTTTCCCTGGCAGTATATTTGAGCTATGCAGCCATATACCTTTTACCAGCATATATTCTTACAATCCTCGTCCATCGATTACTGGTAAAGTTTCAACCATCAGGCCTGTCCCGCTTCCAGACATTTATAGTAAATAGTATTGCAATTCTTTTAGTCGTTATTACCAATATCCTGATTTATACGGATGGAATGGTATTTACAATCTTCGGGTTTCATTTAAATGGGTTTGTCTGGAACCTGGTAACCACGCCCGGCGGTATTGATTCAATGGGCAGTGGAGGCGCGTCCTATATATCTGTCGCGCTTATCTTGACTGGCATACTCCTGACCCAGACAGGATTGCTGTTAATATTAAATCACGGTTACTGGAAACGAGTGACTCGCAAGCATCATACTCCCCTGAAAATATATCGTTATCTATTGGCACTATTTCTTGTCCTGACCTTAAGTGAACGAGCAGGTTATATAATGGGAGATATTTATGCCTATGGCCCAGTTTACACAACTGCCAGTGCCTTTCCGTTTTATAAACAAACGAAATTCCGGACACTGGCAGACTGGTTAGAAATAGATGTCAAAAAACGTAATGAATTAAAGGTCTCGGTAGAAAGTGGCTCACTAAAGTATCCATTGCGTCCATTAATTATTGAAGCCCCCACCAAGCCATTGAACATTATCTGGCTGGTCGCCGAGTCATTACGTTGGGACATGCTGGATAAATCGATCATGCCAGCGTCCTGGTCGTTCTCTAAAAAGGCGCACCGTTTTACACGCCAGTACAGTGGCGGTATCGGCACACGCATGGGTATGTTTTCCATGTTTTATGGTTTGTACGGTCCTTACTGGAACCAGTTCCTGGCCGAACGACGTAGTCCGGTATTGATAGACGTATTGAGAGAACAGGATTACCAACTGGAAATGTTCACCAGTGCAAAATTTTCTTACCCGGAATTCGATAAAACAATCTTCAGTCATGTGCCTGAAAAAAATTTGCACCAGGATACTCAGGGAGAACCACCGGAGAGAGACCGGATTAATATTGATCGCATGATATCTTTTATGGAAAATCGTGATAAAACTAAACCATTTATGACATTTATGTTTTTTGAATCAACCCATGCCCGTTACTACTATCCTGAGAAAACCAAAATACGAGACGTAACCCTCGATGAAATTAATTACTTAACTATGTCCAGGGAATCTCTCGCGAAAGATATTGATCAAATTAAAAATCGTTATATCAATGCATCTCATTATGTAGATATACAGATAGGACGATTATTAAAATATCTACAGGATACAAAACTAATAGACAATACAATTATTATCATTACCGGCGATCATGGTGAAGAATTTATGGAGAAAGGACGCTGGGGACATAACTCTGATTTTGTTGAGGAACAAATCCGGGCGCCACTGGTACTATGGATACCTGGCAGCGGTTCAGGCGTCGAGGAAGGTATATCCAGTCACATGGATATTGTACCAACAATATTACCGTGGCTGGGCGTTAAAAATGATCCCTCTGATTACTCACAGGGTTATAACTTGTTAGGTCAGGATAAACGACCTTATGCAGTTGTCAGTGACTGGGACAGGATTGCTTATATTGGCCCGGAATATAAATACAGTATCCCCTATAAACGTGGCGCCCTGTATCACGAAAAAGTAAAAGACAGGAATGATATTGTAATAAGTGATGATGCGTTTTTCTTTGCGAAACACCAGCAGGATTTATTAAAAATTATTGCCGGCATGAAGACTTTTCGTGCAAGTAATAACCGTTCAGAATCTATCGAATGATATTTTTCAGAGAAAATCATTTCACCCGCTAGTCCTTGACCGGCCCACATAACCTCGAAGATATTACTGGAAATTTTACCGGTATTGGTTTGGTCTTGATTGCGATTCAGCAAGCATCACCATTAAACGTAGTGCAGCTTTTCTACAATCAACAATGGGAGGCTAGCCTCCCATTGTTAAATTAAATATTTACATTATTTCCTAGTTCGTCACTTCCACCAGTGAACCAATAGAAACCCAAGCATCCCCGGAACCATGCTGGCCTTCACGGTTCCAGCCCCAGCAATACAACTCACCAGTGGTAATAGTAATACCGCAAGTATGATAGTCGCTCATGGATAATTTCCACCATGTGCCAGAATCAACCGTTGTAAATGTTAATCGATCGTCATAGTCACCTACACCTAATTGACCATAAGCATTGCTGCCAGTACATCTAAGAGAACGGGAAACTCCACTAAATACAAATGTGACACAACTTGCGGAGTTAGATGCAGCGGGGAATGCTGACGATGTTGAAAAGAGCTGAGCGCTGTTTAAACCAACATCCATAAGATGTCCTCTACCAAGCTGGCCGTAAGTATTTTTGCCCCATGTTTTAAAATTTCTATCAGAGCCGTCATAACCGAGAACATGATTGCCAACAGCGAAGTTACTAAAAGAGCCATACCAAATTTGTCTTGGTGTAGTCCTGACATAGCCAGTTGGATCATAAGCAGCATTGCTTCCCCAGCAATGTAACGATCCATTACGTGCACATGTTGCCCAGGATCCAGCACGAACAGTATCATAGACTGTGGTGCCACCTACCAATATTGGGCTTAAAACGTTAGGCGCAGAAAACCCGCCACTACCATTACCTACCTGGTAAAATAAATTACTACCCCAACAATACAAGGCGCCACCGCTACGTATAGCGCAGGTGTGGCTATTACCCGCAGTAACTTCTGTCCAGTTGGTATATCCATTATCCTCCTGCACGGGTGCATTTACGTTCACGACGCTGTTTATACCCAAGGTGCCGGAACTGTTTTTTCCCCAACACCATAAGGTACCGGCAGAACTGTTGCCCTGATTCAAACGAATCGCGCAAGTGTGATCCTGCCCTACAGCAAGCGCGCCCCAATCAGTATTTGCGGTAACTTGTTTAAAATCCTGACTGTGGTTGTTATTACCTGTGCCCAACTGGCCATAACTATTATTGCCGGTACACCACAACGTGCCGTCGATTTTAGTTGCACAGGTATGGAATATGCCGGTCTCTACCTGGCGCCAGTCTGTCGCAATCCCTACTTGGGTAGGCACATTTTTGATTGACGTGTTCGTGCCATTACCAATCTGACCCACGTCATTTCGACCCCAGCAATACACTTTTTTATCGGTTTTGGTGACACAGGTATGATTTACACCCATAGCAATCAGGTTGCCCCAGTCGGTTTGGCCTACGCCGCCAATTAAAGTAGGAATGGCAACATCGCCAGTAACACCTTCACCTAACTGGCTGTTGGAGTTAAAACCCCAGCAAAATAATTCACCCGTGGTTTTACTGGCGCAGGTATGTTTGTAACCGGCAATGACGGTGGCCCAGTCACTGCCACTTCCAACTGGAGTTGGTGTACCTTCTCCAGTTGTGATTTTTGCGTTGCCCACCTGGCCATGTTCATTCCAGCCCCAGCAAGACAAGCTTGAGCCTGCACCGGTTCCACGCAGTCCACAAACGTGGCTATAGCCCATGGTTACCCGGCTCCAGTCACCAGATGTGGTACTTTCTTCGACAGGCGACGCAACAAATCCACCAATTGTGCCATTGCCTAACTGGCCTTTACCGTTGCCGCCCCAACAAAAAATTCTGTTCTGATCATTCAGCGCACAATAACTATCACCGCCCGCTGTCACTTCAGTCCAGTTGGAAGCTGAACCCTGCACAACTGGCGTAGCACCCTCATTGCCGCCCCAGCACGAAATAAAACCACTGGATTTAATTCCGCAAGTACGATTAACCCCGGCAGAGACATCTACCCAGTCAGCGGCGGCATCAACTTGTGTTGGCGTGACCACATAACCCTGGGGATTGGCAGTGCTGATTGTCGCCGGATTAACTTTAGTTGCATCACTTGAATCAACAGCCGCATTACGCCAGTTATCTCCCCAGCAATAGAGTGTGCCGCCGGTTCGGCGTGCACAGGCATGGGTGGCCAAAACAGATATATCAATCCAGTCGGTGAAACCATTGGCTTCTTGTACCGGGCTGTAACGATCGGTCGTGGTGCCGTCACCGAGCTGGCCACTGCTGTTAGCACCCCAACACCAGATAGTACCGTTGCCGCGCAAGGCGCAGGTAAAATCTGCTCCGCCGACCAACATCACTGCTTGCGGAAAGGGATTGGCCACAAACTGATTGGATGCATTACTTTCCCGCCCGCCAATAGTAACGGTGACCATGTAGTTGTAGGTAGATGTATTATTCAAACCCTGATCCACGTAGGAGATCATGGGATTCATAGGCGCAGTAATATTAGTAATCAGGGTTGAGCTTTTACTGGCCGGGCCGCTGGTAGAAACATAAACCTTGTAATTTTCAGCATCTGTCAAATTAGACCAATTCAAAACTGCACTGCTATCAGCAGATGTACCACTCAAGACTGGTGCATCTGGTGGGGGCGCAGGTGGGCTGTCAGGCAAACCACTGCCACTACTACTGCCGCCACATCCTGACAGGGTTGCTGTAGTTAGGGCGACTAATAGAAGAAATTTTATGGTCGAGACAGGCGCGAAAGAAATGCGGTTAATCATTGGTTACAGCTCCTTTTTTATTCTTTAAAATATTTCCTGTTCTTTGCAATCATGATGTCCTGATGCAGAATCAGGGCTTTAATCCGGGGCGGGATCATATAGTGATTGACCAGATGAGGCCAGTAGAAATGACATAACGCAATAATCTTGAGCGACACGGGCGCCTGATTATATTGAAATAATAGGGTTGATTGGTTCAAACGCTTGAATCAACGTTTGTCGGGGATTATATACCGCCCATCTGGATACAAAAACGAATATTGAAAAATAGTTTTATATCAAAGCGCTGCCAGTTTTTTCTTAAGCATTTCGTTAGCTTGCCCTGGATTGGCCCTGCTGGCCCTCATTACCTGGTCATTTTTGTATTGCTCAACCCGGGTGTGATTACTCGCCAGTACCTCGTCGATAGTCTTTTCAAAAGTTCTAACTAGCCGGCCTGGGCAATAACCATGGAGTACTGTTTTTTATCAAAAGAATCAATACGCTTAATCCTGTGCGAAATCTTTTTTCCTGCAAGAATAAAAAAACCTTTAAACAGGAACCGTAAGTATTTTGGGTGGCGATCCAGATACTGTTCCAGGTTTTCCCAGCCATCAAGAACCTCATAAAAATCTGAATAGCCATAACTATTCAAAAGACTTAAAACATCCTTGTCATTATTTTTTTCTGCTACATTATGCTCGAAAATAATGATTGGCTTATTGGCCCTAATTATTTTTTCTGCACCCTTTAGCGCAAACCACTCGTGCCCTTCAACATCCATCTTTATAAGCCCGATCTTTTCTTGCTCATCAATAATATCATCCGCTCTATCTAGCTGGATCTCACAAGTATTGTCTACCGCGTCATTCCAGTCACCTGACAATGATGATCCACCAACGTTATGAAAGTTTACATACAAGGGCGCAGTACATTTTTTATCAGAAAGCCCGAGATTCAAAGGAATAATATTATCAACAAGCCTGGAATTAATATCCAGCACTGAAAACGTGCGCGGGTTTGGTTCAAAACTTATACACTTAGAAAAATATTTGGCAAAGTAAAGACTATGATTTCCTATATTTGCACCAATATCCAATACTGTAGTATTAAAAATATCTTTTTTCGTTGCCAGCCATTCGAATACCAACTCAAGTTTTTGCTTTTCATATATACCATGGGTCAATATTTTATTGCTAACGTAGTCATCTGCAAAAATCACCATTTGTTTTCTTTCCGGATAATCCTTAAACAACCTTCTCTTTATCCTGAAGAATTTTCTGGCAACTGATGATTTATATTTAAACCTTAACTCCCCGCCAAATGAAATAGATTCCAGTTTTTCAAAAATTATTGGTTTCTGGTTTTTCATTTTATGCAATCACTACTGTCCCGTTAGCTTTAGCAGGGATAGGCAAGTGTGGCCATTCAACGCTCGCACTAAAATGCTAGCCAACCAGGTTTACGCTAAACAAGGGCCAGTTTTTTCTTGAGCAGTTCGTTAACTTGCCCCGGATTAGCCTTGCCTTTGCTGGCCTTCATCACCTGGCCAACAAAAAAACCGAACACTTTTTCCTGGCCATTTTTGTATTGCTCAACCTGGGTGTTATTGTTTGCCAGTACCTCGTCAATTATCTTTTCAATGGCACCAGTATCGGTTATTTGTTTCAGGCCTTTTTTATCAATAATATCATCCACTGAGCCTTCTCCGGCCCACACGGCCTCGAACACATCCTTGGCAATTTTCCCGGAAATGGTTTGATCCTGGATACGAGCCAGCAAGCTTGCCAGTTGCTCGGCATTGATAGGTGACTCGGTGATGTCTTTTGTTTCTTTATTGAGATAGGCAGATAGTTCACCGCTGACCCAGTTGGCGGCCAGCTTGGCACCGTCTTTGAGAAAACTGCATACTGACTCATAATAATCTGCCAGTTCACGGCTACTGGTCAGTACGCCTGCATCGTAAGCCGTCAGTCCGTATTCTTTAATAAAGCGTTCTCTCTTAATGTCCGGTAATTCAGGCAAGGTCTTGCGCACGGCCTCGATAGTTTCATCGTCCAGTACCAGGGGTGGTAAATCAGGATCGGGGAAGTAGCGATAATCGTTGGCCTCTTCCTTGCTGCGCATGGAACGGGTGGTGTCATTGACCGAATCATACAAGCGGGTCTCCTGTACCACTTTGCCACCACTTTCGATCACGTCAATCTGGCGTTCAATTTCAATTTCGATGGCCTTTTCGACAAATCGAAAAGAATTAATATTTTTTAATTCGGCACGGGTACCGAATTCTTTCTGGCCCTTGGGGCGAACCGAAACATTGGCATCACAACGAAATGAGCCTTCCTGCATATTGCCATCGCAGATTTCCAGGTAACGAACCAGTTTATGCAGTTTTTTCAGATAGGCCACCGCTTCTTTCGATGAGCGCATATCGGGCTCAGAAACAATTTCAAGTAACGGCGTACCGGCCCGGTTTAAATCAACGCCGGTCATGCCCTGAAAATCTTCATGTAGTGATTTACCGGCATCTTCTTCAAGGTGGGCGCGGGTGATGCCAATTACTTTTTCTTGACCATCAACATTAACGGTCAGTTCACCCAAACCAACAATGGGTAATTCAAACTGGCTGATTTGGTAACCCTTGGGTAAATCCGGATAAAAATAATTCTTGCGGGCAAACACCGAGCGTTTATTCACTTTGGCACCAATGGCCAGACCAAATTTCACCGCCATGCGTGCAGCTTCAACGTTCATGACCGGTAATACACCAGGCAAGGCCAGGTCGACGTTACAGGCCTGGGTATTGGGCTCGGCCCCATAAGCCGTAGACGCCGACGAGAATATTTTACTTTTGGTCTGAAGCTGGGCGTGTACTTCCAGGCCAATGACTGTTTCCCATTCCATAATTCAAGTCTCTAGTTAATATTTAAACCGCAGAGGACGCAGAGGTACGCAAAGAGTTCAATTATTCTTAAAAAAAAACAAAATACCCCAAAAAAATACTTTAGACAGGATTAACAAGATTTACTGGATTAAACCTGAGAACCAAGCCAAATCAATAAAAATAAAGTCATCCTGTTAATCCCATAAATCTGAAGTACAGGATGTACGAATGCCGCGGGTGCAGGACGCACAAGAGCGGCCTGTCAAGATGTTTTGATCTAATCATCGTTACTCATCACTCGAACCCCGGCGGTATTTGTTGATGCCAGTCAGTCACTTGCTGGTATTGGTGGGCCACGTTTAATAATTTCGCTTCATTAAAATACTGGCCAATAACATGCAGGCCCACTGGCATACCGACCTTGTCAAATCCAGCGGGGATTGACATACCAGGCAAACCCGCCAGGTTGACCGGGATGGTATAAATATCATTTAAATACATGGCCACCGGGTCATCGGTTTTATCCCCTATCTTGAAGGCAGTGGTGGGCGTTACCGGCCCCATGATGACATCACATTTTTTAAATGCCTCGGTAAAATCATCGGCAATCATGCGCCTGAGCTGTTGGGCTTTTAAATAATAGGCATCGTAATATCCGGCCGACAAGGCGTAGGCGCCAATCATGATACGGCGCTTGACCTCGGCACCAAATCCTTCGGCCCGGGTTTTTTCATACATATCATCCAGGTTTGTATATTCCTTGGCACGAAGACCGTAACGCACGCCATCAAAGCGGGACAGATTGGACGATGCCTCGGCCGGTGCCAATACGTAATAACATGGCACCGCTAAATTACTGTTGGGTAAACTAATGGGCACGGTCTCGGCACCCAACTTTTTATATTCTGCCAATGCGGCCTCAACGACACTGGCAACTTCGTTATCCAGCCCCTCACCAAAATATTCTTCTGGCAAGCCTATTTTCAGGCCTTTCAGGTTGTCGTTCAAAGTTGCAACGTAATCTGGTACAGCCTGGTCAACAGAGGTTGAGTCCCGCTCATCGAAACCCGCCATTTCGCGGAGTAACAAGGCCGCATCATCAGCGGTTTGGGTCATGATGCCACCCTGGTCCAGGCTGGAAGCAAACGCAATCATGCCGTAACGGGAAACGCGGCCATAACTGGGCTTGATACCGGTGATACCAGTTAATGCGGCGGGCTGACGGATCGAACCACCTGTATCGGTACCGGTTGCGGCCGGTGCCAGCCTGGCAGCCACAGCAGCGGCCGAGCCACCGGAACTGCCGCCCGGCACCTTGTCCTGATCCCACGGATTTTTAACCACACCATAATATGAAGTTTCATTACTGGAGCCCATGGCAAATTCATCCATGTTGGTTTTGCCAAGGGTGACAGATCCTGCGGTTTTAAATTTTTTTATCACAGTGGCATCGTACGGGGCCACAAAATTGGATAAGATTTTTGAGCCGCAGGTGGTCAGCAGGCCGTCGGTACAAAAAATATCTTTGTGGGCAACAGGACAGCCCGTGAGCGCACTGCTCTTGCCCTTTTTAATGTTAGCATCCGCCGCTTTTGCCTGGTCGAGGGCAAAATCGGGGTCGACCGTAATAAATGCATTCAATTCCTTAAACTTCTCAATTCGATCAAGGAAGCTTTGGGTCAGCTCAACACTGGAGACCTTGCCGGCCTGTAAGTCAGCACTTATTTTAGTAATGGTTTTTTGATGGTAGCTCATTCGAGTACCCTGGGCACCAGGTACAAACCCGCTTCGGTGGCCGGCGCAATCTCCTGGAACGCATCGCGCTGGTCTTTTTCCTTAACCACATCTTCCCGTAATCGCAAGGCGGCATCGCTGGGATGGGCCATAGGCTCAATACCGGCCGTATCGACCGCATTCATTTGCTCAATGAGCCCGAGTATCCGGGATAAACTGCCGGCAAAGTCTTTTGACTCTTGCTCTGTTAACGCCAATCGCGCAAGATGCGCTATCTTTTTTACATCGTCGTTATTTAATGACATGGTGATATCGTGTTCAGGTAACAGTTCGGGTTACAGTTCAGTGTTGGACGGCGCACGTTACCATAATCACGCCCATGGTTGAACCCGCTGGCGTGGGTTGCTAGAGTTTGAATTTTCAAGGTTATTATAAGGATAAATAAGTGATTTTTAGAAGATTTCGTGGCATGTTTTCCAGCGATCTGGCGATTGATCTGGGCACTGCCAATACCCTGATTTGGGCCCGTGATAAAGGCATCGTACTCGACGAACCCTCTGTGGTTGCTATTCGACAGGGCCATGGCTCACGCCAAAGTCGATCCATCCTGGCGGTGGGTGCGGCTGCCAAACGAATGCTGGGTCGGACACCCGGAAATATCGAGGCCATCCGGCCAATGAAAGAGGGCGTCATTGCCGACTTCACCGTCACTGGTGAAATGCTCAAATATTTTATTCGCAGGGTTCATGAGAATCGCCTGTTCCAGCCCAGTCCGCGCATTGTCATTTGTGTGCCCTGTGGTTCGACCCAGGTTGAACGTCGTGCCATTCGCGAATCTGCTATGGCCGCTGGTGCCCGGGAAGTCTATTTGATTGAAGAACCCATGGCCGCCGCTGTTGGCGCCGAACTACCCATTGAAGATCCAACCGGTTCCATGGTGCTGGACATTGGTGGTGGCACCACGGAAGTCGGTGTGATTTCCCTGGGCGGCATTGTTTATTCGAATTCACTACGTGTTGCTGGCGACCGAATGGATGAGGCAATTGTTGGTTATGTGCGTCGCAAGTACGGTCTGTTAATTGGTGAGGCAACCGCTGAAAAAATTAAAAAGAAAATCGGTACAGCTTCAAAAGAAAGCGATATCAAGGAAATGGAGATAAAGGGTCGCCACATTGCTGATGGTGTACCCCGCAGCCTGATGTTAAACAGCAAGGAAATCAATGAAGCCTTGCAGGAATGTTTAACTGCTATCGTAAATGCCATTAAAATGGCGCTGGAAAAAACACCCCCTGAACTGGGCGCAGATATTGCTGAAAAAGGCCTGGTGGTAACTGGTGGTGGCGCATTACTGCGCGACCTGGACAGATTACTGGCTGATCAAACCAGCCTGCCGATCATTACTACGGAAGATCCGCTTACCTGCGTCGTTCGTGGTTGTGGTCGGGCGCTGGAAGATGCTGAAAAGATGGATGATGTCTTTTTGCATGAATAAAGTACGGTAGCGCCGATCATGCTGCATACGCTAGACAATGCCCTGCCCGTTCGTAAAACTTCCAGTATCACCAAACTGGTCGTATTTTTATTTTTATCAACCACCTTGATGTTGCTTGACCATAATGGTCAGTACTTGCAGGTTGTTCGTAATGCCCTCTCCGTTCTTGTTTACCCGGTTCAGATAGTTGCTGAAATTCCCGGTGATGTGGCAGAAAGCGTTTCCGGTTTATTTGAGAGTGATGAAACACAGGCAGCAGCACTGGCAAAACTTAAAGCCGAAAGACCCTTGCTGCTGGCAAAATTACAAAAACTGCAGGCCCTGGAAAAAGAAAACATCAGGTTGCGAAAAATGCTGGAGTCATCATCCAAGGTGGCCGACCGCGCTGTCGTTGCAGAATTATTACAGGTACACCCCGACCCTTTCACCCGGAAAATTGTAATCAACCGTGGCAGTAAACACGGTGTATATATCGGTCAGCCGGTGATTGACTCATTTGGCGTGCTCGGCCAGGTAACCCGGGTCAACCTGTTAAATAGCACTGTTACCCTCATTACAGACTCCAGTCATGCCATCCCTGTCATGGTCAATCGCAACGGCCTGCGTACAATTATCATGGGCACCGGCGCACAAGATACTCTTAAGATTCCCTTCCTGTCGAGTTCGGTCAATATCGAGGAAGGCGATCTACTGGTGAGCTCCGGCATGGGCAACACATTTCCTGAAGGTTACCCGGTTGCAACCATTAGCAAGATTTCCAGCGATCCCAATGAAGCGTTTCTGGACATCGAGGCTAAACCACTGGCAAAACTGAATAACAATAAAGAAGTGCTCCTGATTTGGCCGGGTAAACAACCAGAGCCTGTGGACGAGGAGGGTCAGGATGACGCTGGATAACCGGGCAAGATTCATTATCGGCCTGACCTTTGTTGTTGCTTTCATTCTTGTCAGTTTGCCCGGGCCGGCCTGGCTCGATCAATTTCGACCTGACTGGGTTGCACTGGTACTGGTGTACTGGTGCCTGGCGACACCGGAGCGTGTCGGCGTCGGCACAGGTTGGTTGGTTGGTTTATTGCTGGATGTGCTCTATGGCTCATTACTCGGCCAGCAAGCTTTTGCCAAGACGATTATTGCTTTCCTGACTGTTAAGCTGCATTTGCGGATCCGTGCTTACCCGCGCTGGCAACAAGCCTCGACCTTGTTACTGTTGCTGTTTCTTAATCAATTTCTGGTTCACTGGTTAAAGAACCTGGTTGCTTCAGCACCCCTGCAAAGCGCCTTCTTGAGTACCGCTATTGTTGGCATGGTCTTGTGGCCCTGGATATTTATTATTTTGCGCAGAGTCAGAAGGGGCATCAACAACAGACTATGAAACTTGATATCCCAATTAGAGACAGTTTTCGGGAGTCACGTGTATTCAGTAGCCGATTAACCATCACGGTCATCGGTATAGCGATACTTTGTTTGATATTACTTGTCCGCCTCGTCTACTTACAAATTGTCAGTTACGGACATTATGAAACCCTGTCCCAGAAAAACAGAATTAGTAGCCTGCCATTACCACCGGTAAGGGGCTTGATTCTTGATCGTAACGGGGTTGTGCTTGCCCAAAACTTTCCTGTTTACACCCTGGAAGTCACGCCAGAGTTAGTAGAAGACATGGAGACGTTAATCAAGGATATTGGTCGCCTGATTGAAATTAGCGCAAGTGACCTGGAAAGATTCAATAAACAACGCAAAAAAAGACCAAAATTTGAACCGCAAATATTACGTACCCACCTGTCAGATGCGGAAGCCGCAAGAATTGCAGTTAAACGACCCTTTATGCCCGGCGTTGAATTACAAACCCGACTGCAACGTCATTACCCGCTGGGAACACTGGGCATTCATACGCTGGGTTACGTAGCCCGAATTTCAGAAGATGACCAGCAAAAAATCGATACCAGCCGTTATCGGGGCACCCAGTATATCGGCAAGCTGGGAATCGAAAAAAGCTACGAATCAATCCTGCTTGGTCGTGTTGGCATCGAACGCAATGAAGTCAATGCCTATGGCAGAAAACTCCGTGAAGTTAGCCGGATAGCACCCGTGGCCGGCAAGAATCTTTACCTTAATATAGACACCCGGTTACAGGCCCTGGCTGAAGAAGCCCTCACTGGGAAACGGGGGGCAGTGGTTGCCATTGAGCCGGCCAGTGGCGCAGTACTCACCTTTGCCAGTATGCCGTCCTATGATCCTAACCAGTTTGTAAACGGGATTGATCAGGCAAGTTACAAATCATTACTGGATAACATCGATAAACCGTTAATCAATCGTGCGCTCAATGGTCAGTATGCGCCCGGTTCAACCATTAAACCTTTTCTCGGCCTGGCCGGTCTGGCGCTGGGAAAAATTACTCATACTTCTGAGGTAAACTGTAAAGGCTGGTTTTCACTACCAGGCAGCAAGCATCGTTTTCGTGACTGGAAAAAAACCGGCCATGGCATAACGAATATAAAAAAAGCCATTACCGAATCCTGTGATGTATATTTTTACACACTGGCCACCAAGCTGGGTGTTAAATTAATGACCCAGGCACTGGCACCATTCGGTTTCGGTCGCAAGACCGGGATTGACCTGGCCCTGGAATCAAAGGGCCTGCTGCCAACACAAGAATGGCAAAACGCACGAAATGAGCCCTGGTATGCCGGTGAAACAGTTATTCTCGGCATTGGCCAGGGGCCTATCCTGGTCACGCCTTTGCAATTAGCCACTGCTACTGCCATGTTGGCAAACAACGGGGTCCGCATGCAACCGATACTGCGCTTTGCTTCAGAAAATCCGGTGTCACATAAAATAAATCGATTTTCTCCAAAGGTAAAATCACGCTTGCCAGATTTTGTCCTGCAACATTTACCAATCATTCGAGAGGCCATGGTCAATGTTGTCCATGGCAAAAAAGGTACCGGCCGGCGTATTGGCTGGAATGCAAAATACAAGATTGCCGGTAAAACCGGCACTTCCCAGGTGAAAGGCATCAAACAAAATGAAGTTTACAATCGCAAGCTCACCCCCGAACGTTTTCGTGACCATGCCCTGTTTATTGCCTACGCACCCGCTGACGACCCGAAAATTGCAGTGGCGGTCATTGTCGAAAACGGGGAACATGGCAGCTCGGCCGCGGCACCGATTGCCCGAAAACTAATGGATGAATACCTGTTAGGTAGCGCTTCTTAAAAAAATACATATATGTAAAGTATGGCAACATCACTGACCACATTACAAAGATGGAACCTGGATAAACCCCTGGGCACGGCATTACTCATGCTTGCCATCATCAGCCTGGGCGTCATATTCAGTGCCAGTGGCAAGGACGTATCGATTACGGTGGCGCAGCTTGCCAGGCTTGGTATTGGTTTTGTAGTTTTGTTCCTGGTAGCGCAGATTCATCCGGACACGCTGGCGCGCTGGACACCTTATATTTATCTTGTCGGACTGGTTCTATTAGTTATCGTATTAATCACAGGTGTCATTGGCAAAGGTGCCCAACGCTGGCTCAACCTGGGTTTATTTTCCATCCAGCCATCTGAAATTATGAAGCTCGCTGTACCCATGATGGTTGCCTGGTACTTCTCACAACAACATTTACCGGCAACAAGCAAACAGGTGGTCATAGGCGCAGGGATTATTTTACTGCCGACTGTACTGGTTGCCGTACAACCTGATCTTGGCACTGCCTTGATGATAGCCAGCTCAGGCGCTTTTGTTTTATTTTTGGCCGGTATGGGCTGGACACTTATTACAGGCATCCTGATTTTAATTGCTGCTTCGACACCCCTGGTCTGGACTTATCTTTTGCATGATTATCAGCGTAACCGTGTCTTGACCTTGTTCGATCCAACCGCCGATCCATTGGGTACCGGTTACCATACTATCCAATCCATGATTGCCGTAGGCTCAGGCGGCATATTTGGCAAAGGCTGGCTGGAAAGTTCTCAAGCCCGTCTTGATTTCTTGCCTGAAAGTTCGACCGATTTTATTTTTGCGGTGTTTGCGGAAGAATTCGGCTTGTTCGGAATCATTTTATTATTTTCAATTTTTGTTTTTACTGCAGGCCGCGGCATTATAATTGCGGCCTATGCCCAGGAAACTTATACAAGATTACTCGCAGGTAGTCTGGCGCTCACTTTTTTTCTCTATTTTTTCGTTAATATTGGCATGGTTACCGGCATACTTCCGGTGGTCGGCGTTCCCTTACCTATTATAAGTTACGGCGGCAGTTCTGTTGTTACATTGATGGCAGGTTTTGGTATGCTCATGAGCATCCATGCAAACCGAAAAATCGCTCAACCTTAAAGAATTAATTCACGAATTCCGTTCGACGTTTCATAATTTTCGCTTCATTCCCGGAATATCATTTTTAATTTTTTTCCTGCTTACACCTGCCTCGTTAAGCCTGGCGCTTGACTGGCGTGAATATCCTGCCGTCAGAGATTTTATCGACTACATGGTCGAAAAACATAATTTCTCGTCTGACGAATTACATTATATTTTTCGTCGGGCTGAAATCAGGGAAAAAGTAATTGCCGGGATGGACAGTCCACGCGAGGCTGTGCCCTGGCATATCTACCGGCAACAATTTGTAAACGCGTTTGGTGCCCGGCGTGGCGCCAGCTTCTGGAAAAAATACAGGCAGTCAGTTAATTCAGCGGCTGACCAGTATGGTGTTGCTCCGGAAATCATCGTGGCTATTATTGGTGTTGAAAGTCAATACGGACATAATTCCGGACAATTTCGTGTAATTGATTCCCTGAGCTCCCTGGCTTTTGATTATCCGAGACGAAGCAAGGTATTCAAAAAGGAGCTTGAAGAATTTTTATTGTTGGCCCGGGAGTTGGGCGTAAGCCCACTCTCCATAAAAGGCTCTTATGCCGGGGCCATGGGCTACCCCCAATTTTTGCCTAGCAGTTACAGGAACTATGCCGTTGACTTTAACCAGGACGGTCACGTTGATCTTTTGAGCTCTGCCGAAGATGCAATTGGCAGTGTCGGAAACTATTTTAAGACTCACGGGTGGGAAAAAGACGAACCGGTGGTTGATCTCGTCTCTACCAGTGGTCCTGTTGAGCCCTGGCTGCTTACACTTGATATCAAACCAAAATTAACCATTGCCAACCTGGCCTACTATAATATAAAACCAATGAAATACGATGCCCCGGACCGCAAAGCGGCATTAATAATACTGGAAGGCAAAAAAGGTGACCTGTTGAGATTGGGTTTCAATAATTTTTATGTCATCACCAGGTATAATAAGAGTGTCAATTATGCCATGGCAGTTTTTGAGCTCAGTCAAATGATTAAAAATCAGTATCAAAGGACTAACAAAATTAAATGAAACGTAGTGCCTGTCTCATACTCATACTAAGCCTGTTTCTCGGGGCCTGTTCCACGACCCGAAAAGGTGGGTATTACAGCAATGATGGGCCCGACTCCCGGCCCCGGGATGTATCGCAGGTTAAGGAACCCGTTCCCCGGTCAGAGCCACTCAGCAAGCACGGTAATAAACCCTACATTGTTTTTGGCAAATCATATCGCCCGCTTAAAAATGCCACGGGTTATTCCAAAAAAGGGACCGCATCATGGTATGGCAAAAAATTCCATGGTCGCAGGACGTCAAACGGTGAAAAATACGACATGTATGCCATGAGTGCGGCCCACAAGACTTTGCCCCTGCCTTCTTATGTGCGCGTACAAAATCTTGATAACAATCGATCGGTCATCGTCCGGGTAAATGACCGCGGCCCTTTTTTGCATAACCGGCTCATTGACCTGTCTTATGCGGCTGCTTATCGTCTGGACATAATCAGAACCGGCACTGGCCGGGTTGAAGTAACGGCAATCACCAGTGGTCAGACCTATCCTGACCAGGTTAAGACCAATAATACCGGCAATATCGGTGGCAAAATTTATCTCCAGGTTGGTGCTTTTTCCAGCCAGGAAAATGCAAACAATTTATCATCAAGCCTGCAGGCCAGGCTTGACCAAACCGTATTCGTCCAGGAAGGACGTATTGAAAGTGGCACCATCTACCGTGTCCGCATCGGCCCCATGGCTGATCTTGAGACAGGCCAGGCACTTGCCGATACCCTGCGAAATTCCCATGACCTTGCCAATACTCGCCTGATTATTGAATAGAGGCCTTTGCACAAAAGTCTTTACTTCCAGGTATCGCACGCTTTATTACAGGTAGGGTATACTTCGTCTGTAAGTCCCTGAGTACCCAACCAAAACTCGACCGAAACCCGACTAAAACAAATCATGAACAACATTGATCTCGTCTACCTGGATGGCAAATACCTGCCCGCGAATGAGGCAAAAATATCGCCATTTGATCGAGGCTTCATTTTTGGTGATGGCATCTACGAAGTGATTCCCGTATTTGGTGGCCACGCCTTCAGGCTGGCAGAACACCTGCAACGGTTAACAAACAACCTGGCAGCGATCAGCATTACTAACCCCAACACGCAAGACCAATGGACGGGAATGATCAACAAGCTGATTAATAACGTGGTAACAAATTTTCCAGATATCCTGGACCAAATGGTTTATATCCAAATCACCCGGGGCGTGGCACCCAGAGACCACGCCTTTCCTGGTAATATTCCACCAACAGTTTTTGCTTACGCCGATACCGCACCAATCGCCAAACCTGAATATATAGAACATGGCGTCAGTGCCATCACGTGTCCTGATAATCGCTGGCAACGATGCGAGATCAAGGCCACCTCGCTGCTGGCCAATGTCCTGCTCAGGCAACAGGCGGCTGAGGAAAATGTAACCGAGGCAATTTTGATTCGGGATAATTTCCTGACAGAAGGCGCCGCCAGCAATATTTTTATTGTGAAAAATAAAATAATCCGTACGCCCCCCAAGGGCGAGCAAATATTGCCAGGCATTACCCGGGATTTACTTGTTGAACTGATTGACAAGCATAAACTATCTGGCGAAGAAACCATGATCACGGAACAGGATTTACTGGATGCTGATGAAATCTGGATGACAAGTTCAGTCAAGGAAATATTGCCAGTCACCCGCCTCAATGGCAAAAAAGTTGGTAACGGCCTGGCGGGGCCAGTCTATAAAAATATGCTTGATATTTATCGGGCCTATAAACAATCTATAAGAAATGGATCTGTTACGTGAACGCACTAATCAAAAAATTATCGCCGGGCGGACAAAAACAAAATCCCGAGCTATGTATCAAAAATATTGGCCATGTGGATTATCAAACTTGCTGGTTAGCCATGAAAGAATTTACCGATAAACGTGGCCCTGATACGCTGGATGAATTGTGGGTCGTTGAACATGACCCCGTTTATACGGTTGGCCTGAATATTCGCAAGCAGCATTACCCCGAGCCCAATACAAATATCCCGGTTGTGGAAACTGATCGTGGTGGTGACATTACCTACCACGGACCGGGCCAGCTCGTTATTTATTTACTGCTAAACCTGCGGCGACGAAATATTGGCATACGCCAGCTTGTAAATAATATAGAACAATCGATTATTGATTGTCTTAAACAACACGATATTACGGCGGCCAGAAAAAAAGATGCCCCGGGTGTTTATATTAATGAAAAGAAGATTGCGGCACTAGGGTTGAGAATTCGCAAGGGCTGTAGTTACCACGGTCTTTCCTTCAACCTGGACATGGATACCAGACCATTTTCAAAAATCCCGCCCTGCGGGTATAAAAATCTTGAAGTGACGCAACTTTCTGATTTTATAAACGAAGTAAATAAAGCCAGGGTTACCAGTGATCTTATACGTCAACTACAGTTAAGGTTAGGGTATAATGCTCATTATGATAGTCCACTAAATTAGCCGCATGATTTAACCCATGAGCGATAATCCCACTAATCCCATTATCAAACCTGATCCCTTAAGAGGTAAAAGCAAAACTGCGCGCATACCTGTTAAGGTTGTACCCAAAGCCAATCCACTAAAAAAACCGAAATGGATCCGGGCTCGGGCGCCCAATAGTCCACAGGCGCTTGCGCTCAAAAAAATCCTGCGGGCACATAACCTTAATACCGTGTGCGAAGAAGCGGCCTGCCCAAACCTGGGCGAATGTTTCACCCATGGCACCGCGACATTCATGATTATGGGCCGACTCTGCACCAGGCGTTGTCCATTTTGTGATGTCGCCCATGGCCGACCCGATCCACTGGATGAGTCGGAACCAGTCGAACTGGCAACCACCATAACTGCAATGAACCTGAACTATGTTGTTATTACATCTGTTGATAGAGACGATTTAAGAGACGGCGGTGCTGGTCACTTTGCCAGGTGTATTCGTGAAATTCGAGAACAGGAAAATAAAATTTCTATTGAAATCCTGGTACCGGATTTCCGTGGCCGGCTGGAAACAGCATTAACCAGGCTGGGTGACGCACTCCCGGATGTGCTGAATCATAATCTTGAAACAATTCCCAGGTTATACAAAAAAGCGCGTCCTGGTTCGGATTATCATCATTCACTCAGCCTCCTGCAGGAATTTAAAAAACGTTACCCCGGTATTCCCACCAAATCCGGCCTCATGGTTGGCCTGGGTGAAACAAATGATGAAATTATTGAAGTCATGCGTGACTTGCGACAACATGATTGTGATATGTTAACCATTGGCCAGTATTTACAGCCCAGTGAATATCATTTGCCAGTAGAACGTTATGTGCATCCGGATATTTTTGCAGAGTTTGCCGAAAAAGGGCTGGCCATGGGCTTTACTAATGTCGCCAGTGGGCCGATGGTACGTTCGTCATACCATGCCGACCAACAAGCGAGCAAACCATTAAACCAGAAATAAAATGATTTAAATAATCTAGTTTAAAATAAATACAACCATGGAAATTTGGCCAAAAGCAATCAGCCTGTTTATGTTACCACCAGCAATACTGGTAATCATTGCTGCAATTGGGTTAATAGCGAGCCTGCGTTGGCGCTTGTATGGAATGTTAACAGTCGCAGTTTGCTTATTCCTGATCTACCTCCTTAGTATTCCACTGACAAGCAAACGCCTCATCGCCGGGGTTGAAACAGTTTACCCGGCCATTAACCCCGAGTTACTCACAACTGAAGGCAGGAAACCCAAAGCCATAGTCATACTCGGTGGTGGTCGTTACGACAATGCCCCGGAATACTTCTCGGCAACTGTAAACGACGAGACACTGGCAAGATTACGCTACGGCGCCAGGCTCCATAAAGCTACACAACTACCCATCCTCGTCAGCGGCGGGTTAAGCACAGATGACGTCGTCTCAGAAGCCGACCTCATGCAGAAAACCCTGCAAGAAGACTTTGGCGTTTCTGCCCAGTGGGTTGAAGACGATTCCAGTAACACAATGGAAAATGCCTTACGTACCAGTGAAATACTGTTACCCAAAAATCTTAATCAGGTTTACCTGGTTACCCATGCATCACACATGCCCCGGGCAGTTTGGGCATTTACACAAACCGGGATGTTGGTCACGCCGGCGCCCACAGAATTTACAACCCTGAGTGCCCACCCTGACCTGAGAACCCTGGAATACCTGCCTTCGGCTGAAGGACTGGTCATTTCCAGCCTGGCAATTCGGGAGCGGCTTGGGTTGCTCTGGTATCAATTTCGTTACTCGCCGGTAAAACTGGCGGAAATGTCGCGTTCACCGAAAAAACAACGGGAAATTGCTGCCGAAAAAGCGGCCCGTGCTGCAGACATGCAAAAACAGGCGCCCAGCCAAATTAGGCAAAAACCAAACCCGGTCAGAATCAAGCCAACCACTCCAGTTTCACCGCCACCAAAGGCACCCGCCCCGCCATTACCCCCTGGTTAGTTGTTTTAGTGTCCCAATGCAAAAAAATAGTCTAGGATTAAAGTGTGTTGTCGATAAGACAGCTCAACTAAATCAAACAATTTCAACCAGGTCACCGGGCTCCCGCTGTTATGGCACAAGTTCAAAAAAAACTGAATCGATTAAAACACACTGGGTCAGAGCCAGATCGAAAGCTTGATATTCGTGATTTACTTGAACAACTACACAGTGACAAACTTATCTCCACTGAAGACGCCAACCGTCTGAATAAAAGTAACGCTAAATCACATGCCGTTGACCTGCATCCACTGGTAGTCCTGGCCAGTGAAAAACTTAACTGTGCACAACCCCCAAACAAAGTCCTGGACATGGAAAAACTTACGGAATGGTTGGCTGGCAAGGTCGGCCTGCCCTATTTTCATATTGATCCGCTTAAAACCAATGTCTCGTCCATCGCCAGTGTCATGAAGTTTGCCTATGCCACGCGCAATAAAATCCTGCCCGTGGCGGTCAGCGATCAGGAGGTCGTCATTGCCACCGCCGAACCTTTTGTCCTGAGCTGGGAAAAAGAATTAAGCCATATCCTGCGCAAACCGATTAAGCGGGTACTGGCAAACCCCACGGACATTAATCGTTATACCGTTGAATTTTATACCCTGGCAAAATCTGTCAGCACGGCCAAAAACCAGGTCCAGGAGACTTCCTTTGGTGCCGTCAGTAACCTGGAACAAATGGTTGAGCTTAGTCGCGCCGGCAAGCTTGATGCCAATGACCAGCAGGTTATCACCATTGTTGACTGGTTATTGCAATATGCATTTGAACAACGAGCCAGTGATATTCACCTGGAGCCCCGAAAAGATCAGGGCAATATGCGGTTTCGTATTGATGGCGTCCTGCACCTTGTTTATCAATTACCGCCACCGGTCATGGCGGCCGTCACGTCAAGATTAAAAATCCTGGGCCGTATGGATGTAGCAGAAAAACGCCGCCCACAAGATGGTCGCATTAAAACCAAAACACCGGAAGACAAGGAAATTGAATTACGACTTTCTACTATGCCTACGGCTTTTGGTGAGAAGCTGGTCATGCGAATTTTTGATCCGGAGGTTTTACAACGCAACTTCCGCGAGATGGGGCTTGCCGATGAAGACCTGGTGCGATGGCATGGCATGGTCAAACAACCCAATGGCATTATCCTGGTGACTGGCCCGACCGGTTCCGGCAAGACGACTACCCTGTACTCAACACTCAAACAACTGGCCAAAACAGAAGTCAACGTTTGTACTATTGAAGACCCGATTGAAATGGTTGAAGACAGCTTTAACCAGATGCAAGTACAACAAAATATTGGTATCGATTTTGCTGCTGGCGTGAAGAACCTTTTACGTCAGGATCCGGATATCATTATGGTGGGCGAAATCAGGGACAAGGATACTGCCGATATGGCGGTCCAGGCATCACTCACAGGCCACCTTGTGTTATCAACGTTGCATACGAACGATGCCGCCTCTGCCATCACGCGACTGCTGGATATCGGTATACCGCCCTACCTGATGAATGCCTCATTACTGGGCATTGTTGCCCAACGACTGGTGCGAACACTCTGTCCGCACTGCAAAGAACAGGATGAGGCAAGTGATGACCGCTGGAAGGCATTGGTCGCACCCTGGAAAATTAAAAAACCCGCGAGTATTTACAAACCAGCGGGTTGTCTTGAATGTCGCAATACCGGGTTCATGGGTCGCATCGGGATTTATGAAGTACTGATAATGTCCCCTGCCATCAAGTTAGCCATTAAAAACAATGAAGACGTGAGCGTTATCCGGCGGACGGCCTTAAAAGAAGGCATGCGTACCCTGAGAATTAGTGGTGCCCAAAAAATTAAGGCGGGCCAGACAACACTTGAAGAGGTCTTTCGTGTGGCCCCCTCACATGACGATATTTAGCTTGCTGTTTTTTTTAATTCCTGTTCGGTAATCTGTTTCCGTACCTCGGTCATATCCAGGGCCCTGACCTTGCCTATTATATCCTCGAGGGCAGATTCCGGTAATGCACCAGGCTGTGTGTAGACCACAATTTGCTCACGAAAAATCATGAGCGTTGGAATTGACCTAATCTGGAAATAACCACCCAGCCCTTGTTGTTCTTCGGTATTGACCTTGGCAAAAATCACGCCTTCATGTTTTTCGGATACAGACTCGTAAATTGGGGCAAATGACTTGCATGGGCCACACCAGGGTGCCCAGAAATCGACAATCACCAGATCATTTTCGTTGATTGTTTTTTCAAAATTTTCTTCAATTAAATCCAGTGTTGCCATCAATTTACCCTCAAAAAAATAGCGACGATTACATCGCTTATAATAAAATTGTAATACTAAAAAACTTTAGTTGCCAAGCCCCACCACCCCAGCTGTACTCGCAGCCAGTCCTTTTGCCATACCGGTATTTACTGCCTCTCAAGACCCGTACCTATGGGGTCGTCTTCCTTATATTTAAAGTACCGGGCCATAAATACACCAATAACATTACGTGTAATATTGCCACCGGTACTGTTATCAGGGCAGATATTTGGACACAATTGGATAAAATTGAGCACAAAGGAACTTAGCCAGTGTAATAGCGTCTCTATCATTGTTCAGGGGACAATCATATTTCCTCACAGGAAAGGCCAAAACTGCGTTCACCAATACTGTAAACTATGCCATAAGCAAATCTGGCATTAATATGTAGATTAAGACAGGGTAAAAGAGCCAATGGATCACAACTTTTTTCTGGATAATGAAGCAGTTATCCGCATGGGTGTTTTTCTCGGACTCTTGACCATTATGGCAACCATTGAGTGGCTGCTGCCCAGGCGTGCCTGGATCACCTCGCGTGCGCAACACTGGCTCAATAACCTGGGCCTGCTGGTATTCAATTCAGTCTTGCTGCGCTTGATATTCCCGCTTGCGGGAATTGGTGCCGCCAAGATTGCCCTGGAAAATAACTGGGGTTTGCTGAATTTAATTGAGTTACCGGTACTGGTTGAAATTATCCTCGGCTTTGTGGTGCTTGATTTAGTGATCTACCTGCAGCATATGGTATTTCACAAAATACCAATACTCTGGCGATTGCATTGCGTGCATCATGCCGATCGTGATATTGACGTCACGACCGGTACCCGGTTTCACCCCATCGAAATTATTGCCTCCATGCTGATTAAATTCGCAACAATCTTTTTGCTGGGTCCGCCACTCATTACTGTCCTGATTTTTGAAGTTGTACTCAACGGCGCTGCCTTGTTTAACCACAGTAATGTTAAATTTAATAAAAAACTGGATGGAATATTACGCTTGATTATCGTGACACCCGATATGCATCGCGTACACCACTCAATTGTCGCTAAAGAATATAACAGCAACTTTGGCTTTAACTTGCCCTGGTGGGACAGGCTGTTTGGTACCTACCAGGCGCAACCAGATGCGGGGCATGAAAAAATGATCATTGGCCTGACAGAATATCAGGACGTCAAAATCAGTAACCGCCTGGACGGTATGCTCATGATTCCATTCAGGAAATAAACCATAAAAATAATTATCATGGATAAAAATCGACAGTGAGCAAAAACACCATTCGCATCCTGGCAGGTATTGTCCTGTTAATTATTATTGGTCTTGCCATCGCAAATCGTGACGTCATTAATCCAGAGGCCCTGAAAGCATGGCTGGATGACATCGGACCGGCAGCACCGGTTATTTTTATGGCCACCTATATCATTGCAACCGTTATCTGGTTGCCCGGCTCAGTCTTCAGTATTACCGGTGGTTTATTGTTCGGACCAATTCTGGGGACATTTTACAACCTGACCGCAGCCACCATCGGCGCCACCCTGGCGTTTCTCATTGCCCGCTACATTGCAGCTGACTGGGTAACAGAAAAATCAGGCGGTAAACTGAAAAAGGTGATTGCCGGGGTTGATGAAGAAGGCTGGCGCTTTGTTGCTTTTGTCAGACTGGTGCCACTGTTCCCCTTTAATATACTCAACTATGCCCTTGGCCTGACCCGCATCAAATTACTGCACTATATAGTAGCGAGTTATATCTGCATGTTGCCCGGTGCTTTCGTTTACACCTACATTGGTTACGCGGGTGCCGAAAGTCTGAAGGGGGGAGACAGCTTTCTGCAAACAGCCCTCATCGCCATCGCGTTGTTAGCAGTGATCACCTATATACCCCGCCTTATCAAGAAATTCAGGAAACCTGCGAATTAGCGTCATGCTGTTGTAATAAGGCTTCAGGCACAAAAGCTTTAAAAAATCAATGATTTTTAACTGCGATTTGGGCAAATTTATACTTGCTTGTGCCCAGGCCACCCGATGCAGTTTTTGCCATCCGTACTGGTCAACTAAAAAAATTTAAAAAAAATTTGCAGCGTTTTATTCGCTACTATTTTTATTAAAAATATTTACACACATTTTATAGGATCATCAGTACATTATTACATGCTTATATTGATAAATCTTTAGCAATAACCTCACAACCGGGTTGTATGGGAAACTATAAAGGGGTACAAAGTATTGACGATTGAAAGGATTCAATTTTTATGAGTTTGTACCAGTCATGGCGCACTCATGCTCGAGTAATAATAAATAACAAAACACATAAAATTAGAAAGTAGATAAAAACCTAGCTAGGAGGAAATTTAATGGTCTATTCCAAAAAATCGCCTGCCTTGTTCGTAATTGGCCTGATCATGTTAGCTATCTGGTACCTGGGTGATAGTGGCATGATGAACGGTTACATTGAGCATTTGGGTGGCAAAAAATATAAATACCTTGGCGAAATAACTTCACTACCACTTTATTTCGGTCTGATCTCGGCTGCATTTGGCCTGTTACAGTGGTTGGGGCCACAGAAAGAAGGTGACTGGGATTACTTCACTTCAGCCATTGCCGGCGCCATGTTCATTCTCATTATTGCCATGCTGGTTCGGTGGTTTGTTGCTCCTGAAATTGCAGTATGGAGTAAAGCGATGGGTAAAGTGGGTGATACCGGAAAATACATTCACAAACTACTGGGGCTTAACTATATCGTTATCGGCATTGTCGCCGGTATTATTATTGTCAACGTTTTCAAGGTGCCTCACTGGGCCGAGAATGGCGTGCGTTTATCGCGACTCGGTCTAAAAACCGGTGTGATCCTGTTGGGCACACTCTACAGTGCTGCAGAGCTGAAAAACCTGGGTGGTTTATCCATCATTATGATTGGTTTTTTCGTACTGGGTTCTGTCGGCATGGTGTTGTGGCTGGGCGCCAGACGCAACATACCTAACTCCATGGGCGGGGTATTGTCCGCTGGTATGGGTGTTTGCGGCGTATCGGCGACAGTGGCATCGGCACCGGTGGTACAGGCCAAGTCGGTAGAAATAGCCTATACCATTGGTACCATTCTGCTTTGGGGTGTGGGTTGCATGTTCTTGTTCCCGATCATTGGTCAATTGCTGGGCATGAGTTACGTCCAGTTTGGCGCCTGGGCCGGAACCGGTATCCTGAACTCTGCACAGGTGGCAGGTGCGGCACTGGCATTCCAGCCTGATGGCATTGAAACCCTGAAGGTAGCTGAAATCTTCAATATTACCCGCGTACTGATATTGCCTATCATCGTATTGTGGTTAGCGGTCTGGTATGTGAAACGTGAACAAACCGGCGAAGCAGTCAATGTTGGTAGGGTAATAATTGATAAATTTCCGTTATTTGTTCTCGGCTTTATTCTCCTGTTCGCATTATCTACCACCGGCATTTTTTCTCCTCCCGTTCATTACAAGGGCAAATACTTTGACAATACCAAGGTAAAACCCAAGAACATGATGACGGATGAGCAAATTGCCACGCTGACAGCCAATGCCGATAAAGTCCAGCGCGCGGATCAAAAGGCCGCTTTAGCCAGACTGATCGAAGGCCGTAAAATCGCCAGTATCGAAGACGATGCGACTGTACGTGGTCTTGTCAATTCCAGAGTCATGGGTAAGGAATCAGGCGCAATCCTGAAGAAAGCCCATAAGGCAGTCCGGTGGACGGCGCCCAAGATCAAGGCCTTCCGGAAATGGATAACCTGGCTCTTCGCGTTTGGTCTGGTGGGTCTGGGTATGCAGATCACGATCAGCTCCATGAAGCAAGCTGGCGGTCAACCGGCGATTATTGGCGGCATTGTCGGCTTCACTAAAGCAGCACTATCACTGGTTGTGGTGATGATGTTTATCAAAGAAACCATTTAACGGAGGTCTATTATGCCAGAGGATTTTGAACGCGGATCTTCACTGTCACTCTTTAAAAGTGACCGTTTGGAAGACATATTAGCACTGGCTTTTGCACTGATTATTGCAACTGCTGTTTATTTCACTTACGAATAAGTTAATGTAGTAACGCCGGTGTCCACCTTGTGTGGGCATCGGTTTTTTTATCAGGTAGTTTTATGAATCCAGGTCAAAATGTTTTACTGGCGAGTCACGGCACAGATGGCGCCAAGGCAGCCGAACTAATGGCGCTTGAACTTTGCGAACAGGGCGGCCATGTCCATCACTTAATCGTTGTCCCGACACTCTGGAAAGGTATGACCGGTGATGACTGGTTGAATAATGGTAAAACGCGAAATACATTTCGCCGTTACCTGGAAGATCAACTAAGCGCCGAATGTGACGAACACATCAAGCGCGTCAAAACCGCTGCCGAAGCCCATGATTTACGCTATACCAGTGAAGTCATAGTCGGTGAACCAGATGAATGCCTGGAAAAAACCAGTACACGAAAATCTTTTGACTTGATTGTCATGGGCTCACCAAGACCCAAGGGAAAATCCGGGCTCAGGTCGCGCATGCAAACAAAAAAAATCCATAAACTTTCAACACCAATTTATATTGTCCCTTACCCTGATGAATGAAGTAGCCCCCAAAAATAACCCGGCCAGCAGTGATTCTGCCTGGGCCAGTATTAAAACACCCCTGTCTGTTGATGAATTAAAGAATTTCTGTCGCGATATCATACGACTATACAGAATCAACCCTATGCTGGAGTTCAAAGAAACCAAATCGATCGGTGAAAATGAATATTTTTTCTCTGGCAAAAATATCAGCCATGAGACAGCCTTTGA
This sequence comes from uncultured Acidiferrobacteraceae bacterium, assembly GCA_913009895.1. Classification (GTDB taxonomy): domain Bacteria; phylum Pseudomonadota; class Gammaproteobacteria; order Acidiferrobacterales; family SZUA-150; genus SZUA-150. The sequence continues at coordinate 11,884 of CAJVXY010000022.1, read as the reverse complement.
ATTTGAATTCAATCTCAAGGTCAGGGAAACTGAAAATGGTTTTGAAGTCATTTACAGCAAGGGAATTAAATCGAGCACGGATTTCTCTATGGAAGCAGCTGGTTCTGGTTCCAAACTAACCATCACCGAGCATTATGATCGCATGTCAGTTGCAGAACGTAAGACCCATTTGGGTGAAGTCGACAAAAGCCTGACGAACTGGGCCGAATACCTGCAACGCTTCATTATTATGTGGAAAAAATGGTCCCGCTTAGGTCCCTGGCGCTGGTATATGCACACGGTATGGCAGCCCATGAAACCCATGGCCCGACGTATCACCTACATGATTTTGTGGATCACTGTGGTTGAGGTAGCACTGATCACACTGGGTGTTGGGATTTATTTTTCCGAGTTTAGCTAGGGAACCTCTGGTTATTTACTCGACCCTCCTGAAATAGTCCACTCTTAAAATTCCACGAGTAGAATCGATTATCGGTCTGGCGATAACGTGGAAACGGTGCGCATTTTTTTGATATCCCATTCAGCCTTTTACTGGTAGTTTGTATAACTTTGAGTAGCGTTCTTATTGTTCGCCAATATCTTGGGGTTTGACAAGAATGACAAAAATACATGCAAAATCTCTTGAACATTATGTGCATAAAACACTGACAAAAAGACTGCTTTTGATGACACTCATTGTTGTCATTATCGCTGGGAGCACGGCATTTATATTTGAAAATCGTCGCATGCAGAATTATGTACTGGAACAAGCGGAAAACGCGGTTACGCTTATGGTTGCGCGTGCTCGAATTATTAAAGCTGAAAAAAAGATAGATATATACCCGGCTTTTAGCCAGGCCCTGGCAGAACGTATCGCAAATCCTCTCAACCGCCAAAGCGGCAAATTTATATAGGCAGGATTTTATAAACCGAATAATGAGGCCATTGACGAGTTTATTGACAAAGAGAGCCTGGTGGCAGAAAAACTAAAAAATCTGTTTGTTAAGTCGTCGTTCCCTAAACTTCCTAACGGCACGCAACATACAGAGAGTATAAATATAGACGGTGAATCATATATTTATATTGTCTTCCCGGTAATTGACTTGCGCAACAAGGTTGCGGCAGTTACCCATGCCATATTTTCCCTGTCAGATGTCACAAAAGAACGCATTCGCAATTCAATTCTACGTGCCGTTATTTCGGCTATCTTGATTGTGCTAGCTACCAGCCTGCTGTTGTACCCGGTTATTTTGAACCTGGTAAAACGTCTCACCCTGTTTTCTACCAACCTGCTTGATGCCAATCTACAAAGTATTTCTCTGCTTGGATCAGCAATTGCCAAGCGCGACAGTGACACTGATGCGCATAATTATCGCGTCAGTATTTACTCCGTTAAACTGGCAGAAGCCGTTGGCCTGGATATCGAAACTACCCGGCGTCTGATAAAGGGTGCGTTTTTACATGACGTGGGCAAAATCGGTATCCGGGATAACATCTTGCTTAAACCGGCAAAACTGGATGAAGAAGAATTTGCTGTCATGAAAAAACATGTTCAGCACGGATTAGACATCGTCGATCGATCAACCTGGTTAGCGGATGCCAAAGATGTAGCCGGCGGACATCATGAAAAATATGCTGGCGGCGGCTATCCCAGGAACTTACAAGGCCAGGACATACCTGTCGTGGCAAGGATTTTTGCCATTGCCGATGTTTTTGATGCGTTGACCTCAAAACGCCCGTATAAAGAACCTATGAGTTTTGAAAAAACCATGGCTATCCTGAATGAAGGGAAGAGTACACATTTTGATCCTGATCTACTCGAAACCTTTAAGGAAATAGCACCTGCGCTGTATAAGGAATACTGCGGTCGTGAAGACGATGGTCTACATAAGGAACTGGACGATATACTGCAACATTATTTCGCCACGGATGTGCAGTCCTTGATTGCCTCGGCACAAAAGTAACAAACAGGCTAACTCAAACCAGAAACCTGGCTCAGAAAAGAATGGCGTTTACTTAAACCCAATAAATCTTTTTGTAGGTTGGACTGAGGAACGATGTCCAACAGTGGGAGCTTTATTTGACACTTGCGTTGGACTTCGTTCCTCAGTCCAACCTACGGGAAATCATGCTTAAACCAGATATCAGACCTAAGTAAGCGCCATTCGGCTCAGAGAACAATTGTTCCTGATATACTAATTCAATGTAAACTTGATCAGGAATAATGGGAGATTTTCCACTAGAACTAACTATAAGTACATGCACTATACTTATTAACGATTTAGAGAAATGGTGGGCCCGGTAGGACTCGAACCTACGACCAAGGGATTCACTTAACCCATCTGTTTCCAAAAGGAGTGGACTATCTCATCACCCGCAACACCTATGTATTACGATGCTGTTTGGGTGCGGGACGCTCTCGCACATCCATGTGCTCCGCGTCACCTGGACATCCTTGTCCAATGGACGCTTTGCCTGTTATTAAGGACACTTCGACTTTTCAGTCAGTCCCCAGGTAGTCTCTGCACCTTCCGAAGGTATACCCCCGGCTTGGCTCAGGATTGCCATCAGCCTACATCAAATAGCTGTTAAGGTTTCCCTGAATTCATCCCGTTCATTTCACCGCTTTCGCTGTGAACGCACCTTTCTTGATGAGTCCCCTGCTCTAACCAACTGAGCTACAGGCCCGAAGCGCGCATTCTACCAGTATTTTTGAAGAATAAAATACGAGATTGGGCTAACCGGCTACAAAAGGGCGGGGTATTTATATCATCGCGTCACACTAGTGAATGCCGGTGTCCATAAGCGAAAAACTGGATTCCGGCTAAGAACATACCGGGATGACTACGTTTAAAAAAAGGCCGCAAATGCGGCCTTTTTTACCCGGCAAACAAGTCATGCAATTAATCCAGAAAACTCTTCAATCGTTCTGACCGGGAAGGATGGCGCAGTTTGCGCAAGGCCTTGGCCTCAATCTGACGAATACGCTCACGGGTGACATCGAACTGTTTACCCACTTCTTCCAGGGTGTGGTCGGTATTCATCTCAATACCAAAACGCATCCTCAATACTTTTGCTTCCCTAAGCGTCAGGGTCTCCAGCACTTCTTCGGTAGCACCCTTCAGGCCTGCAAAGGTAGCCGCATCGGGTGGTGCAGTGTCGTTGACGTCTTCAACAAAATCACCAAGATGGGAATCTTCATCATCACCAATAGGCGTTTCCATGGAAATGGGTTCCTTGGCAATTTTCAATACTTTGCGAATCTTGTCTTCCGGCATTTCCATGCGCTCGGCCAGTTCTTCCGGCGTGGCCTCACGACCATACTCCTGCAACATTTGCCGGGAGATACGATTGAGCTTATTAATAGTCTCAATCATGTGAACCGGGATACGAATGGTGCGGGCCTGGTCGGCAATAGAGCGGGTGATGGCCTGACGAATCCACCAGGTGGCATAAGTCGAGAACTTGTAACCGCGACGATATTCAAATTTATCGACGGCCTTCATTAAACCAATATTGCCTTCCTGGATTAAATCCAGGAACTGCAAGCCACGATTGGTGTATTTCTTGGCAATAGAGATCACCAGGCGCAGGTTAGCCTCAACCATTTCTTTCTTGGCGCGCCGTGCCTTGGCCTCACCAATAGACATTTTGCGATTCACTTCTTTCAGGTTATGGATTGGCAAACCGGCACGTTCTTCAAGATGGCCCAACTTGCCCTGGGCGTTATGAATGACATCGCCATTGGCTTCAATCACATCCCCATGGCCTTCACTGGCCTTGATGGCTTTTTTCAACCAGCGCTTGTTGGTTTCATTACCGGGAAATATTTTAATGAAGGTTTTCCTGGGCATGCGTGCCTTGTTGACACAAATGTCCAGAATGATGCGTTCCTGGGCCCGGACGCTATCGACCATGCCGCGGACACTCTCGACCAATGCCTGAATTTGTTTGGAAACAAATTTAATGTGCAGCAATTCATCGATCAGCTTTTTCTGGTTTTTTTCAGCATCAGATGAATCAATGCCTTTTTTCTCAATTGCCTTGATTAATGCCTTATAGTATTTGCGAATACGGCCAAAACGCTCAATGGCCTCCTCACGATTTGGCCCGGTTTCCTCTTCCTCATCGTCATCATCGTCGCCACCCTTGCCGTCTTTGTCCTTTTCAGCCTTGGCCTTTTCGGCCTTGGCCTTTTCTTCTTCAGGTTTCTTGGGTTGCGGCCTCGGTACCGGGTCATTAATGGCCTTGGGGTCAATAAAATCCACCACCAGGTCGGTCAAGCGCATTTGCTCAGACTCAACCATTTCCATCAGGGCAATGACAACGCCCATAGTTGAAGGACAGGAAGCAATCGCCATGACGCTTTGACGAATACCATCTTCAATACGCTTGGCCAGAATAATTTCGCCTTCACGGGTCAACAACTCGACCGTGCCCATTTCCCGCATATACATACGGACCGGGTCTGTGGTACGACCAAATTCGCTCTCAACTGCGCGGGCGACTACCTGCTCGGCCTCTTCGGCAGCATCGACAGATTCGCCTTCGGAGGTAGAACTTTCCGTTTTTAATAACAGGGTGTCCGGATCAGGCGGCTGATCGAACACCTCTATGCCCATGTCATTAATCATATTGACCACGGCCTCAATCTGGTCCGTATCATGGACCTCTTCAGGCAGGGAGTCATTGATCTCGCGATAAGTCAGGTATCCCTGTTCCTTGCCGCGGATAATCAGTTTTTTAAGTTCTGAGCGTTGGGCCTCTTGATCCATCACCATTCCATTTTTACTCTCTAACAAATCAATTACCTATAATGAATATTAACATTTCATTATAGACCAGGTTTTTAAAAAATCTTTATTAATTTCTTATTATTTAGCAGTCCCTCCAGTATCGGGCTCATTTCCTGATTTATTTCTACACCTGCAGGGGTTAGGTTCTTTCCAGCTTGGGCAATCATTTGCGTAATTTCTTTAATTCCAGTTTTTCCTGCTCAGTCAGCGCATCAAGGCCTTTGCTGGCCAAAGCCTGCACCCTTGCTTGTGCCGCCTGATTCCTCATTTGATCGAAAATACCAGTGAATTCCGCCTTTTTGTCTACCTCTTCCGAAAGCGGTTGCCGACCTGCTAATTTTTGCAAGTGCGGAAAATACTCGGTTTCACGATATCGTTCCAGTACTCTTGCCTGATTTAAATCAGGTTCCTGTGCCATCAGGTCCAGTAACTCTCCTAGCAGGTCCAGCCCGCGCCAATCCAATTCAGACAGTGAGCTAAAATCACCTGCATGAACAGCCAACTGCGGCTCCTGGAGCAGCATGGTGATGGCCTGACGTACCAGGCTCTGCTGGGAATCCCGATTAACCGGCCCCTGGCCACGCTGCTGGCGTGGTTTTGAGCCCACCCTAGATGGGGGCTTTTTATCCAAATTCAACGACTTGGATAATTTATCCTGGCCCAGGCCTGCCTTTTTTTCCAGCATTTCCAGCAATATTTCCCGGAACACGCCCTCGGGCACTTTTTGCAATAAGGGCCTGGCCAACTCTGCAAAACGGGCTTGACCATCTACACGAGTTAAATCAACCTTGGCAGACAGCTCATCCATTAAAAACTCAGGCAAAGGCTTCACGTCCTCCATTCTTTGCTCAAATGCGGCCTGACCCTCGGCCCTGATCATACTGTCCGGGTCCTGGCCCTCTGGCAGGAACAGGAAGCTGACCAGGCGGCCACTTCGTAACAGCGGCAAACTCTGCTCCAGGGCGCGCCATGCGGCCTGTCTGCCGGCCCGGTCACCATCAAAACAAAATACCACTTCCGGCGCATGGCGAAACAGGCGTTCCAGGTGATCTGGTGTGGTTGCCGTACCCAGGGTTGCGACCACGTTGTTAACGCCATGTTGGGCCAGGGCCACCACGTCCATATACCCTTCCACCACCAGCACGCGGTTGGCAGTTTTAATCGCCTCCCGGGCCCGAAACAGACCGTACATCTCCCGGCCTTTGTGAAATACCGGTGTTTCCGGTGAATTCAGGTATTTGGCCGCTCCTGTGCGTCCTGCACTCGCGGCACTAGCACTTCCCTGTGCGGCGGCACCTCCCGACTTCCTGTCTCCCGCGGCACTAGCACTTCCCTGTGCAGCGGCACCTTCTGTCTTGCCATCACCCGTGGCCAGTATTCTGCCGCCAAATCCCACCACCCGGCCGCGATAATCATGAATGGGAAACATCACCCGGTGACGAAACCGGTCATAAATCCCGCCACCCGGCTTGCTGGTGGCCATGCCTGACTTTTCGAGTAAATTGCGAGATTCGGCAGTGGTGCCCAGCGCTGTTGCCAATGCGTCCCAGCTATCCGGGGCGAATCCAATACCAAATTCAGCGGCAATCTCACCGGTCAGGCCACGTTGTTTTAAATACTCTACCGCCTCCTGAGCGCTCTTATGCTGGCGTAATTGTTTGCGATAAAACAGGTCGGCCTCGTTGAGTATGGCCAATATATCCTGGACATCGTCCTGGGCCACGGTCGCAGGTCCCCCGCCTGTTCGGGGCACATCTACCCCCATGCTGCTTGCCAGCGCCTCCACTGCCTCGGGAAACGGCAGGTGCTCATATTCCATGAGAAAACCAATCGCCGAGCCGTGGGCACCACAACCAAAGCAATGATAAAACTGCTTGTCAGCGCTGACTGTAAAGGAGGGTGTTTTTTCCTCGTGAAACGGGCAACACGCCTTGTAGTCCTTACCGGCTTTTTTTAGCGGCACGCGACTATCTATGACATCGACGATGTCGGCACGAACCAGAAGGTCATCAATAAATTGTTCGGGAATCCGGCCTGCCATTAGCGGAGTTACTTCCCTCTGACTGTAATGACAGGCTTTAAGCCCATCTTGTTATTAACTGCCAGCCTGTTGCTGGCGCCTAATAAAATAGTCCGGTGTCAATTAGCCCGATCAGATCAGGGTCTAATGAATCAGTTCAGAATGAATCAGCCTGACAGCTTGCTTTTGATCTTGGCGCTGACAGCACCCATATCGGTCTTACCTTGTAACTTTGGCTTGAGCAGGCCCATGACCTTGCCCATTTCTTTCATGCTCTGGGCACCTGACTCGCTGATGGCCTGGGTTATCATGGTATCCACTTCAGCCTCATCAAGTTGCTCGGGTAAATACTGCTCCCAGACGGCAATGTCGGCCATTTCTTTGTCAGCAAGCTCGGGTCGGTTGCCCGTGGTGAACTGCTCGGCCGCATCACGACTTTGTTTAATTATTTTTTCAACAATCGCCAGAATGCCATTGTCGTCAAGGGTAACGCGCTCATCCACTTCCCGGCGCTGGATTGCGGCCTGCAACATACGAATGGTCGTCAGGCGCACCTTTTCTTTGGCGCGCATGGCATCCTTCATGTCTGCGGTAATTTTGTCTTTCAGGCCCACGTGACAAAAAGAGCCAAATCGGAGGGGATCAAAACGGTGATTATTTAGTAAAGACGCTTACGAAAAGCGATGGTGCGGGACAGTTTCTTAAGCTCTCGCTTTTTTGCCGCCGCGGCTTTACGTTTACGTACTGAAGTTGGCTTTTCGTAGAATTCACGACGGCGCATTTCAGTGAAAAGCCCTGCTTTTTCACATGACCGGCGGAAACGGCGTAATGCCACTTCGAATGGTTCGTTATCTCTTAACCTGACTGAAGGCATAAATCCTCAAATCCTTATATTATTGATTGTTAACACTTAGCTGTTGTTGTCCAGAAGCAAACCTGGTCTGGCCAAATCATGGCCACCTGCAGCCCGCTTACGACCCTGCTTTCAACAAGGAACGCGCGATTCTAAACGCTGACGCCATGTTTGTATAGACGAAATATGCCCATTTTAGTAGTGAAAAGCGCTTTTTTCCTGAAATTTGACCCGCCAGATGAATTTTCCATGATTTTGGCAGTTGCCACCCTGACAACCACTCTGCACAATGCGCCCATGCGACCTGAATTGGAAATGAGGAAGTACTGAATGAAACTCAAAGAGGTTCTACAGTGCGACCTGAATTGGAAATGACGCCTGGAACCAAAGGTGAAGGTGCCCATAATGAACCTCGAAGAGGTTCTTTGGGAAACGAAGAGGTTCCAGGGGAAACTCAAAGAGGTTCTACAGTGCGACCTGAATTGGAAATGACGCCTGGAACCAAAGGTGAAGGTGCCCATAATGAACCTCGAAGCGGTTCTTTGGGAAACGAAGAGATTCTAGGGGAAACTCAAAGAGGTTCTACAGTGGAGTCTGAGCGGAAATAACGCAGTGCTGAATGTGACCAGAGCTTGCAAGGCAAGATCAGGAAATCCCTAATGGCGCCTGGAACCAATGACGATGGCTCCCATAATGAACCTCAAAGAGGTTCTACAGAGCGTATTCTGGGTCTGGAAACCTCTTGTGATGACACGGGGGTCGCTGTTTATGACAATGACCCGGTCAATGGTGGCCTGCTGGCCCACAAGCTTTATTCCCAGATTGCACTCCATGCAGATTATGGCGGTGTGGTCCCGGAACTGGCCTCAAGAGACCACGTTCGCAAGCTATTACCGCTTGTTAAGGCTGTTTTAGCCGAATCTGGGCTGCAGAAAGACCAAATTGATGGTGTCGCCTACACCGCCGGACCGGGCCTGGCGGGTGCCCTGCTAGTGGGTGCGGCAGTGGGTCGCAGCCTGGCCTGGGCATGGCAAGTGCCGGCTATTGCTGTCCACCACCTGGAAGGCCACTTACTGTCTCCCATGCTGGAAACAAACGCGCCAGGCTTTCCCTTCCTCGGATTGCTGGTCTCGGGCGGTCACACTTTGCTGGCCGATATCCGGGGCGTGGGTCAATATCATATCCTGGGTGAATCTGTAGATGATGCGGCCGGTGAGGCCTTCGACAAAATTGCTAAACATCTCGGGTTGAGTTATCCCGGCGGCCCGGCAATCGCCCAGGCCGCAACCACAGGCCGCCCAGAAAGGTTCAAATTTCCCCGCCCCATGACCGATCGACCTGGCCTTGATTTCAGTTTTAGTGGCCTGAAAACAGCGGTGATAACTGCTGCCGATAAAACCAGCCTGAATCAACAGGACATCGCCGATATTGCCGCGGGTTTTCAGGAAGCGGCCATAGATACATTATTGATTAAGACCCAGCGGGCATTGACACAAACTGGCTACAAGAGCCTGGTCGTGGCCGGTGGAGTAAGTGCTAACAAACTGCTGCGAACCCGGCTTGGACAAATCGCAAAAAAAGGGGCAGTACACCTGTATTTCCCACGGCCGGAATTTTGCACCGATAACGGCGCCATGATTGCCTATGCTGGCGCTCAACGACTGGCGGCGGGACAAAGTGAAGGTCTGGGTTTCGGCGCCTGGCCACGCTGGAAACTGGATGATTTACCAGGTTTATAGCGGACAGTCCTCTAAAAAATAAATTACTCCGTCGCAGGCGGCGTAGTGGTTTGTAGGTTGGTGCTGAGGTACGAAGCCCAACAACTGAATCATGGAACTCCGCCAATAATAATGCTGGGCTTCGTACCTCGCCCCAACCTACGGTAAAGCCCGCCTCAGAACTTGATATTCGACCCGGTCAGGTCTATCACAGCCTTGGGTGTCTGGGTAGTATTCTTATCAATGAACTGATCCACTTGGGCATTTTTAAAGTTCATTTCACCATCAAGGGTGACATTCTCGAATTCGAGTTTTTTGGCTTTAAACTTCTCGAAGAACCCTTCTTTGATAGTGCTGTTTGAGATATAGATAGAATCAGCGGTGGCTTCATCAACATCAATCATGATTGATGGCGAGTTAAGTATTTTTATTTTTCCAATGGTTGCCTTAATTGCAGCAACCCCGCCAATACTGTTAACAATGAACAGGTCCTTAACGCTTGAACGGACAATACCAATTATTTGATCAGTCATGTCTGCGTTTTCAACAGTAATGCGATCAATTGTGCTATCGCCAAAATTGATACGATCACCTTTATTGTCTTTCATAGTCAGTTCTTTAATTCTTAAATCGCTACCACCCGCACGACGGGAAATGCTATCCGTGATCTCTAATTTGTCTATTTTAGAACGACTGAAATCAACATCCATTTCACTTTTGGTGAAGGAAAGAGATGAAGGTACATTCAGAGAAGTAAAATCTGTATTAATAAATTTAGCCCCTGAAAAAGAAAAAGTAGCCTGTGCTTTATCAAAAGTAACTCGCTCAAAGTTTGTATCCTGAAATTCAATTTTACTCTGAATAATTTTAAAGAAATCAGAAGAAAGGAAATCGCTGTTTATGAATTTCACGTTCACCAGTCTAGATTTGTCAAAGTCTGTACCAACGAACTTACTATTCTTAAAAGTCACATTAGTCATGGTCGCGTGATCAAAATCTACTTCTGTAAAGTCGCTGTCTTCGAAAACACTGTCGGTAATGTGACTGTTGGAAAAATCAACCTTTTCCCATTCTGTGTTGGAGAACGTAGCGCCGGTTAGGATAACTCCCGTGGTGGTTTTATTTTTAATTATGACATCACTGAGCTTAACTTTATGCTCACTAGCATAAGCATTAAATGTTTCAACGTCATTGAAGCGCTCAAGCCAGTCGCCAGTTATTTCTGTTTTAATTCCCATAAAGCCATAAACTCCCAAGCTCAGGATCAGGACAATTAGTTTCCTGATGTAATTTTTATTTTGTGTCATAAATATGTAAATTAAATTCTATTTCGCTATCTTTTCCTTATAACTACTGTACTCTCCGAATCCATCCCGATACCAGTTTAGATTTGGTACTTCGCCATACTTCTTATGCCGCCGAATGTAATAACCTTTTGTTCTGGCCATTTCTTCATACATTTTTCTTTCTAAAGCAGAAGTATCATCATATATGTCTGCTATCATTCGCTCGTATTTGAGTCGCACAAGTTCTTTTCGGGACATGATCTCAATCTGGATATTCCAAAACGAGGAAAAGTCATATTGCTTGAAACCGGATCGTGTGGAAAGCGCCGTAGTGCTAAATTTTATTGATAGAAAGAACGATACACCTCTGTCTGCCCCTCTTAGAATTTCTTTAAATCCTATCTCGCTTTCACTTAAATTTAGCTTATAGATGGGCTGAGTATCGCGCAGAAAACTAGTTTCTCCTTTCATTTTTTTAACCGAATTTCTTGAAACAACGACGACATCAATTGACTCAATAAAACCCACATCACCAGGTAAGTTTTTATTAAGATTAACAACAAACTCATTCTGCTTATCATTACTGCTCTCAAACCGGGTAAATACTCCCTGCTTGTCATCTCCTTCGGACTCCAGAATATCGAAATAATCCAGGGCCACACAAAAGCGGGGTTTGGATTGAAGGGGTTTGGATTGTTTGACATCATCAGTCTTGGGTTTTGATTTAGGTTTTATCAGGCCAATTTTATTCTCATTCAGATTAATCCAGGTGCCGGAAGGGGAATCCAGGCCATGGCCTTTCATTTCACCATTGAGGTTTTGCACGGCAATGGGGCCGCCACAGGCGGTGACCACCACTTTGGTGCCGTTAATGCCGTGATTGTTATTGGTTTCATGGCCTACCGAGGTCACTTTTTCACTGCCCAGTTTACTACGGTTACTGCTGACGGTTTCGTAAATGCCGGCACGATGGGAATGGCCCGACAAGGTGTAATCGAATTTATTAGAGAGTATCCAGTCGTTGTAGACTTTGTTGCGATTGTCTTTACAGGAGCCGTGATCGTACTTGGTGTAATATTTCTGGAGAAAGTTATTATTGATATTAACCTCACCCCGGGTGCTGAGGGGTTCGGTCAGGTCATAGTTATAGTAGGTAAAGTGGCTAAAAAGAACTTTCTGGGTCGATTTTGTGCTTAGCGCAAAATCGACCATTTGTAATTGTTTATCGGTGA
>CAJVXY010000021.1 GCA_913009895.1 uncultured Acidiferrobacteraceae bacterium | reverse complement strand
AGCAGAATCCCTGGGTATTAGCTTTATATCCCATGTGTGAAAGCGCGTGGGATGCGTCACTCCCTCATATATGACTCCGTAAATAGATTCCCCGATTGCATCACCATAAGCGCCCTCAAACCAAAGGTGTCAGACTCGATTGAAACCAACCAAGATAATACTAGCCTGCTAGCCTGAGGGTCAAGTTAGCCTGAGGGTCATATATGGTCCACCCCGTATTGCAAGATAAATTTCTCGAATAACTAAAAAGTATTGCTTCCATATATCCGGCTTTTTTATGAGGCAGTCTATGCTTCTAGCCCTGATGGAATCTGCGCACATCCATCTCATCAAGTCTTCGACTTCAATGAGTCCGTGACCCTCTCAGATTTCCAGATATGCAGGTACTACCTTTTATGCCATCACTTGAACTTTATCTTCGCAATTCATTGATAACCGTTACCCGGTTAATATTCTTTACTTAAGCAGCCTTTGCCTGGAAGGTTGTTTGATTGCTCAATAATGCCCAGGCAATTCTTGCATTTTTATTGGCAACGGCAACCGCAGCAATATTTTTTCCTCGACGTTTGTCCAGCTGATGAATCCACTGGTTTCGTTGGTCTTGATGTTTTGTAGCAACTCTTACGACTGTACGTCCACCATGTATAAAAACCAAAAAACCAAAGGTGTCAGACTCGATTGAAACCAACCAAGATAATACTAGCCTGCTAGCCTGAGGGTCATATATGGTCCACCCCGTATTGCAAATTACATTCAGTAGATATTTTCCTGCTCTAAGTTGTCGTGCCATTTATCACCTCCTTGTCCGTTAGATGCATGAAACTTTAGTAGTCAGGGTAACGAATTGATATCAGGGGTGCAGGAAAACCGTGGTCTGTCCATTATTATGCCTTATTACGTCTGACCCGGGGTTTCGATCATTCTCGGCTCCAAAATGGTGAAAAACAGTATAAACTGACTACCTAAGTCGAGATTTTTATATGGCGTCCCAATTAAATTCTCTGGCATTCTATCTTAGATAATATGCGCATAAAATTTAACCAAATTGATTTTAAATTATTTGCCAAAATTTAGTTATGTTATTAAAGACAAAGAGCTCAGAATTTTATTTTATTCTATTTTTAATATTCTTCAGCAATCAGTTGCTTGCCGAAGAAGTTGTCACACGGGCGGCACATTTTAAAAAAATTCTATCTCCTTTAGGAGGCAATGTCGTGGGAAAGGCGCTTCCAGGCATAGTTATCAATGATCCATATAAATATATTTCCGGAAAACCCGGAAAATACATTTATCAAATAATATTAGAAGATAATAAGAACACCAACACCAAGTTTGAAATACATGGTGAATATGACTCTAAGATGGACGAATCAAGAAAATGGATTTTAAAAATTGATCATGATTTTATTGAAGAATGGCAAGCTGATAATAAAGGAAATGTTCACCTGGTCGCTCAAACAGATATTGATTCAGGTTACCGGGTAGTGTTGACGCCTCATTTAGTATTGCCGGCTGGAGCCTATCAGGGGCAACGGTGGGAAAGTGAAAGCAGTTTAACCGCTTATGAAATATTATCTCCCGATATAATCGCTTACGAAGGAAAATTACTTTCAACTAAAGTTTATGAAGGCCGTTTCGAAGTTATAACTCCAGCCGGGAAGTTTGAAGCCATTCTTATTTCTGACGAGTATGCAATCAACATTGGTGCTGCGAATATAAAGGATAAACGTTATACTTTTTATGCGCCCGATGTTGGAAAAATCGCTGAAATTGACGGCTTTCATGTATCGGCTTTTTTAGTATTTCATAAGCGAAGCAATGAAGTAAAAGTTTTGATGACTCTTCCACAAACAACTGATGAATTCGGTGATATTGATTAGAAGAACATTTAAGGGGTCAGTACCTAATGGCACTTACTTAAGCCTTAAATACAATAAATGCCGTCATACCGGCGAAAGCCGGTATCCAGAATGCACATAATTTTAATGCGCTGGATTCCGGGGTTTTGGCTTAAGTAAGTGCCATTCGGGTCAGCACCCTTTAACAACACGTGCTGGCCGACCGCGGCGTGACTGCCCTACTTTACAGCCCAATGTCTGTTCTATCTGCTGAAAACAAAAGTGTCAGACTCGATTGAAACCAACTAGCCTGAGGGTCAAATCTTACATATCACATTCGATTTCTTTAACGGCTAGACTCACCATGGCACAGCTTATGCTGAATGTGACTTGTAAGACTTGACCCCCTATGTTTGTTTTCCCCGATACGCTTTCTAAAGTCGACCATTTTTTACCACCTCCTTATCTGACCAATCGTCGCTGATTTCGAGGTTGAGGTCCACGGCTGATATACCGAGAGAAATCGGAGATGTACAAGATTTACAGTCAGCTATAGCTGAAAGCAGTCGTTCAGGCATAACCTAGCCAATATAGTAGGGTCATGGATCAAATCAAATCTGGGGGGTATCTTGCAACTCCACAGTAAGGTAACCCCTTCACTAACAGTGCTAAATAGCTGAAATGTGCATCCGGCCCGGGCACCAGATAACTTATTGTTTTTTAATTATTAAATGAAGATGTCATGGCGCAATGTGACCATCAACCCCAAGCTTGAGCCTCCTCTTTAACTGCAATAACCACGCAAACACATTGATAAATGTACGCAAGTAACGTATACTTTTTCAATGAAACTGGTCTTCTTTGAAACCCCCACATTTACACGATTATTACCGGAATACCTAGACGATCAGGAGTACAGGGCTTTGCAGCTAACCTTATTGGAGAACCCCCAGATGGGCGATCTAATGCCTGGCACAGGTGGTTTTCGTAAGATGCGGTGGCATGATCCCAAGCGGGGTAAAGGTAAAAGAGGTGGCCTCAGAGTGATTTATTATCATCTTACCGCTGACCACCAGGTATGGTTTTTCACGCTTTATAGTCAAAGGTGAAGCAACTGACTTAACCCCGGATGAAAAGAGACAATTGAAACAGGCGATTCAGACGGAGCTGGCAGCCAGGAGAAAAAAGTGATGGCGAAAAAAACGATAGCCAGGAAACGTAAACTATTCAATGAATTAATGGATGGCGTTGAGTCTATGCAGCATGAGCGTAAGGGTAAAATTACTCTGCGCACATATAAAGTTGATGAGCTACCGCCATTACAAATTGATGCCGAGTTAATTCGTGAAACACGTGAGCAGTTACATGTATCACGTGCTGTCTTTGCTCGTCGTATTCGGGTTTCTATTCGCACACTTGAAAACTGGGAGCAGGGAAGAGCCAAACCCAATGCTCAAGCAGCCGCTTTGATTATGATGGTGCGCCAGTTTCCTGATACGCTTGATAAGCTATCATCACTTACATAGTAATCATGCAGTGGAAGACTGGTTATCGAGTTAAATTGAATCAAATATCCAGCTATCTTTTAATTCGGGGGTTAACAAGGCAATGGATGTTGTTTCACAAGCTGTTTTAGGCGCCAGCCTGTCTCAATCATTTGTTAAAGATGAAGCAAAGCTGATAAGCGCGCTTGTTATCGGCGCATTGGCAGGTATGGCACCTGATCTTGATGTATTGATAACTTCATCTGCAGATCCTTTGTTATTTTTAGAATTTCATCGCCAGTTTACACACTCGCTAATTTTTATACCTTTTGGCGCCCTGTTAATCGCAATAGTATTTTATATCTTCATAAAAAATAAATTAACGTTTGCACAAATTTATTTGTTCTCTTTTTTGGGGATTGCAACACATGGTCTTCTCGATGCTTGTACGTCTTACGGCACCCAATTATTCTGGCCTTTTTCCGGGCAGCGTGTTTCGTGGAATGTTGTTTCTATTGTTGATCCATTTTTTACAATTCCAATTATCACAGGAATCGTGTTTAGCGTTTATAAAAGAAACCGACTATTCTCGCAAATTGCATTTGTCTATGCGCTTGTTTTTTTAAGTTTAGGATTAATCCAGAAACAGCGAGCCGAAAATGCGCTTTATGTTCTTGCTCAACAGCGCGGCCATCAGGCCGAACGCATCCTGATAAAGCCAAGTTTTGGCAATCGACATGTCTGGAAGCTTATTTACGAGTACAACGGGCGTTATTATGTTGATGCAGTTAAATTATTGCTGCATGCAGCGTATATTCCTGGCGCGTCTATTAAAAAACTAGACATAAAGCATGATTTTCCATGGCTGGATAAAAATAACCAACAAGCAAAAGATGTTGAACGTTTCCGCAGGTTTTCAGATAATTATCTCGCACTTGATCCCGCTAACCCAAACTATATTATAGATGTACGTTATTCTCTGTTACCTAATGAAATTAAATTAATGTGGGGCATTGCCCTGGATCAGGAAAAAGACCAGAGTTATTCTGGAGCACATGTCAGATTTATAATGAATAATAGTCTAAGCAAAGAAACCCGGAAGAAATTTATCGGAATGCTGTTTTGATTGATTTTAAATATAGAATGATATCGGGGAAAATATAATGACGTTGCAATTGGCCTGAACCTGGATCGCAAGCACGGCGAGCAGAGGGCCGTGCGCATTCATAACCTGCACCGGTGTACTTACAATGCAAGACATAAGAGTTTGTAAATAATTCTGTGTAACTGTTCGACTTAATTAAAATCAGATTTGATATGGCCAGGGTATGGTGGCGCATTTCTTGCGGTCGTAGCCTTTATCTACCCCAGTTATGATGTCTGCAGTGGTTTTGTATCGGTAGTAACGGGCACATTTATGGGTTTGGTCGATGGTGCGATTACGGGCGCCATATTTGGCTGGCTCTACAATCTCATGACATCGCGGTTTCCCGGTACTACTTACCCGTCAACTCTTCAACCAACATACTCAAGCGGGCGATCTGCGGCCAGTCATGGGTCACGATGTCTTGCGCGTGGGCCAGATGATTGCGCAAGGATTCTAGTCGTTTAATGGTTTTTTTCGCGACACTCTTTGACTCCATGCCCAGGCGTTCGAGGGACACCGGGTCCTGGATCAATATTTTGGCTTTATCAGATAGTTGTAAACAGTCGATCAATTCACAATATACATTGCGTCGTTGTCTTTCAGTCTGGATCTCATGCGCCTTTTCCAGACGCTCGTCAGTGAGCGCCTGTTGCCAGCTGTTATCCGGAAAACGTTCCCGGACTAATTTCAGCATCTGTTGCTCGACAATGGTGACAATGCCAAACAACCACATGCGTGCCATTGGTTTGTTTACATCATCACGACGAATCACGCCGGTTATGTTGTCCAGCACCGTCACAAAACAGTAGTCATGGCGGGTTAACACATGAATGACGTCACCAAAGGTGGCCGAGCCATTAACAACCTGATCAACAGTAAAATGTTTAATTTTATCGGCACACAAACCCGCGCCTAAATCAGAGCCGCGAATATAACCCTGTACCGAACCACTAATGCGGACACTGGCGACCTCACGTCGTTGCAATTTTAGGGCATGTTTTACCTGCTCACAGGATGCGTGGTCATCAAAAGATAGCAGGCCTTCGGCAATATCTTTGGCGGTAAAAATTTCAACAAACAAACGCCGAAAATGCCGATCGCCCATACCCTGTAACACGTCCAAATTGGCATCCAGTTCGTAAGAGCCTGAGTGACCCGCCTTTTTGGTGCTGAGTTGTTCGCTATACCTGGTATGTAGTTTGCTCGCCCGCTTAAACAGGGCCGCATCACCATCGCCAAGGACTTTAAGTAATGCGCCCATCTCGTTTAGGTACACCCGCGCAAAACGCTCATCGTTTTTGCGAATGTCTTTACAGTTGTCGATCAGGTCCGCTAACTTGACTGTTTTGGCGCGTGTCGAAGCCTGGGAGCTGTGTAACCGGTCAATATCCTTGCGCCGGGCACGGTTACCGTCACTGGGTTTGCTCACATCGGTCAATTCTTCGACCAGCTCAGCCACCGAAGCACCAAAATTCTTTTCAATGTCATCGAGGGTCGCCGGGGTGTCTTCCACCGTATCATGCAACCAGGCGGCGGCGACCATGTCAGGGTCATCACTCACTTCCTCAACCAGTTTTGCCACTGCGGCAAGGTGCGAATCATAAGGTTGATTGGTGTACTTGCGGCGCTGGCCAATGCGCTGATGGGCGCTGGTGGCGAACTCACAGGCGCGTTCGATTAGATCAGTCATGGTTAATTATTTTTTTGGTGTATCAGGGAGTGCAGCAGGTAGACTACTTTATTTTTGGTGTGCGTGAAAGCCGCATCACCCTGATTATTCAGGGTGATGCGGGACATTAGCATTAGTTTATTAAGCAGTTCATGTGTAAACTAAAAAAATACCAGGGAGTTTGACATGAGTTACGAGCAGGTTGTTAATAAAATAATTCGAGAAAATGATGTTGAGCAATCGACTATGATGAAAACGCCTTGTCTGCGCTACAAGGGTGGCTTTATCGCCATGATGTTTGAGAAAGAGAATTCCCTTATCATTAAAGTCTCGCCTGAAAGAGTTGATGAGTTAATTGCCAATGGCAAAGGGAGCGAATTTAATTTTACTAAAAAACGTTTTAAAGAGTGGGTGCTCATCCCATCTAAATCTGAAAATCTATATGAGTCGTATATTCTCGAGGCCCTGAAGTATGCTAAAAATAAATAATGATTTGTGGCAATA
Organism: uncultured Acidiferrobacteraceae bacterium; assembly: GCA_913009895.1. Lineage (GTDB taxonomy): Bacteria > Pseudomonadota > Gammaproteobacteria > Acidiferrobacterales > SZUA-150 > SZUA-150. The sequence continues at coordinate 47,479 of CAJVXY010000021.1, read as the reverse complement.
ATATATATCAGGGTATAACCAAAAAAATATATCCGTACAAATGTAGCCGCAACAACGGGGGAGTAATGAAGCCGCATCCAGCACTTACAAAACACTACAATGACCTTGATTCCAAACAGGCGTTCCTGAGAAAGGTATTTGACGAGTCTGCAAAACACTATGAAGGTATCGCCCGTTGGGGCTGGTTTAATTCCGGTGATCGTTATCGCCGGGAAGCACTAAAACGCGCTGGCCTCGAGCAGGGCATGAAGGTAATTGATGTGGGCGCTGGTACAGGCCAAACCGCACGTGCAGCCGCCAGTATTGTCGGCAGCCCCGAGCTGGTGACGGTTGTCGAGCCAAGCCGGGGCATGCTTGAAGAATCAAAAAAACAATTGGACAGCGAACATATCCAGGCAGTGGCAAGCGATATTCCTGTACCGGATAATAGCTATGATTTCCTGACCATGGGTTTTGCCTTACGGCACGTGGATGACCTGGACACGGCCTTCAGGGAATACTTCAGAGTCCTTAAGCCAGGTGGAAAAGTATTTATTATGGATGTCACCTTGCCATCAGGGCGAATCAGTTATTTTTTTACAAAATTATATTTCAAACATATCCTGCCTTTTCTTACCCGAATATTCACAGGCAGTGCCGCCGCTAAATACCTGATGTCCTATTACTGGGAAACCATGGAGCAGATGGTGGATTCCGACCTGGTCATAAAATCATTAGAAGACTCGGGCTTTACAGATGTAAAAGTACAACTACACCTGGGGATTTTTAGTGAGTACGAGGCCATTAAGTAAATACTGAGTTTTTAATTATTTTCCTGCCTTTAATTCCAGCCTCATCACACCTTCCATCTTGAAAATAAATAGAGGCCTTGCCTGATGGCGCAACGATTTTACCGATAATCACCCATAAAAATACCGTTGAGTAACATTAGGGTTCGCCAGTAACGCATTGTATTCTTCTTTTGTGATTGTTTTACTTAACATCGAGCGTGAAGGGGCATGCCACGGTAATATTAAATGATGGAATTAATGCCTGGGCATAATTACTCTCTTTTTGAGCCCATACTCTGTGCAGCTACATGGTTTACTGCAAAGTTGGCAACCGGATGAACCGGGTTCTCAGTTATTGCTAATATTCCTATATAGGGATATTCAGAAGAGTATATTGAAATCAGCATAATTGTTCAAATTAGCATATATATTCAATATTGGTTGTTTGATCAAGCCGACCTAATCCGTCATAATACACAATACTAGTTAATCGGATTTCAAAGGAGTGAATACAATGACCGAAAACACACAAGCTGCCACAGTTGCCCGCCTGAAAGACGTTTTAGAAAACAAACCAGACCTGAACGGGGACGAAAACCCGTTATTCGAGCTTTTCACTTATCTCGTGGACAGCGAGAAACATGCGCTGGCCCTGATCGAGTATGTCAGGCACCCGTCGGGTCCAAAGCCGATCGTACCAACTGAGGGCAGTATTGAAGCAGGTTTTGTTCTTTACTGGATTCATACACCGCCGAAAGGTTTTAAACACTGGCTGGACGAAAATGAATTTCTTAAATTGTTATGGGAAGGACTTCAAGAAGAAGCGCCCGCATCGCAAATAACAACAACTGACTACAACTTCATTATTGGCAAAATAGAGAAGTCGTCAGTGCCATGGGAAGACGGTACCCTGATTGGCACTCAAAAATATGAAGAGCTGGATGAAGGCTGGTTATGGGCCGCATTAAACTATGCGATCAACATCAAGTTTCCAAAAACCATTCATCCTTTTCCGAAAAATAAACCACACCAGGGTGATTTGTGCGCCAGGTCAGGCACGGGTGATCCGACCCTCGCCATTATCGGTGACTGGGGAACAGGTTTTTACACGGACAGTAACGGGGCAGATTGTCCGGCAAAACGGGTTGTCACTGATTTGCATACGCGCCAGTTTGATTACCTGATACACCTGGGTGATGTCTATTATGCAGGCACTGATCTGCGCCCGACGCCCGGTGAGGAGTCGGACAATTTTATAAAGATTTGGCCGGACCAGGGAGCGGGGCGCAACTTTACCCTAAATTCCAATCACGAAATGTATGGTGATGGTGCCGGATTTTTTGGCCAGGCCCTGGCCAAGGACAAACCATTCAAGATTCAAAACGGCAGCAGTTATTTTGCACTCACTTATACGCCGTGGCTGGTATTGGGGCTTGATAGTGCTTATTACTCTGATGCAAAAAATGGTCGTAAATTTTATATGAATGGCGCCATTGGCACCGCCAGGCACACCCAGCAAACAGATTGGCTGGAAGGGTTTCGCGGCCATGAAGGCCCGGTGATGGTGATGACCCATCATAACCCGGTCGCCCTTACAACCGGCTTCACTAACGAACTGTTTACGCAAGTACAAAACGCGCTGGGTAAAATGCCGGATGTCTGGTATTGGGGTCATGTCCACAACGGTATTGTTTATAACCAGTTGCATATGGGTAATACCGATCTTTATGTGCCCACCAGGGGGCGATGTTGCGGTCATGCGGCAATTCCTTTTGGTAATGGCTGGGGCCTGGAACAAAATTCAAACATTCCCTATTACGCCCATACCCCTGATTCCACTTTCCCGGCGGACTCGCCACGGGTGTTAAACGGTTATGCCACCGTGACCCTCCATGCCGATGGCGGCTTCACTGAAAACTTTTATGAAGTTGGTAACAAAAATGCGGTGTGGCATAAGAAATGGCCAGCGGATTAAGCTGGAACTTTTACAGGCAATGTCGGAAACTTACATTCACGTGTAAAACCCCTGGTCGGTCAGGATCAGGGCCTGGCCTGCCGATATTTTTACTTAGGGAAATGTTGTCCCAAGATTGGCCTGAATATAAGTCAATATGTCTGCAGCTTCCTGGCTGGTGAGGTTGCCCATCGCTTTTCTGGTCATGATGGTGTTAGAGATACCATAAATGATTTTATGGAAACCTTCGCTATATTTTCCATCGCTGGCAAAGTAACCACCGAGACCACCAGCACCGATTGGAATGGTTAACCCATCAGCGCCATGGCATCCGGCACAGTCAGCTGTGTAGAGTGTTTGACCAGTTGCCGCACTTGTGCCCACAAAGGTATATACAACCGGGTCGGCAACAATATTCAGGGTAGCGTGATGTGTAATTCTCGGACCACTGTTCAGGAATGCAACCACATCGGCAGTTTGTTTGGCCGTTAAACCACCCGCTAAACTGTAGTCAGGCATGGTTTGATCTTCGACATCCAGGGCACGGCCTATGATCCCGCTCGTTTGCGAACCATCATGCCAGACCTCAGCTGCTACAACCGTGCCCACCACGCCAACAGTTCCCATTTTTGATGAAAGATTACCCGTAACCGCTGTCGGATTAGGTCGTGTTGCGTTTGCCGAACGCCTGACATAACCACCATCAAGCCCCAGCCCATCCCAACCATGGCAGGCTTTACAACGGACAAAATCTTTATTTGTTGTCGGCACAGTGCCATCTCCGCCGGCACCGGTTTTGGTGTAGTTGGCCCATACCAAACCACCTTTGTAGTAGTTAGGCGCGATAGTGTCCTGGATATAGGCTAATATATTTGCAGTTTGCTGGCCACTGAGGTTGCCAGACGCAACTCGGGTCATGATAGTATTAGAGATGCCATAAACGATTTTATGGAAACCTTCGCTATATTTACCATCACTGGCGAAGTAAACATCCAGGGTAACACCTGAAACGCTGGCATCCAGACCATCAGTACCGTGACACAATGCACAGTTGGCTGCATATAGTGTTGCACCGGTCGCCACATTTGTTGCACCTTTGAAAGCATAACCCACGGGGTTGGGTGTAATATCAAAGTCTGCGTAGGTAGTGAGTTTTGGTCCGCTGTTCAAGAAATTAACCACACCAGTAACCTGCTCGGCAGTTAAACCGCCCGCCAAGCTATAATTTGGCATGGTTTGGTCTTCGACATTCAAGGCACGGCCTATGATCCCGCTCGTTTGCGAACCATCATGCCAGACTTCGGCCTCTGTAGCCGTGCCCAGACCCATTTTTACTGTCAGGTCACCGATTATCGCTGTCGGGTTAGGTCGTGTTGTGTTTGCCGAACGCCTGACATAACCACCAGCAAGTCCTTTGCCATCCCAACCATGGCAGGCTTTACAACGGACAAAATCTTTATTTGTTGTCGGCACAGTGCCATCTCCGCCGGCACCGGTTTTGGTGTAGTTGGCCCATACCAAACCACCAAGGAAGCTGTTATCAATTTTCGGTACGGTAGTAACATCATCTTCACTGCTACTGTAACAACCCGATAATAGGAGAAAACCAGCGGCAGAAAACAAGTATAAAATCAGTGTCTTTTTCATGATTATTTACACTCCTCTTAGTTAAGTCCACGGTTTCGAATATTACTAAAAAATAATGGAGCAATTACCGTAATTGTACATTTCGATTGAGCTTTATCCTGCATATCAGCTTAGGCAACAGCTTGTCCAGTATAATATTTCGCTTATTTAATACCGGAGGAGCATAAAAAATCGCGACAAGTAGACAGTTTATACTGTTCTTTGCCTTTTTTGGAGCTCAGAATCATAAATCGGAAAACATTGTAAAATTCAATATGATATACGGTGAGTATTGGGAATACAGTTTAAGAGTAGTCGTTTATTACACTGAAAATCTGATTCTCTTTCCGACAAACGCATAAGTTACCGGGGCAACCGGATTGTCGTGTTAACCAGGACCTTTCATGGGCTGTTATAGTGCCTGGATGTCACAATACCTTATGCCTTTTTATTTAAAACTAGTTATCGCAATCACAATACTTGCGCTTACCGCTTGCTCGCCATCTTCGTCTGGCGGCGGAGGCGGAGGTAATCCACCTCTTACGGGGGCTGGCGGCAGTATTCAGTTTACAGCTAATGCCGCCAATATTGGCGGTACTCTCAATTATGATTATGGTCGCCAGCTAGTTATTCCCCAGGGTTTTGGGGCAGGGGAGTTTACGTTTGAGCTGTGGATCAAACCAGACAACAGTTATCCATTTGGCCCCACTGCAGATGGTACGCCGGGCCAGCCACTTAACTGGACCAGCTTGCCACTGAATCCGACACCAGCCGATGGCGGCGGTTGGTGGTTCAAGGGAAACTTCCTGCTGGATGGTCATGCTAATAACGGTAACAACGAAGGTACTTTTAGCTTGGGTGGATGGTAACTGGCACCAGGTAACTTTAGTACGTCGCTGGTCAGGGTTGACCGATGCCGATCTTGAGTTATGGATTGATGGTGTCTCGGTCAGGACCATCACAACCACAGCAAGAACCAATATGCGTAACTACTGGGATACCTGGGCCAGTTTTGCGGCTAACCAAGCGGGCTGGTTTTGGGGTACGGAAAAAATTACTGCCATTGGTGGTTTTGACCAGTACGAAGATTACAAAGGACTTGTAGACGAAGTACGTTTCTGGAACCGCGCCAAAACAGCAAATGAAATAATAAACAATTACACGACACCTGTGGTCGGAAATGAAGCAGGGTTGGTTGGATTATTCCGGTTTGCTGAGGGTGCGGGCTTAACAAGCTGTAATGTGATTAATACTAATGCCGTGGCTGAAAATGACTGCGTCGCACTAATAAATATGAAAACAGGTTACTGGTCTTCAGAAGGCGCGCCGCTCGTACCTTAGTATAAAAATAACACTTTAAAAAGATAAGTTAAAATGATTTAATCACTGGTAATTATTTTTTTGCCATATTTATGGTCACGTAATACACTCGTCTTACGAGTGCGATTAACCAGGCAGGTATACATTAAAAAAATAATTATCATAATCTACGTGAAACACTAATAGGGTATTTAAAATGGCAGTAGTAAAGTTGGTTATAATTTTAGTACTTATAAGCAGTTCCGTGGCTTGTGTTTCAACAAATATATACATCGATCCTCAGTATAAGAAAGCCAGTCAAAACCAGATAAAACCCGTATCACAGAAATACCCTGCCAGGATTGAAGTAGAATTCCAGAGTAATGGGAAACTGGTGGCCAATGGTTATAGTATGCTGAAAAAAGAGGTAATGCGATCAATCCGTGAAACAGGCGTTATCGCGTCTGATGATTCTGCCTCAATGTCTCTTATGGTCGTTGCAAATAGTATTGGCAACTCGGATCCCAATAGTGCAAATAAATTTGGTTTAAGGTCTTCGCTCGGGATAACAGGAAAATCTAATGAGGGTCTGTATGAATTTACGATTACCGTGATAAGAGCTAATGGCAAGGTAATTAAAAAAAGTTACAATCATGCAATTCTTGTTACTAAAGAAGATGTACCCAAGTCATTAAATTTAAAACCTGTAGAACGAAACCAGGCATTTGGTATTCTCGTGAAAGATGTTATATTAAATTTTATCAAGGATATGCAAGATAAAAACCTTCTCTCTTGAAATTTTCCTTAAATTGAATCGCACTGCCGTATGGCTAACAAATTTATTTTTTTACCTTTGCTATAACAGACCAGACGATCTTCTATTGTATTTTTTGCCCTTTCTGAGAGCATCCAGCCTAGTGGTACCGCGTTAGTAATATTGTATTGTGTAGTCCGAATTCAATAAATTCCCCGCCCATCTTTTCAGCCGTATACTTTAATGCTTCTCTGGAATAACTCCCTCGACCACCCCTGGCATTTAGTAATCCATTAATTGGAGAGCGAAGTTCATTCATAAAGCGATGGGGTTTCTTTTTCTCATCGTCATGCAACCTGGGATCATTGGTATTATTACCTGTAACTATTATTGTAGTTTCTCTTGCAGGTTTTGGTTTCTTTTATTCATTATTTTTTGCACATCTTTTGCATCTTTAATTGACGAGGTATACGTATTTACCAAATCTTTGTTACCGGTATTGTTTTGACTATTTGACTGTGTGTTGTTTGTCGAATCATCAGCAGGAGAATTACTATTCATGTCAGGATTCTGATTTGTATTTTCAGGTGCTGGTTTGTGACCCGGTATAACATTCAGGTCATTTTCATATTCTACTACTTTTACATTTTTAGCATTGTCAGGTGGCGTGTTGCTGACATGAGTACGTCCTTTATCATCTTCCCATTGATAAACTTTTGATTTTTTAAAACTGGAAGTTGCAGCAGAAAAACTGTTAACCACTGCGTTCTTTACTGAAGTTGGTGAATATGAGGTGAGCTTGCCCCAGTTATCATAGGTGACCCAGCCTGCCAGAATAACCAGGACTACCAGTAGTTTATTCAGTATTGAACGCATAGTTAATAACAGTAATTTTTTTGGTTATCGTTTTAGTGAAACTTCGGCACAATAATAACTGATTTTTTGTCTAAATGTTAAAAAGCCGGGATATAAGCTGGGGAGCAGGGGGGCTGTTAGCTTTTTGCCCCTGCCGCTAGCAGGATTTCTGATACACGATTAAAACCCTTGGATTTTGCGTAAGTGAGCGCTGATTTGCCGGATTTGTCTTTAGTGTGGACATTTGCACCTTTCTCTATAAGCATTTGAACCATATCGCCAAAACCTTTAGATGAGGCAAAAATGAGCGGGGTGTAACCTTCTTTAGTGGTTAGATTTGCGTTTACACCCTGACTAATCAGTGTTCTCACTGTTGACATTCTGCCTTTGGCAATCGCATTAAAAAGCGCTGAGGCACCATGGGTAGATTTTGTTTGTTTTTTTGTATCTATACCCGTGGGTATTTTAAATAATCTGTTACCTAACGAGACCAGCACCATCACGATTAGTGCCAGCATCATGATATTGGTATCAATACCCAACTCACCAGCCATTTTAGCGGGCAGGTTGGCGCCAATCATCATAATGGCAACCACCAGGACCAGGGTAAATTTTAGATAACGGACAAGAGATACGGCAACTATGGCGATCAATCCTGCAATTAAGTAGCGTTTGTCCAGGGCGACGCTCACAGTATCAGGCAGATTTGAGACGATACTCATTAGTGCCACCATGATGAGAACAAAGAAATCGGATATTTTGGACGCTATTCGTTTTTGTTTGGCCACTTTTCCCCCTGAACTGACATTATATAGCTGTCAATGTATCTAATAGTTAAAAAACAATAACTTGTAAAGAGATATTGAACAGAATAATAAGAATGCAATTAGTGTGCCTAAATACAAGGCTTAGGACAATCAAGGGCTATAAAAAACACAAATGTATACTATTTAACATAATATACATTATGCGAACTAGCTAATTTTTTCAAATGCCCCTGGATTGGTGAAGGATGACCGCGTGTTGAGCGCCAACTTTGGCGCTTTCCAGGGATTATTCTAATCGCTTAAAAATCTTCCCAGTCCGAATTATCAGTTCCCGTACGTCTGTTTTCCAGCTCTGTCTTGCTGGGCGCTTTATTATGCAGATTGTTTACTGATTGCATTATGTGCTCAGTCGCTACTACCTGGGCATTCGCAGCATTATCTCGCACCTTGAAGAACGACACTACATCGGCAAGATAACTTGATTGTTCCTGTAGTGAACGACTGGTTGCTGCTGCTTCTTCGACCAGGGCCGCATTTTGCTGGGTCATGTCGTCCATCTGAGTAATAGCTGTGTTGACCTGTTCAATGCCACCAGTTTGTTCACGTGAAGCGGAAGCAATTTCAGACACTATGTTAGCTACACTCGCGATACCTTCAACAATCTCTTCCAGATTGTGGCCAGATTCATCTGCAAGGGCGGCGCCAGCCTTTACCTTGCCGACACTGTCTTCGATAAGTGTTTTAATTTCTTTTGCAGCATCGGCGGACCGTTGGGCCAGCGTTCGTACTTCACTGGCGACCACAGCAAAACCTCTGCCCTGCTCACCTGCCCTGGCGGCTTCAACGGCTGCATTTAATGCCAGTAGATTTGTTTGAAAAGCAATACCATCAATTGTCGAAATAATATCAGCAATCCTGGTGCTGGATGTATTAATTTCGTCCATTGCCTCAATGGTTTTCTGGACAACCTCACCACCTCGTATTGCTTGTGTCTGGGCATTGGCTGCCAGCTCGTTGGCTTGTTGTGCAGAGTCGGCGTTTTGTTTAACCGTACCGGTCATTTGCTCCATGCTGGATGCAGTTTCTTCCAGCGATGAGGCCTGTTCTTCTGTACGTTGAGACAAATTGGTATTACCTGAAGAAATTTCCAGTGTGGCGGTGTTGATTGAAGTAACTCCATTGCGAACCTTGGCGACTACAGATTCAATTTTGTCCACAAACTTGTTAAAGGCATTTGCCAGATGGGCAATTTCATCACTGCCTGTGTGTTGAAGTCTTTGCGTTAAGTCGCCGTCACCTTCAGCGATATCCTGCATGGCATCAGCAACGATGTTTAACGGTTTCGTAATGCGCATCCCCGTGATGTAGACAGATAATCCAATAACGGCAGCTATAATCAATATCAGAACAGCGAGACTATAAAGCGAGGTCTCACCAATCTGAGCCAGGGTTTCGGTTAAGTCGTCAATCTTGTTTCTGCCAAAAATTCTGATTTCTTCAGCGTTTACAATCGCGCGTTTTTCCGTGTAGCCTATTCTGACACTGCCCAGCAACACGTCATCTTCTTTAATCTCGGTATCCAGTAGTAACATTTCACTATCTTCAGCTGTGCCGGCATCGATCAGGGTGGCGCCTTTGCTATCGCTGAACTTAACGTAAAGGACATCAGGATCTTCAACAACCACATTTGCGTAATTTAACAGAAACGAAAGTTCCATTTCTGCTATTGCATTTGGTGCAATACTCGCCAGTAATTTTACGAGCTGATCAATTTTAACTTTTAACGCTTCCTTGTTAGCACTTACCTCTTTCTTGTTTATATCATCGATAATTGTTTGCGATGAAGCGACGACAGTGTCAAAAACAGAATTTTGTTGTGAATTAATCAACACGCCCAATATGAGCATCATCACGAATACGGCGGCCATGGTCGCAGCCGAAAACTTTGCCCCAAGGCTACCGCGTACATTAAGAAATCTGAAAATATTTTTCATAATAATTTGCCGGCTCCCGCCATTTATTATTTGCTGAAAGGCGGCAAATCAAGTGCTTTTAAGGCCGCAAGGACTTTGTCTAGCGATAGCGGCTCTACGAAACCTTTAATTTTTGCTTTTTTCGCAGCTGCATTAGAAGATCTCAGTGACAAAGCAGCGGTAGCAAGTTTTTTAGACTGAGATTTGTTTGCACTTGCCGTGGCTGATAAAAACCAGTGCGGATATAATTCTGTACTGTGTACTTTTTTTAGTGAATCATTTTGTTTATCGATAATATTAAAATCACTTATTTTTATTTTCTTTTCTTTTTCCATAGCCTCTAACAGGCCTGATTTAACGAAACCGACGTCAACCAACCCCGCTTTAACAGCAAGAACAATATCATCCTGTTTTTTTCGTGTTTCTGTAAACGCAGAAAAATCTTTTGGCGTAATGCCTTTTTGTTTCAGGTGGTAAACCTGAAAAGTGTATGCCGCAGCCGACGTTCCGAATTTGTAAGCCATTACTTTCTTGCCTTTCAGGTCGCTACTGCTGGTAATATCGCTACCTTTTTTTGAAATGATGACACCAGCAAATTGGGAGCCAAATTTTTTCTTTAGGGTGGCCAGGGGCACAGTTTTATACTTTTTGTTAACGACGGCAGTAACCACTGGGTTAACAAGAATATAATCAACACGTTTTTGGCTGACAGCGGCCTCAACCTGATCCGGGGTTAATGTCACCAGCTTAACCGAGTCACCAATCTCATCTCCAAAATATTTAGCCAACGGGCCCCATTTTGCTTGTGCCTTGAGCGCGCCACGTGATGAAATAACGCCTAAATTAACGGCTGCCAGTGCGATGTTGGTAGTGAAAAAACTGAAAAATGCGATGAATAATGCGAGTTTTACGGATATTTTCATATAGTGCTCCGGTTGTTGTGCGGCCTTTTTTTAGAACGCTTGTTACAGGAGAACATTTTGCTAAAGGAGGAGGTTTTGAATATCCCTATTCCTGGAAAATCGTGCTGGATGCCCGTCTGCAGATAAAATCTGACTACTGGAATAAAGATAGCAAAGCATTAACATGGGTCAAGGGTATTGGGGGCAGATGATTGGGAACTGGCAAGATAAGCAGAATTATCACATTATTATGCTGCAAATAATGTATCAGCATTTACTAATAAACAAAAAAAGAGCAAAAGATGGATAATAGAGAAATGAACGCCCTGATTCAGTCCGAATTTCAGTTAGACAAGGATATCTATTATCTTAATCACGCCGCTGTCTCGCCACTACCTGCGCGTAGCGGTCTTGCCCTGAAAGCGTTTGCCGATGAAAATGTCCATCAGGGCGCGCTTGAGTATCCAAACTGGATGGTGATTGAGTCCCGTTTACGTCAACGATTGGCCAACCTGACTGGTTCACCTTCAGTGGATGATATTGCCCTGACCAAAAATACCTCGGAGGCCCTGTCTTTTGTTGCCCATGGTTTTCCCTGGAAAAATGGCAATAACGTAGTTATTAGCAATGAAGAGTTCCCGTCAAATCGTGTTGTTTGGCAGTCGTTGGCAGCAATTGGTGTAACGGTGCGCCAGGTTAGTTTGCGCGATGTTAAAGATCCTGAGCAGGCGCTGATTGATGCTTGCGACTCACATACCCGGTTACTGTCAATTAGCAGTGTCCAGTATGCTAGTGGACTGAAAATGGATCTTGAGAAACTTGGGTTACTTTGCAAAAAACATAATATCGCATTTTGCGTTGATGCGATTCAGGGACTTGGAATAATGACTCACCATGTTCAGGAAATGAATATCGATTTCCTCATGGCCGATGGACACAAATGGATGTTGGGTGCTGAAGGGTTGGCTGTATTTTATTGTAGCGAAAAATGGCGTAGTTTGATGCGTTTGCATGAGTTTGGCTGGCATATGACAGATAACTATCATGACTTTGATGCAACAGACTGGCGGCCTGCTGACACAGCTCGTTGTTTTGAATGTGGTAGCCCGAATATGTTGGGAACAATTGTCCTTGATGCCAGTTTGTCGCTTATTGAGGAAGTGACGGTCTCTAAGATTGAGTCACTTGTTTTGGAAAAAAGTGAATACCTTTTTGACCAGATTAATCAATCCCCTGCCCTGGAATTAATAACTAATAACGGCGCAGGACGTTATGCGGGCATAGTTGTATTCAGGCACAAACAAAAGGAAAGTAAAACCCTGTATGAGTCACTGATGAAACATAAAGTCGTGTGTGCTCACAGGGGCGGTGGCATTCGTTTTTCCCCACATTTTTATACCAGCATCGATGTCCTGGATAAGGCAATAAAGCTAGTGCACAGTATTTAGGGCCTGGCGCTAGAGAAAAGTTTAAAAAAATTATTTGTCGTTAACTCAGCAATGTTTTCATATGTTGTGCCCCGTAATTCAGCGATACATTCAGCCACGTGTTTAACGTAAGCGGGTTCATTGGTTTTTCCACGGTGGGGTGTGGGAGCCAGGTAGGGACTGTCTGTTTCTACTAACATCCGGTCTTCTGGCACCAGTTTGGCCACTTCTTTTAAATCTTTAGCGCTATTGAAGGTAACGATGCCGGAAAAGGAAATATAAAAACCGAGCTCCAGTGCTTGTTGGGCAACTTCCCAATTTTCTGCAAAACAATGCATTACGCCGCCGCATTTCCCGGCGCCCTCTTCCTTCATAATACGTATGGTGTCTGCCGCTGCTTCCCGGGTATGGATAATTAATGGTATATCACTGCGAATTGCCGCACGGATATGTTGGCGAAAACGATTGTGCTGCCAGTCCAGCTCACCCGTTGAGCGGAAATAATCCAGGCCGGTTTCACCAATGGCGATGACATTTTTGTCTTTTGCCAGCTCTGCTAATTCAGATTCGTCAGGATCATGGCCTTGCTGCTCATTGGGGTGGACACCAACTGAGGCAAAAACATTTTCGTATTGATCTGCCAATGCATTTACCTGGGGATAATCCTCGAGGTTTACTGATACGCATAAAAAATAACCTACGTCATTGTCCCGGGCGCGTGCCAGGACATCAGGAACTTCGTTGCCAAGGGGGTCAAAATTAATATGACAGTGGGAGTCTACGAGAAGCGACACTTACCTAAATAGCTACATAGTGTGTGTCGGTTTTTCTGACTTCAGGGCTGCAGCCAGAATGCCTTCAATTTTATTGCGTGCTGCACCGGAATCTTTTTCGCTAAACTGGATGCCGATTCCGGCAGTTCGTGCGCCTTGCGCACCTTGTGGTGTGACCCAGGAAACGTGACCAGCAACTGGTATTTTTTCCTTGCTGTCCATGAGCGTGAGCAACATGAACACTTCATCGCCCAGTTTATAGGCCTTGCTACTTGGGACAAAAATACCGCCGCCTTTGATGAAAGGCATGTAAGCTGCATACAGGGCATTCTTGTCCTTAATGGTCAGGGACAAAACGCCAGGCCTGACTGGAACTGGCCCTTTTCTTTTTGGTGGTATTCCCATAATTATTCCGTAATCTATCCTGGTTGATTCTATTACAGATCAGGCCTTCATCAGGTCCTGCCATCTAATGAGGACATCCTCAATTAATAACAATTCGTCCATTGGTGCACTGAGTAATTTTCTTGATTCCGAAAGAACATCAGAAAACTCAAACAACTGCCTCAAGTTTAACGCTTTTTTAGGTAGTTTCAAGTCTGAGCTTAACTCTATATTGGTAAGTCCTGGTAAGTTACTCGATGTTTTGGCAGTTTTTACCATGGTTATTTTTATCAGGTCAGCCAGAAAGCCCTGGAACCACATCAAGCATAAATCAGCGCCCGCCTCTTTCCATCTTTTTGCACATGCGCTGAAATCTGATTGTTGCCTGGCGATGCCAGATACATCACTCAATAATTGCAGTCTTGTACCTGGAAAATCTTTAGCAAATAAAGTTTCTGCCAGCAGCGGCGCCCCGCCGGCACATTTAAGCAATGAAATAGTATCATCAGAACTGGTACTTGATTGCTGCGTCTGTAACCAACTGGTTGCAATTTCATTGTCTGGCAAATGGATGACAATTTTGATGCACCTGCTTTTAACCGTCATTGCTAAATGAGAAATTTTATTGGTGACCAGGATAATGATATTATTCAGCGGTGGCTCTTCAAGAATTTTAAGCAAACTATTGGCTGCATTTGTATTCATGCTTTCTGCGGGATATATAACTGCCACTTTTCTTTTGGCGATATGTGATTTTAACTGAAGCTGGCGGCTGACTTCCCTGGTCTGATCAACAGAAATTATTTTTTTCTTTTCTTCAGGCGTGATAAGAATATAATCCGGGTGGGTGCCAGCTTCCAGGAGTTTACAAGACTTGCAAATTCCGCAGGCTTCCTTCTCTATTGGTGAGTCGCATAAAAGAAAATTTGCGAATCTTTTTGCCAAACGTACTTTGCCAATACCTGTCTGGCCTGAAAACAAGATAGCATGTGGTAATTTACTGACATCATCGGTCAGCTTTAACCAAATGGCATCATGCCATGGCAGCGTATTATTTATTAGCATCATAACCTGTCAAGCACATTATCGAGAATAATATCTAACTGCTTATGAACATTATCTGACGTTTTAGCTGAATCGATGACCTTGACACGATTAGGTTCCCGTTCCGCGATATCCAGGTATTTTTTCCGCACACGCTCAAAGAATACCAGTGTTTCTTTTTCAAAACGATCCGGGCTACTTCGGTTGTTCGCTCTCTCCAGGCCTTGTTCGATTGGCAAATCAAATAACAGGGTAAGGTCTGGTTCCCGACCTTGCTGTACCCATTGTTTCAGGATATTAATTCTTTCATCAGGTATGCCACGGCCACCGCCCTGGTAAGCAAAAGTGGCATCGGTAAAACGATCACAAATTACGATCTTTCCCCGCAAGAGTGCCGGCTCAATGATTTCGTTTAAATGCTGCATGCGTGCCGCAAACATTAAAATTAATTCTGTATCATCGGAAATACTCTGGTCCCGGGCATGCAGTAATAATTCACGAATATTTTCACCAACTTTTGTTCCGCCCGGTTCGCGGGTAACCAGTACTTCATGTCCGGTATCGATAAATTTATTTTGGATATATTCAAGATTGGTGCTTTTACCTGCACCTTCACCGCCTTCCAGTGTTATAAAGAATCCGGTATTTTTTTTACTTGTCATGTTCAGGATAATTAATATTTATTTTTTCTTGAGCTGAAATTCTCTGACAGCCTTATTGTGGTCTGTTAAAGTTTTGGAGAAAACATGGCTGCCATCACCGCGGGCAACAAAATACAGGGCATCGGTTTTTGCAGGATGTAGTGCTGCATATATGGCGTCATCCCCAGGCATGGCAATGGGTGTAGGCGGTAAGCCGCCCCTCGTGTAGGTATTATACGGTGTATCTTTTCTTAAATCCTTTTTTCTGATATTTCCCTTAAAACTATTTCCCATGCCATAGATAACTGTTGGGTCGGTTTGTAGTCGCATGCCTATCCTGAGGCGATTAATGAAAACACCGGCAATAATGGGGCGCTCGCTGGCCTGGCCGGTTTCCTTTTCAACAATTGATGCCATGATCAATGCTTCGTACTTTGATTTATAGGGTAACCCCTTCTCGCGAGACTGCCATTGCTGATCCAGCCTGGACTGCATTTTTTTAAAGGCGTTTTTTAATATTGTAAAATCAGTGCTGCCAGTAGAATAAAAATAAGTATCCGGATAAAAATAACCTTCGGGGTGCAAATCGTTGCGGCCCAGCTTTGCCATAATTTCCTGATTCGACAAACCCGCAACTGTTTGTTTTAGCTTACTGGATTTCTTCAAAATTTCCCGAAATTGTGAAAAATTCCAGCCTTCCAGCAATGTCAATGGATAGGTAATTACACGACCAGAGACAAATAAAGATAAAATCTCACTCTGGCTCATACCTTTTTTCAGATTATACTCACCCATGTGAATGTTTCTGGTGTCACCGCGTACCTGGGCAAGCATAATAAATGTCCTGAATTGCGTAATGATTCCTTTATTGTCCAGGCTCCTGGCCAATTTTCTAAAAGAACTGCCTTGTTCAATTATAACAACCGTATCTTTTTCAACCTGGGGACTAAACCATGACCAAAACAAATATATTATCAGCGTTAGAGATAAGACCAGTCCGATCTTCATTATTTTTTTAATTCGTTTAAGCATAATATTTTTCTTGTTTTATTGCGTCCATTAATTTACGCGTTATTTCACCCGGACGAGACGAAAAATTTTCGATGGTTTTAACCGGAAGAATGCCGATAATACTATTTGTTAAAAATACTTCATCTGCTTTCTTCAGGCACGACACTTCAAGCATATTAACTTCTGTATTTATATCCAGGTTCCTGGCTTGCACCAACACATGTTCACGCATCACACCTGCGACACCATAATTTATGAGCTCGGGGGTTTTCAGTGTATTTTTCTCGATTACGAAAATATTTGCTGAGATGGCTTCAACCAGGTTGTTGTCTGGATCGCACATAAGTCCTATTCGGTTATTGTTTCCAGATCCATTATTACTGACTTCAATGCTTGCCATAACCTGTGTCAGCCTGTTGAGGTGTTTTAAACCCGCCAGTTGTGGATCAGGGTATATGACATGCTTGCAGATATAAGCGTCGACGCCCTCTCCTTTTTTATCTCCGGGTTTCTTGTTCGGCCACGGACTGCTACTGAGTATGCGGGTGCAGTTTTGTTCTGGCTCTGGCCGATAACCTCGCTTGCCAACTCCCCGCGTTAATACTATTTTGATTATGCCTTTGGTAATTTTTTTAGCCAGTAATTTTAGTTCTTGCTCAATGGTTTCCCGGTCAGGAATAGTTAATGACAATTGTCTGCATCCTTTAACCATTCGTAACCAGTGCAAATCCCAGAGTAATGTTACGCCATCATGAACAGCGACAGTTTCGAATATACCGTCCCCGTAATTCAAGCCTCTATCATTGATATCGATGGTGCTGCCCGGCTTGCCATTAATCAAGGTCATGTAATTTAAATTATTGGCCATATTGAAGTGTCATTATATATTTATATTTAATTTATGACTGCCTGGATTAGACCCTTGGCTTTAGCTCGTGTCTCATCCAGTTCTCGTTGTGCTTCCGAGTCTGCAACCAGGCCGCTACCGGCCCGAAAATGTAAATTATTTTTTTCAATAACCAGTGTTCGAATTAGAATGTTTAAATCCATGTCGCCACTGGTATTGATGTAACCCATGGCGCCTGTATATGCACCCCGGGAACAATTCTCCAACTCCCGTATGATTTCCATACACCTTACTTTTGGGCAGCCGGTAATGGTTCCACCAGGAAAAACCGCACGGATAATATCGGCAGGAGATTTATTTTTCTCCAGCAAACCCTCCACCTGGGATACGATGTGGTGCACGTGTTTATAGCTTTCCACGACCATCATTTCACTGACCTCGACAGAGCCAGGGAGACAAACTCGCCCTAGATCGTTTCGCTCTAGATCAATCAGCATAATGTGCTCTGCCCGCTCTTTCGGATTTGCTACCAGTGCAGCCGGCAAGTCGCGGTCAATTATTTGATCGGAATTCCTGGGAAAAGTGCCAGCAATAGGACGTGTCACCACTTTGTTATTTTTGCAACTCACCAATCTTTCTGGCGATGAGCTGATTATCGTACTTTCGTCGGATAGCCTGGCAATTCCTGCAAACGGACCGGGATTAGTTTTGCACAGGTGCTGATAAATTTCCGGGGCGCTGCCCTGCTTGATATTTGCTTGCCATTTCCTGGATAAATTTACCTGGAAGACATCGCCGTCATGTATGTACTGTTTTACGCGGCCTATGTTGTTCAGGTAGATTTTTTCATCTTCTTCGTGCAGGTAGTTTATTTGAATTTTTTTGTTTTCTTTTTCAGGCACGAGGCAAGCGATATCATCATTTAATTTTGAAAAATCTGATTCAGTAACAGATTGCTCGGCTACGATGGTTATCTCCCCAGAATGTTTGTTGCAAATAATTGCAGCAGGACACCTGACTGCCATGGCCACGGGAATATTTTTTTCTGTTTTTAGCTGGCCCAGGCTTGTTTCAATTTGGGAAACAAGCTCGTAGGAGAGGAATAAAAACCAGCCCCCTGTAAAAGGTAGATCTTCCACATCCTGGGGAAAGTTTTCAGTTTTTTGATTTTTCCAAATGTCATCAAATGCATTTAAAAAATTGTTCTCTTCGAGTGGTTTATTGTCCAAAAACAATTCGTAAAGACTGTTGAGTACCAACGCCTGACCTGGTAACGCAAAAAGAATATCAAACCGGGAATCCAGGTCATGGGTACCAATGTTTTTTGCAGTACTCTGCAGCAGGAAAGGAAAACGTTTCGGGTTTGATTGATGGAGCCGAAGTAAGTTCACGTTGTTATCTGGGCAGACAACTCGCATTTAACTAAATAAGTTTCCTGGATAGTTTAAAAAAGTTAGGCCAGAACAGGCTTTATTTGACTTTAGACATTACCAGCGTGCCATTGGTACCACCAAAACCAAAAGAATTCGAGAGTGCAACATTAATGGTCATATCTCTTTTTACGCCGGGCACAAAATCAAGATCGCACGCTGGATCCTGGTTGGTAATATTGATTGTCGGTGGTGCAACCTGATTGTAAATGGATAGCGCAGTATAAATCGCCTCAACGCCACCTGCTGCACCAAGCAAGTGACCGGTCATTGATTTTGTAGAACTAATTGCCAGCTTGCTGGCATGTGTTCCAAATGCAGCTTTCAGGGCCTTGGTTTCAGCCAGGTCACCCAGTGGCGTTGACGTGCCATGGGCGTTAACGTAATCGACCTGTTCTGGTTTTAGACTGGCATGACCAAGCGCGGCTAACATGCAGCGTCTGGCGCCATCACCATCTTCTGGCGGGCTGGTCATGTGGTGGGCGTCACCACTCATACCAAACCCGTCAACCGAGGCATAAATTCTGGCGCCACGATTCACGGCGTGCTCATACTCTTCCAGTACCACCACGCCCGCGCCTTCACTTAATACAAAACCATCGCGATCAACATCCCAGGGACGACTGGCACCCTGGGGATCATCATTCCTGGAGCTCAGCGCCCTGGCATTGCCAAATCCGCTCATACTGGTCGGTGTTACCGCAGCTTCAGCCCCCCCTGCCACCATGACATCGGCATCGCCATATTCAATCATGCGACTGGCATCACCAATACTATGTGTTGCCGTAGTACAGGCAGTGACTATCGCCAGGTTAGGTCCTTTTAATCCCAGCATGATAGACAGGTCCCCGGATATCATATTTATGATGCTCATGGGAATATAAAACGGTGATACCCGACGTGGTCCCTTGGCTGTTATAACAGACGTGGTTTTTTCGATTGTATTGATGCCACCAATACCGGAGCCAATAATTACGCCCATCCTGTGAGCATTGGCTGGGGTAACGGTTAAACCGGAATCTTTAAATGCCTCCAGGCCAGCCGAGACACCCAGCTGGATAAAACGATCCATTTTTTTTGCTTCTTTAAAGGGAATGAAATCAAGCGGGTCGAAATCATTTACTTCACCGGCAAACGTTGCCGGGAAACCGGTAGCGTCAAAGTTTTCAATAGGCGCAATACCGCTTTTGCCAGCGGTAATATTGGCCCAATTCTTTTCAACCCCAATACCGATGGGAGAAAGTACACCAAGACCAGTAATCACGACGCGTCGCTTACTCAAGTATCCAGCCTCTCAAAGGGATTATTTATTGTTTATTGTTGGCGCAAAAAAGTTTAATGCGGCATCGCAAAAATAACAAAACAAAGTCAGCAATTTTGCTGACCTGAAAGCCATATCTAACATATGGACTAAATTCGCAATACCTAATCTAAAAAACTCAGCAGATCATTCAGAAAGCAGATCTATTGATTTTTGTTGACGTAGTCTATAGCTTGCTGAACAGTTGTGATCTTTTCAGCAGCTTCATCTGGAATTTCTGTATCAAATTCTTCTTCCAATGCCATGACCAGTTCAACGGTGTCGAGAGAATCTGCACCAAGATCATCTACAAACGAGGCTGTGGTTACCACTTCACCTTCGTTTACACCAAGTTGTTCGATTACGATTTTTTTTACTCTTTCTTCGATACTGCTCATAGCTAAAATTTCCTCCTAATTTGAGCACAAGGCCCGGCGAGGGCGCATTGTATTCTTAATTGACAGCCAAGGTCTAGTTCTACAAACAACCTGGAACTAACCCATATAAAGGCCTCCATTGACGTGCATCGTGGTACCAGTGATATAAGCGCCGCTATCTGAGACCAGATAAACTACTGCTGCAGCAACATCCTCAGCGCTGCCAAGGCGAGACAGCGGGATATTATCGCAAATTGCTGCCCGTTGTTCTTCTGGTAACGATCTGGTCATATCCGTATCTATAAAGCCCGGGGCAACCGAATTTACAGTAATATTCCTGGGGGCCAGTTCCCGCGCCAGCGCCCTTGTGAAGCCATTTACGCCTGCTTTAGCCGCACAATAGTTGGTTTGTCCGGCATTACCCACTTCGCCCACCACAGAGGAAATACTGACTATCCGGCCTTTCCTGGCCTTGGTCATGGGCCGGCAACAGGCTTTACTCAGACGGAACAAGGATTTGAGGTTAGTTTCCATAATGGTGTCCCACTCCTCCTCCTTCATACGCATGAGCAAATTATCCCGGGTGATGCCGGCATTATTCACCAAAATACTGGGTGCCTGGCCGGTTGTTTCCTTTATGTTTGTCATGAGTGCTTCGACAGACTCCTGGCTGGTCACATCCAAGACCAGTCCACTTCCGTTAATATCATTATCTTTCAAATACTTATTTATGTTTTCTACACCATTACCTGAGGTAGCAGTGCCAATAACCTGCGCACCTTCAGCGCCTAAAGCGAGGGTTATGGCCTTGCCAATACCCCGTGTTGCCCCTGTAACCAGTGCTACTTCTCCCTCCAATGACATATCTTTCCCCTAGTGTTGCCGTCTGGCTCTAATTTTAATGAGATCAACTATTCTGCGAGTTTTGCCCGGGCTAATTCTAGTGCCGAATCGAGGCTGGTGGAATCAAAAACGGGCAATGTTTTAGCTTCTTTTGTAATGCGCTTGTTAAGCCCTGTTAATACCTTGCCGGGCCCGCATTCTATTATCATTTTCACCCCCTGGCTGGCAATTTTTTCCACTGTCTCGACCCATCGCACCGGGTTTTCTATTTGCTGAACCAGTAAAGCACGAATATTTTCAGCTTTATTTTCAGATTTGACATTTACATTGTGTAATACCGGAATTTCTGGCGGGTTAATGGTGACGGACACTAAACGATCTGCCATATTATCGGCCGCGTCATGCATTAATGCGCAGTGAGAAGGCACACTGACAGGCAAGATAATTGCCCTTTTAGCGCCTGCTTCACCTGCCTGTGCCACGGCACGATCAACTGCAGCCGTATCGCCGGCAATCACCACTTGACCCGGTGAATTGTAGTTTACAGCATCCAGTACCTGGCCTTCAGCAGCTGTCTCACATAGGGCCCTGACCGCCGCATCCTCGAGACCGAGTATGGCAGCCATGGCGCCCTTGCCTGCGGGCACTGCAGCCTGCATAAACCTGGCGCGATCCGCCACTAAACGAACGGCATCAGAAAAATCCAGTGCCCCGGCACAAACCAGCGCCGTGTATTCCCCCAGGCTATGGCCGGCAAGTACGGTGGGTAAAGGACCGCCACGCTGTTTCCAGGCGCGCCAAACCGCAACGCCAGCAGTTAACATGACAGGCTGGGTATTTTGTGTCTTGTTTAAGTCTGCTTCAGGTCCATTACACACCAATTGCCACAAGTCATGCCCAAGTACTTCACTGGCTTCGTTGTATGTTTTTTTTACAACATCAAAATTCTCTGCCAGCGCGCTGGACATACCAATCGCTTGTGAACCCTGACCAGGAAAAACAAATGCCAATGCCATGAAAACTATCCTTTCTTAAATTGCAATTTTTTTAGCTATAGATTAAGTAATATTTTTAGACAGGATTAACAAGATTTACTGGATTAAAGCTTATACCTGAACTTAATCTGCAAAGTTAAGTAATCCCGTAAATCCTGTCCAGTTTTTTTTCAAGTAATTTAGAAAAGATTAACGGGCTGCTTAATATTTCAGTAGTACCGATCCCCAGGTAAAACCACCGCCAAACGCTTCCATCATGACGGTATCTCCACGTTTAATGCGGCCATCACGGACGGCTTCATCAAATGCCAGCGGGATGGATGCCGCTGAGGTATTGCCGTGTTTGTTAACAGTGACGACAACATGATCAGTGGATATGCCGAGTTTTTTAGCTGTTGCGTTGATGATTCTGATGTTTGCCTGGTGTGGCACGAGCCATGTTATATCAGATTTTTTCATGTTGTTTGCTGCCAGTGTTTCATCAACGATTCGACCCAGGGTATTGACCGCAACCCGAAATACTTCGTTGCCCTGCATCTGGATAAAGGCCTCGGTTTGTTTTAATTTTTCATAGCCGCAAGAAACGCCAACCGGCACGGTTAATAGTTCTTTATACTTGCCATCAGCATGTAAATGCGACGAAATAATGCCTTCTGAATCGCTTGCTTCCAGTATGACCGCACCTGCACCATCACCGAACAATACGCATGTGGAACGATCACTCCAGTCGATGATACGGGATAATGTTTCTGCCCCTACGATCAGCGCTCGTTTTGCACTACCGGTTCGTATGAATTTCTCGGCGATACCCATGCCATAAACAAATCCCGTGCAGACGGCCTGGACGTCAAAAGCAGCGCAACCGTGGATGCCCAGTCTTTCTTGCAATAAACAGGCGGTGCTGGGGAAAATACGGTCAGGCGTGGTAGTGGCAACAATAATCAGGTCAATGTCTTTGGCCTTTATATTTGCAGCGCTGATAGCATTGCGTGCCGCTGCTTCAGCCAAATCGCAGGTTAATTCGTTGTCACCTGCAACTCGTCTTTCTTCTATCCCGGTACGCGAGACGATCCACTCACTGGTGGTGTCGACAATTTTTTCCAGGTCGGCATTGGTTACTATTTTTTCTGGCAGGTAACTACCGGTCCCGGTTATTTTTGAATATTTCATTTTGGGTATTTCATCCTTGATTTTCCTCGGCAGACATCTTGAGCAGACCTGCACTGATTTTTTCAGGAACATTTGATTGCACTTCATCGAGTGCAACTTCAATGGCATGTTCAAAAGCCAACTTGTCAGCACCGCCATGGCTTTTGATAACAGTTCCCCTGAGCCCGATTAAGGTGGCACCGTTATGGCGGCGATGGTCAACTCGTTTTCTAAAGGCCTTTAATACTGGCATGGCCAACAGGCCAATTATTTTAGTGACTATATTTTTATTAAATTCCTGGCGAATCATTTGGGTAATCATTTGCGCCAGGCCTTCGCTGGTTTTCAGGGCAATATTTCCCATAAAACCATCGCAAACGATAACGTCATAATCACTCAAAAAGATTTCATTGCCTTCCGCAAAACCGACGTAATTTATGGCGCTCTTCTGGAGTAATTCGGCGGCCTTTTTAACCACCTCGTTGCCTTTAATTTCTTCTTCACCGATATTCAACAAGGCAATTGATGGTGCAGTTTTTCCTTCAAGGGCTGTCACGAGAATTGACCCCATAATACCAAATTGCAACAAATGTTCGGGCGTACAGTCGATATTTGCACCCATATCGAGTACGCGCAGATGGCCATTCATGGTTGGCATGGCGCCAATGATTGCCGGCCTGTCGATTCCAGGCAGTGTTTTCAGGACGAATCTTGCTGTGGCTACCAGGGCACCCGTATTACCCGCGCTTACGCAGGCATTGGCCGTGCCGTCCTTGACAAGATTAACGGCCACCCGCATGGAAGAATCTTTTTTTCTCCGCAATGCATGGGTAACCGACTCGTCCATGGTCACCACTTGCTCGGCATGTTGAATGACGAGCCCGTCGTTTTCCTGGGCATGATTGTTTAAAAGAGACTGGCGCAGGACATCCTGTTGACCAACAAGCACAAGCTTTACATCAGGAAATCGGCGCTTGAATGACAAGGCAGCGGGTATTGTGACGCTGACCCCATGGTCGCCACCCATTGCATCAAGGCTAATAACAACAGGCAATTGACGTTATGCTCTTGTTTTGGGAAAGAATATGATCAGCGGAGTCGCTTAAGACTCCGCTTGGGTGTCAATTACTTTTTTGCCGCGATAAAAACCATTCTGGCTAATATGATGACGGCGGTGCGTTTCACCACTCGTTGGTTCAGTAGAAAGCGTGGTGGCGCTTAATGCGTCATGGGATCTTCTCATCCCGCGTTTTGACGGGGTCTTGCGGTTTTTTTGTACGGCCATGATAATTCCTCATCTTTAAAGTTGTTCTATCTTTATCTTGCAGTAAAAAATAACCTCTATTTTTTACCAGATTTCTTTCCAGATCTATTCCCAGGTTTATTACCAGTCTTCTTGTCTGATTTCAAAACAGCTAAAACAGCAAAAGGATTGTCCTCGCGGACCGTTTTTTGCCCTTTATTATAGCCAGCATCTTTGGCAGCAGATTTTACCTGTTCACCACTGGTTTCGTAGTCTCTGGTGCAGTCTCCGGCCCGGTGTTTTGGAAACATTGGCATAACCAGGAGCAGATCGTCTTCAATCAATTCTGCAACAGGCATTTTACCTTTACAGACAATACCGTCGCCATTTTCAAACTCGTCCCCACGATCATCAATCAGGAGAATATTTATCTCACAGTCCAAATGCAAAGACATAGGCTCAAGGCAGCGCTGACAAATCACATCAAAACAGGCGCTGGTACTGCCTGTTACCCGGTTTTTTTGATCTTCGCCCTGGCCGAATTGTAAATCCATCTCAACCTTGCCAGAAGCAGATTTACTACACAATGCTGCTAATCTGGGCAAAACCTGCAATGCCAACTGACCAGTGAGTCGTTTGCCTTGCTTTACCAACTGCAAGGGATCAATGACAGCGCTAAACCCGGCATCCATAGGGCGCGCATCATATATTTGTCCCTATACTGTGTCAAAAGCTTGTTGCGATTATTTCTTGCTAATTCCGCTCTGCCCGGCCCGGGATTGACAGCCACAGGCCGTTTCCGTAAAACAGCAACCTAAAATACGCGTATATATCGCGTATATATAGAAATAAACCATTTTTTCGAAACGCCGCAGTTCAGGCGTTAATTACCGGGATAATAGCGAAATTGATCAAAAAAATACTGGTCGCCAACCGTGGCGAGATCGCTGTACGGATTGTCCGTGCCTGTGCGGAAATGGGCATCAAGTCTGTTGCCGTCTATTCGGACGCAGATCGCCACGCCCTGCACGTTAAAAAGGCCGATGAAGCCTTTAATTTGGGCCCTGACCCATTGGGCGGATATCTAAACGCCCACAGACTGGTCAATATTGCAGTCATGTCCGGTTGTGATGCCCTGCATCCGGGTTACGGATTTTTATCGGAAAATCCCCAGCTAGCTGATATCTGCGTGCGCCGTGGTATTACCTTCATTGGGCCCAAGGCATCCGTTATCCGGAAAATGGGCAACAAAACCGAAGCACGACGGGCTATGATTGCGGCCAAGGTGCCTGTTACGCCTGGCACAGAAGACAACCTCAAAGATCTTGAGGACGCCATCAAGGTTGCCAGTGAAGTTGGTTACCCGGTCATGTTGAAGGCCACATCTGGTGGCGGCGGTCGTGGTATCCGCCGGTGCGAAAATGAAAACGAATTGAAACAGAATTTCGATCGGGTCGTTTCCGAGGCCACCAAGGCCTTTGGTTCTGCCGATGTGTTCCTGGAAAAATGTATCGATAGCCCACGACACATCGAGGTCCAGATACTGGGCGATAGCAGCGGTAACGTGATTCATCTTTTTGAGCGTGATTGCTCCATCCAGCGTCGCCATCAAAAATTAATTGAAATCGCACCATCGCCACAACTGAACAGCAAACAACGTGATTATGTTTGTAAAATGGCGGTTCGGGCAGCGAAAGCGGTGGGATACGAAAATGCCGGCACTGTCGAATTTTTGCTGGATGAGAATGATGAGTTTTATTTCATGGAAATGAATACGCGCCTGCAAGTTGAGCACACAATCACTGAACAAATAACGGGTATGGATATCGTGCAGGAGCAAATACAAATTGCGGCCGGTAACCCTTTATCGTTACAACAAAAACAAATCCACATGCGCGGTTACGCCATGCAGTTTCGTATTAATGCCGAAGACCCAAAGAATGATTTCCTGCCAAATTTTGGCCGCATTACTCGTTACTACGCCGCTGGCGGACCCGGGGTCAGGACTGATGCAGCAATTTATACCGGTTATATTTTTCCGCCTTTCTATGACTCAATGTGTGCAAAACTGACAGTCTGGGCTTTAACATGGGATCAATTACTGGCACGGGCAAATCGTGCTTTGCGAGATGTTGGATTGCACGGAGTTAAAACAACGAAACCATTTCACCTGGAAATTTTGAAATCACCTGTGTTTAGATCGGGTAAATTTAATACAAGCTTTGTGGAAGAACATCCAGAACTGGTTAATTATTCGATCAGGCGGCCACCGGCAGATTTAGCAGCAGTTGTTGCCGCAGCAATTATTGCCCATCACAGATTTTAACTTTAAAAAACTGAAATTATGACAGCTTCAACAAAAGTACTTGTAACAGATGTAATTTTACGCGATGCCCATCAATCGCTATTGGCAACACGTATGCGAACCGAAGACATGCTGCCAATTTGTGACAAACTGGATAAAGTTGGTTATTGGTCACTGGAAGCATGGGGTGGCGCAACTTTTGATTCTTGTGTTCGTTTCCTGAAGGAAGACCCATGGGAAAGACTGCGCAAACTAAAAGCCGCCCTGCCCAATACCCCGATTCAAATGTTGTTACGCGGACAAAATTTGCTGGGATATCGTCATTATTCCGATGATGTTGTCCAGGCGTTTGTTGCCAGGTCCGCTGAAAATGGCGTCGATGTATTCCGCATATTTGATGCTATGAATGATTTGCGTAACCTGAAAGTTTCAATCGATGCGGTTGTAAAGTCAGGTAAACATGCCCAGGGCGCATTAAGCTATACAGTTAGTCCGGTTCATACGATTGCACACTTTGTCGAACAAGCGAAAGAACTTGAGGTCATGGGCTGTCACAGTCTGTGTATAAAAGATATGGCCGGCCTGCTGACGCCAGTTAAAAGTGAAGAATTATTTGCTGCCCTGTCTAAAGCAATTAAAATACCTCTTCACTTTCATTCCCATACCACCGCAGGCGTTGCTGATATCTCCATGTTTAAAGCCGTCGAGAATGGCTGCAGGCATGTTGATACTGCCATCAGTTCTTTATCCTGGGGTACAAGCCATGCACCAACTGAAAGTATGGTCGTGGCATTTACAGATACACCTTATGACACCGGCCTTAACCTTGAGTTACTACAAGAGATCGGTGGTTATTTTTATGAAGTGAGAAAAAAATATCACCAATACGAAAGCGAATTTACCGGTATCGATACCCGCGTCCAGTTAAACCAGGTGCCAGGCGGCATGATTTCAAACCTGTCACACCAGTTGAAAGATCAGGGCGCGCTTGACCGCATGAATGAAGTGCTGGAAGAAATACCACGTGTTCGAAAAGACATGGGTTATCCGCCACTTGTGACACCGTCCTCACAAATTGTCGGCACCCAGGCGGTTTTGAACGTGATTACCGGCGAGCGTTACAAAAGTATCACTAACGAAGTAAAACTTTACATGCAAGGCCGGTATGGTAAAGCGCCTGGAAAAATTGATGAGAAAATCAGGAAAAAAGCCATTGCTAATGACGAAGTCATTACCTGCCGGCCCGCAGACAAGTTAGCGCCCGAGCTGGACAAACTCAAAAAAGAAATTGGTGACCTGGCAACTTCCGAAGAAGACGTACTCACCTATGCCATGTTTCCCGAGATTGGACGCCAATTTCTTGACGATCGCGCCAATGGTAATCTTCAGGCCGAAGCCTTGTTGCCCGTATCGAATGGCGAGGCAGGGGGACATTTGGCGCCAACAGAATTTAATGTCACCATGCATGGGGAGACTTATCACATCAAGGTAACTGGTGCCGGCCAGAAGTATGACGAACAAAGACCTTTTTATCTCTCCGTCGATGGTGTCCCTGAAGAAGTCCTGATTGAAAGTCTGGCAGAGATTGAAGCGTCCAGTACCCAATCTGAAAGCGGCGCGAAACAAACTGGCAATAAATCAGGCAGGACTCGCGCAACAAAGCCGGGCCATGTCACCAGTTCTATGCCGGGCACGATTGTAGAAATCATGGTTAAGGTGGGCGAGACCGTTAAAGATGGTGATCCGGTGCTGGTTGTAGAGGCGATGAAAATGGAAAATGAAGTGCCCGCCCCGGTCAGCGGTACTGTCAAGGCTATCAATGTAAGCAAAGGCGACAGCGTTAATCCCGATGAAGCGCTGGTTGAAATCGAATAAGTCCTGACGATACAACTTTAAATAACTTTTTTTATATTTCTGGCCAGTTATTCTAATTATGAAAATTATCCTTGCTTCTTCGTCGGTATATCGCAAGGAATTATTGTCGAGGCTGCAAATACCATTTGAAACAAAATCACCGGAAGTAGATGAAAGCCCGCTTGCAAACGAGAAACCCGCCGCGCTAGTAGAACGGCTTGCTATAAAAAAAGCGAAAGCAATTGCAAGCCACGAAGATAATGCCCTTGTAATCGGCTGCGACCAGGTTGCCGTTCATGACAACGTGATTGTGGGCAAGCCCAGGGACCACGAACACGCTGTTTTACAATTAAAGGTGGCATCAGGTAAAAGTATTACGCTCTACACCGGACTGGTATTGATTAATTCTCGTACTTCAAACTTGCAAAGTGAAGTTGTTCCTTACAATGTTGTTTTCAAAAAACTCAAACATGAACAAATAGAAAATTATCTAAGAAAAGAGAAGCCCTACAACTGCGCCGGCAGTGTCAAATCAGAAGGGCTTGGCATCGCCCTGCTCGAACGTTTTGACGGCGAAGACCCCAATACACTTATTGGCTTGCCCCTGATCAGGTTAATTAAAATGCTTGAACAAGAAGGCGTCTCTATTATTTAAACTGATAATTATTTTTAAGAATTGATATAGATAGACTATTCGCCATCGCAGCACCAAATTTACCAGCAAATCGATCCAGCAGATTTTCCTTTTGCGTGTAATCCACAATATCATCCGCGCCAATTACATCACGGGCAACCTGGCCGGCACTGCCCATGTCATCGATAAGTCCCATGGCCAATGCTTGTTCCCCTGTCCAGAACAAACCGGAAAACATCTCCGGCGTTTCTTTGAGAGACTTGCCCCTGCCTTCCCGTACAACATCTATAAATTGAGCATGAATATTATTAAGCACGCCCTGAACATGTTTTTGGTCGCTTTTCTTTATCGGAGAAAACGGATCCATGATGCCTTTGTTATCTCCAGCGGTCATCAGCCGACGTTCAACACCAAATTTTTTCATGGCCTCAACGAATCCAAAGCCGTCCATCAGCACACCTATTGAACCGACTACGCTTGATGGACTGGCATAAATCTTATCAACACCGGCCACTGCAAAATAACAACCAGAGGCACAGACATCGCCAATGACTGCATAGATTTTTTTATCAGTGTATTTTGCTCGAAGTCGTTTAATTTCATTGTAAATATAGTTTGCCTGAACCGGACTTCCGCCAGGGCTGTTGGCGCGTAAAATAATACCCTTGGCTTTGCTTTTAAACGCTTCACGCAGGCCGCCAACCACCATGTCTGCACTTGCTTCGCTGCCGGGTGCGATAATTCCTTGAAGATCTACCATGGCGCTGTATTCACCCGAAGGAGCTTTATCAGAAATCCCGTCACCGGACGCCACGATCAGTAATATGACAAAATAACCGACAAAAAATAATTTAAAAAAGATCCCCCAGCGACGGGCCTTTTTTTGTTCATTGAGTGAAGCAAATGCCAGTTTTTCCAGGAGGCTGCGCTCCCATTCAGGTTTTGAGCTTCCATTTTTGTCATCGTACCCAGCCATATCATTACTCCTTGAATTATCCGGTTCGTTAATTATTCAGGCCATTGGCCAACGAAATAAATTCTATACCAGCTCCAGCAACAAAACAGATATTTTTTCCAGTTTCAATCACTGATAATTGTGTTAATGAACGACCATCACAACGGCCGCTAATACATAAGCCTTTATCGGGACTATACAGTGCGCCATGGGTTGCACAAATTATATATTGTCCCGACCTGTCAAAAAAAAGCCCTCTTTGTAAATCCAGCTCCATAGTCTGGTGGGCGCATTCATTCAGATACGCCCAGGGCTTGTCCGAGAACCTGAGCACAAATGCAGGTCGGACTTCACCATTTATTTTGACGAGAAACCTCAGGCCCGGCCCTTTTTCTTTCAGTTCATTACTTTTGCACAATACAAACTGTTTTCCGGTTACGTCAGCCATTTCAAAACATCCGGGAAAGTTTTCAGGCAGTCCCTCGGTTGGTAGGCAAGCAGCCTAGGGCACTCGTGGACACCGTAACTCACCGCAATTCGGGCCACGTCAGCATTCTGTGCCATTTCCATATCGTAGGTTGTGTCACCAACCATGATTGCCCTGTCAGGCCGGACATTAGTACTGGCAAGTATTTCATTGAGCATTTGTGGATTTGGTTTTGATGAGGTCTCATCCGAGCATCGTGTTGCCGTAAAATATTTCTCGAAATCATGCAAATTTAGCAAACGGTCCAGTCCTACACGATTTTTTCCGGTAGCGACTGCAAGTTGATATCCACTGTCCTGAAGTTGTGACAACCCGGTTTCAACGCCCTCAAAAAACGGCATTTCTGTCTCGTCATGAATTAAAAAATGTTCGCGATACAAGTCAATTACTTTACTTTTTTCCTGGTCGCTACTATTTGGCAGCAGTACAGCCATGGCTTCTGCCAGGCCAAGGCCAATTATATTTCGAATATCAGACTCCTCCGGTGGACGAATATTTGCATCGGCCATAGCAGCCATAAAGCAGCGTACAATTTTAGCCACCGAATCCATCAAGGTGCCGTCCCAATCGAAAATTACCAAATCAAATTCCCTGTTCATTTCAGTGTTCATTCCAGTTTTTTGATTACCTTTTTGAGTTCTGGTGGCAAGGGTGCCGACACCTTGATTTTTTTGCCTTCATTAATCGAAAATTCAATAGAAGCCGCATGTAAAAACAGTCTTTTTAACCCAATACCTTTTAGTTTTTTATTGGTATCGGTATCACCATAACGTTCATCACCGACAATTGGCCGGGATAAATGTGCACAATGGACCCGCGCCTGGTGGGTTCGCCCCGTTTTAAGTTGAATTTCTACCAGGGTATACCCAGAGAATTGCTGTACTGGTTTAATAAAGCTAGTTGCTGATTTTCCCGCTTCTGAGACACGGACCATGCGTTCGCCATTGGGGCCTGACAGCCGCTCCAGGCTGGCCGACACTTTTTTGGTGCCTCCTTGCCATTCACCCTTAACCAAAGCCAGGTAACGCTTGTCGACCTTGTGGGTTTGCAACTGGGCATGTAACGCCACCAGGGCACTCCTTTTTTTGGCAAGCAGGATACAACCTGACGTGTCCCGGTCAAGACGATGTACCAGCTCAAGAAAGCGGTTTTGGCCACGTAAGTGGCGCATTGCTTCTATAAGTCCCAGGCTAATACCACTGCCACCATGGACCGCCATGCCGGAAGGCTTATCCAGTGTTATTATCTGCTTGTCTTCATAGAGCACGCGATCCTCAAGCCAGCCCAGGTCAGCCGGGTCCCGGCGCTGGGTTACCCGCTCAGCCTGTGAAATAGGCGGGATTCTCACCCTGTCGCCGGTTTTTAACCGGTATTCCGGGCGTTTTCTGCCTTTATTGACCCTTACCTCCCCTTTTCGTACTAATCGGTAAATCCTGCTCTTGGGCACGCCTTTCAGGCGCGATACCAGGAAGTTATCCAGCCTTTGGCCGTCATTATCTTCATTAATATCAAACCATGAGACTGCCATGGGCTTTTGGGTGCTGGATATAACCATAAGTCAATGATAACAGATTGCCCAAAACTACCTGCGCTGTTAGTATTACCAGTGATGAGTGTGAATATGTAATTGAATCATCATTTTACAAAAACACACTTATACTAAGTTATTAAGATTTAATATTTATTTGAATAAAGAATTTTTTTGGCGGCTGATATAAATAAACGATCAGCGCTATTTTTGTAACATGCCAGCGGTCTTCGAAAAATAAGATACGTGGCGACTATATAAGAGACATTCTTAATAAAGAGACAATCTTAAATAACTAAACAAAAAATTACGGGTTTTGTGTCCTTCGCCCATGCAGAGGGATGCCAGCAAGAATAGACGTTCCGGGATGATATCCTGGTGAAAGAATTTAATTAAGTCGTACTGATAAGTGCGCGTGATTCACGCAACATGGCCTGACTGAAGTCAGCGCTTGTGAAACACTTGTAATAATCTGGATTCAGTACACGGGACAATCTCGATAGAATTGTGAGCATTGTCCGACCCCGGGACGTCGGGGATTTATAACATGAAGAGAATTTTATTTAACGCAACTCATACCGAGGAGTTGCGCATGGTCGTGGTTGATGGACAGAAGATATTAGACCTGGACATCGAATCTTCGGCCAGCATGCTCAAAAAGGGCAATATCTACAAAGGCAAAGTAACCCGCGTCGAGCCAAGTCTTGAGGCGGCTTTTGTTGATTACGGAACTGAACGTCAGGGCTTTCTGCCACTTAAAGAAATCTCAAGGTTGTACTTTCAGGGGATGGACAGCCGTACGCCCATGTCCCAGGTCAAGATTAAAGACGTGATCAAGGAAGGACAGGAATTAATTGTCCAGGTTGATAAGGAAGAGCGTGGTAGCAAAGGCGCGGCCTTGACCACCTTTATCAGTCTCGCTGGTCGTTACCTGGTGCTGATGCCAAATAATCCAAAAGGCGGCGGTATCTCCCGGCGCATTGAAGGCGAAGAACGTGCAGAACTGCGTGATGCCATGGCCCAGCTGGAGGTGCCCCAGGATTTTTCACTCATTGCCCGTACCGCCGGCATTGGCAAAAGCGCAGAAGATTTACAATGGGATCTGGATTACCTCAATCACCTCTGGGATGCCATCAGTACGGCTGCTGACGAACGGAGTGCCCCCTTTCTTGTTTACCGGGAAAGCAATCTTGTTGTTCGCACCATTCGTGATTACTTGCGCAGTGATATTGGTGAAATTCTTGTTGATAATCCCGATATTTACGAAAGAATGCACAAGTTTATGGAACAGGTCAGCCAGCAAAACCTGCCCAAGCTAAAATTGTATGACGAAGAAACGCCATTGTTCTCACGTTACCAGGTTGAGCACCAGATAGACTCGGCATTTTCGCGTGAGGTGCAACTTGATTCAGGCGGTTCACTGGTATTCGACCGTACCGAAGCATTGATTTCTATTGATGTAAACTCTGCCAGGGCAACCAAGGGTGCAGACATTGAAGAAACGGCGCTGAATACCAATCTCGAAGCCGCTGAAGAAGTTGCAAGACAGCTTAGGCTGCGTGATCTCGGTGGCCTGGTTGTGATCGACTTTATCGACATGACCCCCTCTCGCAACCAAAGGGCAGTCGAACAACGCCTCAACGAGTCAATGAAACCTGATCGAGCCAGGGTCCAGATAGGACGTTTGTCCAGATTTGGATTACTTGAATTATCCCGACAGAGAATGCGCCCATCGCTCAGCGAGGCCAATAGCGACATATGCCCACGCTGCAAAGGCACGGGGCATGTCAGGTCAGTTCTATCGATATCCCTGAATATCCTGCGCCTGATCCAGGATGAAGCAATGAAAGAAAATACCGCTGCAGTTCAGGTTCATTTGCCTGTAGATGCTGCTACGTATTTACTGAATGAAAAACGGCATGAGATTTTTTCAATTGAATCGAAACTTGGTACGCCAATTATTGTTGTGCCAACACCTGAGTTACAAACGCCCCACTACACGATTCAACGACTCAAGATTGATGAATACGAAGAGCAGATTGACACGGCCAGTCATGAGTTAAACTATGCCGATTCCGAAGAAGCCAGGGAAGCCAAGGAAAAAGAAGCCGCCGATTCGCGACCAGTGACTGAAACTGCTGCAGTTGCCCAGCTCACCCATGCCAGTGCCGCACCCCAAAAAACCAAACCAAAAGGGGGTTCATTTTCGATTGTTGCATTCCTGAAAAAATTACTTGGTCTTGATAGTGGTAAAAAACAGAAACAAACCAGGACTGACAACAGGCGTCCCGCCGGTGGTCAACGTCGACGTGGCGGCCAGAGCAGGCAGCGTGACAGTCAAAGAAACAGAAATCAGCGTCGCGGCCCGCAAAAAAGTGCCAGCAGCAAGCGCCAGCAAGATGGCCGTAATAAGGATGGCCAAGGGCAAAATCAGGGCCAAACCCAGAATAAAAGCAGAAACAGGCGGCCGGCAAATAAAAATCGACCACAAAAGACTATCCAGGAGACCGGCACGGCTTCTGAAAACAGTCAGCAGAAATCGTCAGGGCGCAAAAGAAATGATCCCAGGCGTAACCGGCCTGATCAACGACCGCGTCCCGATACCCGACAGAGTGAAACTACTGTCGAAAGAAATGGCAATGTAAATCCCGATTACAAACCAGATGACAATACAAATACGAGTACCGATACAGGTCCCAGTACTGATACTGCGCCGGTTCAGAGCACACGGGAACCAAGCAATCAGCGCGAGTCTGAAAAAGTAGAAAAACACGATGAAACAACCAGTGTCCAGGCCCCGCGACCTATTCCTGTTCCAACACCTGTGAAAACTGATGAGGTGGTTACGTCAGCGCCAACAGAAAAACAGGGAGATAAAGCGCCGCTTAAACAAATAGAAACCAGGCAAGTAGAAACTAAACAGGCAGAAATAAAAGAAACTCAGGGCGCAGAAACAGAAACAGAAAGCAAAAACTAGTAGTATTTTTTTAAATCAATACGTTTCACTTAAATATTGTATTTGCCGCGTATTTCGTTGAGGAGGCCTGTTGAGGCCTCCTCAATCATGTCCAGCACGTGATCGAAGCCACTACTACCGCCAAAATAGGGATCTGGCACCTCTTCATTTTCAAGTCCATTGGCATAGCTTAAAAAAAGATTAATGCGCGACTCATAACCCTCGGGACAGATGCGTAATAGATTCTCGACATTTTCATGATCCATGGCCAACACATAATCGAACTCGGTTATGTCTTTGGCAAGAGCCTGCCGGCCTTTAAGTTTACCAAGCTCAATACCCCTGTTCCTGGCTGCTTCCTGGGCCCGACCATCCGGGGCTTCGCCAATATGGTAGGCATGAGTGCCGGCAGAGTCGGCCTGAATCCTGTCACCAAGTTTTGATAGTTGAACCATGTTGGTGAAAACACCTTCAGCTGTCGGTGAACGACAAATATTTCCCAGGCAAACAAACAATACTTTAACCACAATCTTTCCTCGATGATTATTTCTAACTGGCTAAAACTTTCTTAACAACTGCCAGGTCTTCTGGTGTGTCCACGCCAGGCCCGGGCAATTTATCGACCACACACACTTTGATTTTAATGTCGTGATAGAGCGCTCTTAATTGTTCCAGTTTTTCAGATTTTTCGATATCAACTACCGGCCACTGGGAGTATTGCTTTATAAATCCAGCCCGGTAACCGTAAATACCGATGTGCCCATAACCAAAAATTGCCGGCGTACTTTTTTTATTCGCTGCTGGCCAGGGTATTGGCGCCCGGCTAAAATATAGCGCGCAATCGTTTTTATCAAAAACTACTTTAACCATGTTAGGATTTTTAAATTCTTTTTCATCGGTAATCCGGTGGCAAGCAGTGGCCATTGGATAAACTGAATTTTCGTCCAGTAAAGACGTGACTTCGCTGATTAATGAAGCCGGCATCAAGGGCTCATCTCCTTGCAGGTTAATGATAATTTCATTATCTTTTATGGAAAGAATATCAATTGCTTCATTAATTCTATCGGTACCAGATTGATGCTGATTTGATGTTAGAATAGCTTCTCCACCAAAATCTTTTACAGCAGATAATATACGCTCATCATCAGTCGCAACTATTATTCTGTCGGCATTGCTGTCTTGAGCGCAATTATAAACGTGCTCAATTAATGGCTTGCCGTTTATGTCAATGAGTGGTTTACCCGGTAGCCTGACCGAATCATAACGCGAAGGGATGATGACTATCATTTCATGCAAGCATCAGTGGTGGGCGATGGTTTTTATTCAGACGATTCAATGCGTCGCGCCTCTTCCTCGAGCATAACCGGGATGTCCTCTCGTATTGGATATGCCAGCTTATCTATCTTGCAAATCAGTTCCTGGTTTTTTTTATCAAAATCAAGCGGTCCTTTACACACAGGACACACCAATATTTCCAGCAATTTGTTATCCATGATTCTTCTCCTCAATTTTTTTCAGAATAAATTCTTCGAATGATTGTTCTACGTTAACAGAAACTGGTAAATACCAATATTGATCCTTTTTTGGAATTATATGTTCTTTATTATGCCAGAGTTTAACTGCATCTTTCTCGGTCATCACAGTGGGATGATCAGTAAATAACAAGTCATCGCCCCGGTAGTTATAATGATCTGGAAACGGGTGCCTGATTACCTGCATACCCAGATTTTCCAGGTATTTAAAAAATTGTTCCGGATTCCCTATCCCTGCTACTGCGTGTACGGTTTTCCCCTGAAAACTACTGGTTTCTTTTTTCTTACTACTGTCATAGACATTTACCAGGCCAGATTCCTGTAATTGCATTTCATATGTATTTTTATATTCATTATCGAATTTAAATGGTTTGCCATGGTTATTGACAGGTTTGTTAATAATAATGGCATCAATACTATTTAGTCTTGAGACAGGTTCGCGTAAAGGACCGGCCGGCAGGCAAAAACCATTACCATTACCGCGGACACCATCAATGACACACACTTCTACGTCTCTATCCAATCGATAATGCTGTAAGCCGTCATCAGAGATGATGATGTCGCACTGGTGTTCGGTAACCAGTTTGCTAACCCCGCGAACCCGGTCAGCATCCACGATGACTGGACATTTGCTGTGCCGGTAAATGATGACGGGTTCATCGCCGACATCGTTTGCCAGGCTATAATCCAGAACCATGCTTGAATTATGGCTGCTATTTTTACCATAACCCCGACTAATGACACCTGGCCGGTAATTTTTTGATTGCAGGAATTTCGCCAGCCATATGACCAGCGGTGTTTTGCCGGTGCCACCGACACTTATGTTACCAATAATAATGACAGGTACCTTTATGCTGATTTTTTTAAAAATACCATAACGGTAAAAATTTTTTCTTATGAGAGAAATTAAACAAAATAATATTGATAAAGGAAAAAGTACCAGTGACAGCCAGGTCAATTGGTACCAGTGTTTTTGAAGAAAAAGCATAGGGTCCTGAAAATATTAAGCTGGAAAATTAAGACTGTAAAATTAAGGCTGAAATATCAAGACAGAAGTATCAGGAAAGCATGCCGGCAAAATTATTTTTATAAAGCTTCGCGTAAGTGCCGCCCTGTTCGAGTAGCGCTTGATGGGCGCCACTTTCAATTACCTTGCCCTTGTCCAGCACCAGGATAGTATTAGCACTTTCAATTGTCGACAACCTGTGGGCAATGATAAGCGTAGTTTTATTTTTCATTAATTTTTGC
The DNA here is from genome assembly GCA_913009895.1 of uncultured Acidiferrobacteraceae bacterium. Classification (GTDB taxonomy): domain Bacteria; phylum Pseudomonadota; class Gammaproteobacteria; order Acidiferrobacterales; family SZUA-150; genus SZUA-150. The sequence continues at coordinate 9,616 of CAJVXY010000021.1, read as the reverse complement.
ATTGCATCCTGGACATATTTTTCAGATTCTGAATCCAGTGCCGACGTTGCCTCATCAAGCACCAGGATTGGTGAATTTTTATAGAGCGCGCGTGCTATTGCAATTCTTTGTCTTTGTCCGCCAGAAAGTCGGACGCCCTTTTCACCCACGAGGGTCTCATATTTTTCGGGCAAGTTTTGGGCAAACTCATCAACATGGGCAGCTTTCGAGGCCTCCATGACGCGAGTTTCGTCTATCTTGCCCGTTGATCCGTAGGCGATATTATTGGTAATAGTATCGTTGAACAGGATTATTTCCTGGCTGACAAGGGATACCTGTGCTCTCAGGTTTGCCAGTGTTAACTCCCTGATGTTGATACCATCGAGCAAGATACTGCCGCTGTCATAGTTATAAAAACGTGGCAACAAACTGGCAGCTGTCGATTTACCACTGCCCGATGCACCTACCAGTGCAATAGTTTGCCCCGGTTTTATCGAGAAACTCAGGTCGTCCAGGACCTGGTCTTTATGTCCGGGATAGGTAAAACATACATTCCGGTACTCTACCCGACCCTCGACCTGTTCCAGCACTTTACTGCCGCTATCATTTTCCAGGGGCTCGTCAATTACCTGAAAAACACTTTCTGCGGCAGCTAAACCTTGTTGAATAATTTCATTGACCTTGGTCAGTCGTTTTGCCGGATTCAGCATAATACCAAGCGCGCTAAAGTAGGATATAAATTGACCGGGACTGAACTGGCCCTGCTCGGACAGGCGCAATGAATAATAAAGAACAGCCGAAATCATAACGGATGCAATAATCTCGGGAACAGGTGTGCTTATGGCTGCGACGGCAACGCGCCGTGTTGCCTGCCTGCGGTTTTTTTCATTTACAACTCGAAAGTTCTCCTCCTCAAATTCCTGGGCGCCGAATGATTTAACAATCTTGTGACCTTCGATTGCTTCTTGCGTGATATTGGAAATGCCACCCATGGACTTTTGGACACCGCGGCTCGTTTTTCTAAAACGCGTACTCATGAAACGAACAAAAAATGCAAGGAATGGTGTAACCAGGAAAATACCCAGGGTTAATTGCCAGTTCAGGTAAAGCATCCAGGCAAGCAATCCGACAATTGTTAAAGAATCTTTGACAAACACAAACAATGCTTTTGTTGCAGCGTTGGCAATTTGTTCAATATCGTAAATAACCTTTGATATGAGAATTCCCGAAGCATTGTTATCATGAAAAACTGTTGGCAGACCCATGATGTGACTAAATACAATATTGCGAATATCAAATATAATTTTTCTGCCTATCCAGCCCATTGCGTATTGACCGGTAAATTGGCCAAAACCACTTATCAGGAATAATCCGACAATCATTGGCGGCAGTTGTCGTATCGTTTCCGGGTCCTTTTCAATAAAGCCGGCATCGAGTAATGGTTTCATTAAGGCTGCCAAAACCGGCTGCACGGCAGCAGTAATAATCATGCCAAGGATTGCAGCAACAAACACCCATTTATACGGTAACGTATACGTGAGCAGTCTCTTATAGAGCTGCACACTGTTCAGGGTTTTGTTGTTTGTTGACACTGGGTTTTGGTATGCCATTCGGGAATATAAAATAAGTTGCAGAATTATTTTGAACTGGCCGTTGGTTGCTGGGTAGCAAAGGTCAGGCGGCTAAACCCAAGTCTGCGGGCAGCGTCCAGGACAAAAATAACTGATTGGTGTGAGCTTTTTGAATCAGCATAAATAATGATATTCGGGTTCTTTTTTTTACCCGCCGCCTGGTACATCGCATTACGTAAGGTATCCGGGGTGGAACGCAAAAGCTGCTTGTCATTTATGAAATACTGGCCACTGGCATCAATTGTAACGCGCAAGGCCGATTCAGAAACTTGTGCTTCAGTTGATGCCTCCGGTAATTTTATTTGTAGCTGGGATTCTTTGGAAAATGTCGTTGTGACAATAAGGAAGATCAATGTCATTAACAGAACATCAATCAGGGGCACCAGGTTTAGTTCTGGCTCTTCACTGTCAGTGGTACGAAATTTCATAACATTAACAATTGATTAAGCCTGGCCATTTTTACCATGTAGTATTTCTACCAGCTTGATGGCTTCCTGTTCCATTTCGATGAGCAGGTTGCTTACCTGGCCACGGAAGTATCGATAAGCGATGACGCTAGGTATGGCAACACCGATACCTGCAGCAGTTGTGATTAATGCCTGGCCGATACCGCCCGCTACGATTGTCGGATCACCGACCCCACGGGTGCTTATGCCTGAAAACATTTCGATCATACCAAGCACCGTGCCCAATAACCCGAGAAATGGCGTAATGGCAGCCACCGTTCCCAGTGTTGTCAAATAACGCTCAAGTTCGGTGGCAACATGCCTGCCTGTGTCTTCAATTACTTCTTTGACAATTTCCCGTGATTGATCTCGATTGGCCAGACCTGATGCAAGTATTCTTCCCAGGGGCGAGGTCTCTGCCAATAGCTGAATACGTGCCTGGTCCAGCTCTTTTCTCTTTAACCATTGCTGAATTTGCTCAACCAGGGTTGCGGGAGCAACATATTTTCGTTGCAGGGTCCAGAGACGTTCGCCGATGATTGCCAGGGCAATCACAGAACAAAGAATGATTGGCCACATAAGCCAACCACCAGTTTTTACCAATTCAAACATGAAGACTATCCAATTTTTATAATTACTTCAGGGAAGGGCTAATGTATCAAACGCCGCGCCTTGCTGGAAGCGGTCTGGGCAAACCAGAATCGCCGGTAGTTTTGTCGATAACGACTCACCACGGGCCCGTTTTTACCAAATGAGACTGTAATAGCCCCGCTTTTAGCCGTATTGAATAGCCTGATCCCTTTTCCCTGGTAGCGACTGACGACTTTTTTACTGGGATGGCGATATCGATTTCTGTAACCGGCGCTGATTATGGCCAGCCTGGGCGAGATCTGGTCAAGAAACGCATCATGGGAAGATGTCTTGCTACCGTGGTGGGGCACGATAATAACATCAGATTTGAGCAAACTACCCTGTGATTGCAGCAGTAATTCCTCTGCCTCTATTTCAATATCTCCGGTCAGTAAAATACTGCCGTTTTTTTCAGTTATTTTGAGCACACAGGCACCGTTATTATCGCCAGTAAAATCACCACCTTCATGGGGATGCAATACCTGGAAATTAACGCCGTCCCAATTCCAGGACTGGCCTGCCTGGCATAAAGTAGCGCCTCCAGGTTTACTCGGTTCACCGCTTGTGATTGATTCAATTTTTATTGCCTTTATTATCGAATACGCACCACCGATATGGTCATTATCACCATGGCTAATCATCAATTTATTAACGCGTTGAATTCCCTGCTTTTGCAAAAAAGGAATAACCACTGCCTGACCGGTATCAAATCGTTCGCTGTATTTGGGGCCAGTATCGTAAATGAGGGTGTGCCCCCGGGTCTGGATAACCGTTGCCAGGCCCTGACCCACATCAAGCTGCGTTAACCAGAGTTTGCCCTGTTCTGGTCTTTCTGGCACAGCCGTCAATAACGGTAACCATAAAACCAGGCCCAGCCAGCGGGCTGGCCAGGCCGGCGGTGCCAGTAATACCAGCGCACCCGCCATTGCCAGCAGCCACGTCCACCCCGATGGCGCCAGTGCAGCCCATGATGACGGGATTAAATCTGCACTGTAAACAAGGCCCGGCCAAAACCATGAAACAGCCTGTTCAGCAAACGTGATTAGCAACACGCCTGAACTTTCCAGGCCGGCATTGAGTAGTGCCACGCCCAACAAGGAAACAGGTACGACCAGGAAGCTAAAAAATGGAATGGCAGCGGCGTTTGTTATGGGAGAAATTAAGGAAGCCTGTTGAAAAAATACGAACAACAATGGCATAAGCCCGATTGTGATTGCGATCTGAATAGTAATGAATTGTTGCCAGCGCGGTTGGTTTTGCCGTCCTTGCAAGACATAAGCGATTATACCGACCGCAAAGAATGATAACCAGAAACCTGGCGCCATTACTGCCAGGGGATCCAGCACTAAAATAACCAGCAGTGCCCCAAGCAACACCTGGTTTGTCTGGATGCGATGTTTAAACCAAACCATTAACATCACCACAAGCAACATAACCAGGGCGCGTTGTGTTGGGATTGAAAAGCCGGCCAGTGCCGCATAAACACCTGCAGCCGACATGCTGGCAAGTGCAGCCAAACGTTGTGCCGGTAACCATAAAACGGTAGTTCCAGGCATTGCCCATAACCACCTGACCAGAAAAAAAACCAGGCCTGCGATCAGGCCGATATGCAATCCCGAGATTGCCATCAGGTGGTTGGTGCCGGTCTGGCGCATGACTTGCCAGTGTGCGGGTGTCAGTCCACTCCGGTCACCGTTTACCAGCGCAGTAATGATACCGCTGCTTTTTTTCTGATTTAGTATTGTTTGAATCTGGTTACCAACAGTTTCGCGCACGGCGCCCAGGCTGGTTGATGATTCTGCCAGTCGAACAGGGGCTGGATATTTCCGTACGTAACCCGTGCCGGTGATGCGCTCGCGAAACAACCATGCCTCGTAATCAAATCCGCCCGGGTTCTGGAAACCATGTGGTCGTTTCAGGCGGATTGTCAGCGTCCAGGTCTCGCCAGCACGCAGGTTAACTCCAGAATTATAATTATTAAGCTGTACCAGTCCTTGCCAGGCCAGCGTTTCTCCATCCAGTTTTGCCTGGCTGACCTGTAACCTGAATTTTGTTCTTCTCAAGTCCTTGTGTGGCAAGTCAATCACCTTGCCCACGACCTCCAGGTCTTTTCCTTCCAGTTGCGAGGGCAATCGTTGCGCAAGAATAAGGTTGGCGTGAAATACACTCCAGAAGAAACCTGCTAATACGACGCCTGCTAAAAGCACGATTGCATTTGACCGTGCCCAGTACAGGAACGGGATCAAAACGACACCAAATACGGGATCTGGCAGCACTGGCAAAAACTGGACAATCAATGTGCCAGCCAAAAAGCAAAAAACTAACGGGAATAATGACGGGGATTTAATGGCTTGCCTCCATGCAATGCTAAAAAGGGGATCGAGATTAGCTTAATCAGGTTTTGTTTCTTGTAAATAACCATCCATGATCATAAACAATTTTTCGAGTATACTGGCATTTTCGAACCACGACCAGATTACATGCCAAGGAAATTCATTAAACGCTTTTTGCCGGATCCAGGGACAATCCGCGAACATAAACACCTGCGCATGTTTGGTAGCGCCCTGCATGATCCTAATTTATGGCATTTAAACAGGCGATCAGTTTCGGTGGCTTTCGCCATTGGCCTGTTTATGACGTTTGTCCCCATGCCGTTTCAAATGATTCCAGCCGCAGCTTTAGCCATTTACCTGCGCGCCAATATCATTATATCTATTGTGCTGGTCTGGATCAGCAACCCGATCACCATACCGCCAATATTCTATTTTAGTTACCATGTGGGTACCTGGATCCTGGGAAAACAGGCTAACCCGTTTATGTTCGAAATGAGCTGGCAATGGTTTGCTTCAGAATTAGCGCACGACTGGCAGCCTTTTTTACTGGGTAGCCTGGCCATTAGCACAATAGCTTCTCTTGCCGGCTATTGGGGTATTCGAGGATTATGGCGATGGCATGTTGTCAGGGAGTGGGAAAAAAGAAAAAACAGGAAATAAGATATGCCAGACCATATTATGACATGACATATTGTTAGGTTGTAATATGCTTATTCACGCTTCTTTAAGCCGGCCATCTTCAAGATTTAAAATACGATCCATTTGTGATGCCAGCGACATGTCATGAGTGACGACAATAAAACTGGTTGCCAGCTCCCTATTTAACTCAAGCATTAAATCATAAACATTATCTGCTGTTTTTCTGTCGAGATTGCCAGTCGGCTCATCTGCCAGTACACACAACGGTTTCGTTACCAGGGCACGGGCAACTGCCACTCGTTGTCGTTCGCCACCAGATAACTCCGATGGTTTGTGGCTGGCGCGATCCGTCATACCTACCCTGGCCAGGATATTATTTGCCTGCTCGTAACAAAACTCGGTGGCTTCCCTCCTGATGAACAGTGGCATGGCCACATTATCCAGCGCCGAAAACTCCGGCAGCAGATGATGAAACTGGTAAACAAATCCCAGTGATCGATTGCGCAACATACTGAGTTTGGCTTCATCCATTTTATCTATAATCTGGCCATCCAGCTCTATCTGGCCCGAAGTGGCCCGATCCAGGCCACCCAACAAATGCAGTAAGGTGCTTTTACCGCTACCCGATGCGCCAACAATAGCAACACGCTCACCCTTCACAATGCGCAGGTAAATGCCTTTTAATACTTCAAGACTAAAATTTCCTTCGTCGAAAGTTTTTGTCAGGCCGGTACAGCGAAGAATTTCCTCAGCCATGCATTATTACCTCACTCATACCTTAAGGCCTGGGCTGGCTGAACTTTAGATGCGCGCCATGCAGGATAGATAGTGGCTACGACTCCCATAACAAGTGAGGCACCAGCGATGAAAATTACATCTTGCCAGTGGATATCCGAAGGAAGATCGGTGATGTAGTAAATATCGGCAGCAAGAAAAGTGATGCCCATCAACTGCTCAATAAATTTAACGGCTTCTTCTACGTTCAGTGCCAGGGCGACACCACTGATGACGCCCAGTATTGTACCGATCACGCCAATCAATGTGCCCTGCACAATAAATATGCCCATAACACTTTTTGGGCTCATGCCAAGAGTACGCAGTATAGCGATGTCGGCTTGTTTGTCGGTCACCACCATCACCAGGGTTGAGACAATATTAAATGCAGCCACAGCAACTATCAGCAATAAAATAATCAACATCATGCGTTTTTCGATACGCAGCGCCCGAAAAAAATTTGAATGTTCCCGGGTCCAGTCCTGGGTGAGGTATTTACCCCTTGTTTTGTCTTCAATACTGGCTGCCACAAAAGGCGCCAGGTCCATGTCATCAAGTTTCAATCGCAAACCGGAAACCCGATCCTGAATGTTAAATAATTTTGCGGCATCATCCATATGAATTAATGCCAGGCCACTGTCATACTCGTACATACCGATCTTGAAAATACCAACAACTTTAAATCGCCTGAAACGTGGCACCAGGCCGGCAGCTGTTACCAATGCCTGGGGAATAACCAGCGACACCGAATCACCCACTTGCAATGCAAGCTTCCATGAAAGCTCATAGCCAATAATGATACTGAATTCTCCGGGTTTTAAATCTGCAAGTCTGCCCTCTTTCATTTTTCCGGCAAGTTGCGAGACTTCTATTTCAGCTTCAGGCAACACGCCACGAACAACAATGCCGGCCACTCTTTGGCCATTAGCCAGCATGCCCTGACCGACAATAAAAGGTGCCGCACCAATGACATGTTTGGTGCTGGCGATTTCTTTTTTAACACCTTGCCAGTCATCCAGTCGATCACCGACACCCGTTACCGTGACATGGGACACTACCCCCAGGATACGGTCACGTAACTCCTTGCCAAAGCCATTCATGACAGACAAAACCGTAATCAAGGCCGTGATTCCCAGGATAATACCCGCCATGGATGTAAACGAAATAAAAGAAATATAATGATTTTTTCTTTTTGAGCGGGTGTAGCGTAACCCGATAAAAATTTCCAGGGGGCGAATCATGGTTTTACTTATTTATGAAATAATTAAAAATTAAATTAAATTAAATTAATGTAAGTCGGTTATAATCGAAGGCTGATGCAGCATTTGGACAGTATACAGGATATTGTTTTATGGTTAATTATTATTTAGTAAAACCACGGCAACCCCGTTTTTATTTTGAATTGTTGTGCCGCGCTGGCGCGATAGTGTTTTAAGTTCCTGTATTACGCTGCTCGCCTGTTCCAGATCCAGGATGGTGGGTTGAAATATTACTTCAACATTATTAACGTTTATGGGGATTAACTGCAATGCCGTTAGTCGCTTATTCTTCAGGGTGAGTTGGGCAATGACACTACGTGTCGCTTTTTTACTATAGGAACCAAAAACGTAATTACCCAGGCTGTATAAAATTACGCCTTGTTTATACCGCTCAACAGCTTGCAATACGTGTGGGTGGTGGCCCAGCACCACACTCGCCCCGGCATCTATTGCTGCACGTCCCAGTGTAATTTGATAGGGTCTTAACTCGGTTGTGGCTTCCCTGCCCCAATGAAATGACACAATCACAACATCGGCCAGGTTACCGGCCCGGGTTATATCCTCTTTCACATGGACCTGGTGGCCAAAAGCAGTACCGGCAGTATTATGTTTCGCCCAGAATTCTTCCGGAAAGGTTAGTGAATAAGCAAGTAATGCAATCTTGATATTTTTTACCTCAAGAATAGCCGGCACTCTTGCGTGAATATTATTTTTGCCAGCGCCGGCATAAGCAATCCCGTTTTCGTCCAGTGCGGCCATGGTATCCAGCAGGCCCTGTTCACCATAATCCAGGGTATGATTGTTTGCCAAAGAGACAACATTTATGCCTGCTTTTTTTAGCGCTGGCGCAACTTTTTGTGGTTGTGCACGAAACTTGTATTTTTTTTCAATAATTTCCTTGCCGCGGGTTGTTAAAGGGCCTTCAAGGTTTGCAAATACAATGTCTGACTCCAGCAGTAAGTATTTTGTTTTTTCAAAAGGATAGTCATAACCGTATTTCTCTAGCTCAGGTGTTGCTGATCCACCGAGCATTACGTCACCAACGGCTGTAATGGTTAAAATTTCAGATGCAGGAACAGTTTCCTGTTGTCCATTTTCTGTTTCTGGCTTGTCATACTCAAGAGGTATACTGGCGCATGAGCTCAAGAGAACGCCTAGTATGGGTAACAGGAAAATATTACGGTGTGTTTGCTTCATTTATTATTTTTTTCGTGACAACCTTGCGCGCTGCCCAATCTTTCCAGCGAAGCACGTAACGACGCATCTTTAATATCTTTAGCGCTTTCGAGGATTATTTTGGCCGATGTTTCGGGAATTTTCGACTTCCTTTGCCTGGTATTTTTGGTGTCGTCATTGCTGGAGGCTTGCAGGCCGATTTTAATTTTTATAATTTTTAAGCATTCCAGCTTTAATTTTTTATGTGAGCGACATCTTGCTGTGATATCAGGTAAACAGTGGCGCAGTTTGCTGGCCCAAACTGCATTCTCCACAAACACGGAAAGTCTCTGGTCCTGGTAACTTGCAGGGCTACTGTGGGACGCCAGTTCTTTGCCGACAATTGACGGCCAGATAGCGCTCAATTGTTCAGCTTCAGTCTGATGGGCGCGCATTTTTTTGAGCAATGTCGCTGGCAGGAATCGATTAAGTTTACTGGCTTTTCTCATTATCCCCAAAATAACACCTTTTAGCGGCCCAAAGATGGAAAAGTTAAATTAAACAGCTAATATATTACGAAGGATTGTAAATTAAACATGAACCTCATTCTTGTCCCAGGCGGCATTCTTAAAGGCGCCAATACCAGCCTCCACCACCACCAGGTGGTGATTTTGGCCTTATTGGGCCTGGTTTTCCTGCCCGTTTTCCTCGGGGTCCTGATCTTTAAGGTCCAGGGCATGCTGGATCGCAATAATGGCCTGGCCGATGCC
>CAJVXY010000020.1 GCA_913009895.1 uncultured Acidiferrobacteraceae bacterium | reverse complement strand
CTGATACAGGGATACACGACCGAAGGGAAAGATATCCTTTTAAGCATAGAGGCCGCTTGCAAGAACCATAACCACGCGAATTTTTGCGATACCGTGCATGCACTCAAGTCCAATGCCGCCAATGTTGGCGCCATTACACTTATGGCAGTGTGCAGCGACGTGGGCGCGATTGGTATTGTGGAATTCTCCCAGTACCGCGACAGTTACCTGGAAGAATTACGGGAGGCATTTAAACTGTCCCTGACGACCCTGGCAGAAATAATCAAGACCGCACCTGATGACCTGGGAAAATCCAGCGGCTAACCTGGATATATTCAGAGGCCATTCCCGTATTCCACTTTTACCAAATTTTTAATTCGCCATTAACATCCTGACATCTTCATGGTCGTGAACTGGCGTCGGTCTGGTTTCAGCCACTTTCAGGCGACTTTGCGCACTAACAATCCTGCGCATGGTGCGTAAATCGCGCGGGGTCAGGCACATGGCCGTATCAACCCAGATTCCGACAATATCGAGCAACTCTTCATAACTAATGGGCGCTACTCGTTCGCGAACCTGGCGAATGGCAAGACGACTATTGGCAAAACGACTATGTTGTCTGATGTATTCATGTACCGCATGAACGCCTTCACCATCAGCTGCCAGCTTATCAATCACGCCCATTTCCGAGAGTTCTCGTCCCGTGTGCATATCGCCACTCTGGATCAAGCGTTCAGCTTTTGCCGGACCGATTTTGCGGGAAAGAAAACTCATGGCGCCCATTCCCGGGAAAAGATTGAACAAAATTTCCGGGAACCCCATTTGTGCACTTTCTTCGGCAATGAGCGTGTTACATGATAATGCACATTCAAAACCACCGCCAAGGGCCGAGCCTTGGACCAGGGCAATGGTCGTCAGGGTTGGGATATTAAAGCTCACCGAATCTGCATAAACCGCATCAACACAGGTTCGACCATAGGCATACAAAGCTTCGCGATCACGCTTGGCTATCAGGCGCGCAAACAGCTCAACATCACCGCCAAGATTAAAAACGTCAGGTTTGGCTGATGCAAAAATAAAATAACGAATTTGATCAGCGTTCTCCGGCGAACTTAAGTAAGTGGTGAGGCGTTGTTGTAGATCACGAATTTCTGTGAGTATGGTTTCATTAAAACAGGGACGGGGGTTGGCATTCATGTAGCACCAAAGTGTGGCACGCTCCATGTCCAGCTGACATATTAATTGTTTGTAATGTGGCAACGAGAAAGGGAGATCGGTATTTTGACGAAGTGTTTCCATAACATCCTCCTTGAAGTAAGGCCACTGGTAATGGGCCCTTCACACTCCAATCTAGACGGCAGCGCAGAATGAAACAAGGGCTTAGAGCCTTGTCACGATTAAATGCAACTTATGATTTGCTTGAAGTTTGTAAGAGTTTGTTTTTATGATGTGTTTTTGGCGGTAAACAATCGCAATTTATTGATGGTTTTCCGATAACAGGTACTGTGGACAGACTCATCGGCAGATTTCGAGATAAGAAAGGGTGATTTAACCTGATCTAAGTCACACCAAAATAAAAATGGTTATAAAAAAAGGGTTTTTGGGTTCAGGCGTAGAAATACAAAAGTAGTTTGGTACCGAGGGTCGGAATCGAACCGACACGGTGTCACCACCACCGGATTTTGAATCCGGCGCGTCTACCAATTCCGCCACCCCGGCAAGGGGCGCAAGTATAACGATACCTTGTCTGTGATAACAAGAGGGGCAGCGACTATGCTAGTCTGCCGCCATGCGCACGTCTGAATTTCGCTACCATCTACCCGATGGACTCATAGCTCAGCAACCTCTGTCGTCCCGGTCTGCCAGCCGCCTGTTGGTCCTGGATGGCTTGTCCGGAAACCTGGCGCACCAGTCATTTACTGATTTCCCCGATCAGCTCGGGCCTGATGATTTACTTGTTTTTAATGATACCCGTGTGATCCCGGCGCGTTTACTGGGCAAAAAAGATAGCGGCGGTAATGTTGAGGTCCTGGTTGCCCGCCTGCTTGACGAGCATCGGGTGCTGGCCCATACCCGGGCCAGTAAATCCCCGCGCGAGGGCAGTCGAATACATATTGATGGCGGTCTTGAGCTTGAGGTCTTGGGCCGTGATGGCGAGTTATTCGAAATACGTTTTTGTTCTGAAGAGTCGGTCATGACCCTGCTGCAAAGTTTTGGTCATATACCGTTACCGCCTTACATAACCCGTGCAGATAACGAGCAGGACCAGGAACGTTATCAGACCATTTATGCCCAATCTCCAGGCGCAGTGGCCGCCCCAACTGCAGGGTTGCATTTTGACCAGGGCGTGCTGGATGTCATTCATAATAAAGGCATACGGTCTGCCAGTATCACCTTGCATGTGGGCGCCGGGACCTTCCAGCCGGTACGTACCGAATTGTTAGAAGATCATTTAATGCATGCAGAATATCTGGAAGTGGCAGAGGAGACTTGCAAGGCCATTGCCGAAACCCGTGCTCGCGGCGGCCGTGTGGTCGCGGTGGGCACCACGGTGGTTCGTGCCCTTGAATCTGCTATCTCTGAAACAACTGAATTTGGGTACAGATCAGTACAAGCCTTTCAGGGTGAGACCAATATTTTCATTTATCCTGGATATGACTTTAAAGTTGTCGATGCCATGTTAACGAATTTTCATTTACCGGAATCAAGCCTGCTCATGCTGGTGTCTGCTTTTGCGGGCAAGGAGAATATATTTGCTGCCTACGAGCAAGCAATCAAAGCAGGGTATCGATTTTTTAGTTATGGCGATGCAATGTTTTTGTTGCCGCAAGTAACGAAATAACGCTTGAATAGCCCTATTCATTGTCTACACTAAGTGTAGGGACAATTGTTTAAGGGCCTGGTGCAAGTCATTTTGCCCGGGTACACAGCAACGTCGTCTGGAAGGACCATCACAGGGACGACTTTTACAGGGAAGTAAATTATGGCGTTCTTTGAGTGGGATTCTATCTACAGTGTCGGTGATGAGTTCATCGATAACCAGCATAAACGTCTGTTTCAAATCGCAAATCGTTTTCACGACGCTTACCAGGCGCACCAGGCGCGCACTGTTCTTGGGTCTATTTTTGATGAATTAATAGATTACACCCTTTTGCACTTTAAGGATGAAGAGGAACTGTTGCGCAAACATAATTTCCCTGAATTTAATCAGCACAAGCGAAATCACGAAAAACTGATTGGCCTGGTGTCCAGGTACAAGGAACAATTTGAACAGGGCGATGAAGGTATCGAAGAAAGGGTGCTGGATTTTCTGAAACTCTGGCTCAATGGCCACATCATGGGCATGGATCGGCAATATAAACCCTATATTTCAGAAAACTCCATCAAGACAAATGTTCGTCCTATGCAAAATAGTCAGAGACAATCCGTTAGGTTAAAGCAGGCCAACAAGACTCGTTAAAAAATCACATTTAAAAACAGCCGCGCGTACTTCATTTTAAATTACCAGCCACGGATAACAGACATCCGGCTGGTTTTTTATGGTTATCATATTTACGTTTGACGGGCGGTATCTGTTAATATCGCCAGTCGAATAACAACTCATCTCTGGATTAATGCAATTCACTGTTCACGGTATTGACGGCTATGCGCGTACTGGCCAAATGCGTTTTGCCCGCGGCATGGTCGATACACCGGCGTTCATGCCAGTAGGTACCTATGGCACGGTCAAGGCCATGACCCCAGAGGCGGTGGCAGAGACGGGCGCCCAGATCATACTGGGCAATACTTTTCATTTAATGTTGCGACCGGGCACGGCTACCATCAAGGCCCATACCGGTCTCCATAATTTTATGAACTGGCAAGGCCCGATCCTGACCGACTCTGGTGGTTTTCAGGTCTGGAGCCTGGGCAAGTTACGAAAAATTACTGAAGCCGGGGTAAAGTTTCAATCGCCTGTGGATGGTGCGTCCATATTCATGGGTCCGGAAAAATCCATGGCGGTACAGCGGGCACTGGATGCTGACATTGTCATGATATTTGACGAATGCACACCCTTTCCGGCCAGTGAGCCGGTGGCCCGCGAATCTATGGAATTGAGTTTGCGCTGGGCCGAACGCAGTAAAAAAGCCCATGAGGGCAATGAGTCGGCCTTGTTTGGCATCATCCAGGGCGGGATGTATGAACATTTGCGTGATATCTCCCGGGTGGGACTGGAGCAAATTGGTTTTGATGGTTATGCCATTGGTGGCCTGTCGGTGGGTGAGCCAAAAACAGAGATGATGCGTCTGACTGCCCATATTGCCCCGCGCATGGCAGCTGATAAACCTCGTTATTTGATGGGTGTAGGCACGCCTGAAGATATCGTTGAGGCCGTACGGCGGGGTATTGATATGTTTGACTGTGTCATGCCCACGCGAAATGCCCGTAATGGCTGGCTTTTTGTCCATGAGGGCAATGTCAAGATTCGCAATAGCCAGTATCGTGACGATACCGGCCCCCTGGATCCCCATTGTGATTGTTATACCTGCACCCATTACAGCCGCAGTTATTTGCGCCATTTACAGAAAACCGGGGAGATTCTGTCTTCCCAGCTCAATACCCAGCACAATATTTACTACTACCAAACCCTGATGAAGGGCTTGCGAGCGGCAATTTTGAGTAAAACACTGGATGATTTTGTCCAGAAGTTTTATGGTATGCGCCGCAAACCGGTCCCGGCGCTTGAAAACGAGACTGACTAGATAATTACAAGAGGATTTGAGATGAGTTTTTTGATTGCAGACGCTATGGCAGCACCCGCTGGTGACGCCTCGTCATCCGGCCCGGCCAACATAATATTTCTGGTGGTTCTGTTTGTGGTGTTTTATTTTTTACTCATTCGACCCCAAAGCAAACGGGCAAAAGAGCATCGGAACATGGTTGCGGCCCTGGCCAAAGGTGATGAGGTTGTCACCAATGGTGGAACCCTGGGCCGTATCAGTGGTGTTGGCGAGCAATTTATTACGATTGAAATTGCCGATGGCGTTGAAATCAAGGTGCAGCGAAGTTCAGTCCAGACTGTCATGCCAAAAGGGACAATAAAGAGTGCCTGACAGCTGCCTGGTAACAAATCACCAGGAAATTAAATCATCATTATAATAAAAGTTTATATATAAGAATCATGAATAAGTACCCCCTCTGGAAATACATTTTAATCGCTGTGCTGATGGTATTGGGCGCGCTTTACGCGTTACCCAATCTTTATGGCGATGATCCGGCTATACAAATATCTGGCACCCGCAGTGCCAAAATCTCTAAAGATACCCTGGCCTCTGTCGAAGCAGCGCTAAAAAGTGCTGAATTAAAATACCATACTGCACAGGTAGACAAAAAAAATGCCAGTGTCAGGTTTGCCGATACTGAAATTCAATTAAAAGCCCGTGCTGTGATCCAGAAGGCATTGGGTAAAAATTATTCTGTCGCACTTAATCTTTTACCGGCCACACCCGCCTGGCTAGATGCGTTTAATGCCAAACCCATGTACCTGGGGCTGGATCTTCGCGGCGGTGTCCACTTCCTGATGCAAGTAGATATGACGGCGGTAATTAGAAAAGCCGAAGAGAGTTATGCAGATGATATGCGGCGTATTATGCGTAAGGCACGTATTCGTTATAGCCGGGTTACGAACATGGCAACCGGCGGTATCAATATACGGTTCAAAGATGAAGAGACGCGCGATAAAGCCCGCGATGCCATACGTGACGAGATCAAGGATTTAATTCTGGTCGACACAGAAGTGGAAGGACAATTTATTCTTGCCGTCAGGCTTAAGGAAGAGGCGCAGCGGGAGAAGCGTCGTTTTGCACTGGAACAAAACATGACATCACTTGGCAATCGTGTGAACGAGCTGGGTGTTGCAGAACCAATTATTCAGCAGCAGGGTGCAGAGCGAATTGTTGTTCAGTTACCGGGCATTCAGGATACCGCCAAGGCCAAGGAAATTCTTGGCCGCACTGCGACCCTGGAGTTTCGCATGGTCGATGAAGAGCACGACCCGGTTGCTGCACAGACCGGTCGTGTCCCGGCTGGTGCAAAACTTTATCGAATGAAAGACGGCCGGCCTATACTCTTGAAAAAACGAATCATTTATTCCGGTGATAATATTGTCGATGCGGCGCCTGGTTTTGATAGTCAAAGTAATCAACCGATTGTTTCCATTACCCTTGATGCCCGCGGTGCGGCGGTTAACCAACGGATTACCGGCAAGAATGTCGGCAAACGCATGGCGGCTGTTTATATTGAA
Source organism: uncultured Acidiferrobacteraceae bacterium (assembly GCA_913009895.1). Taxonomy (GTDB): domain Bacteria; phylum Pseudomonadota; class Gammaproteobacteria; order Acidiferrobacterales; family SZUA-150; genus SZUA-150. Next base: position 49,097 of record CAJVXY010000020.1, on the reverse strand, counting down.
TTACGTAGCGAGGACAAGTTGGGCAGGGACGGCAAGCCGATAATCGATAGCAAGGGTAATACAGTAAAACTGAAGAAAAAAATTGAAGAAGTTATTACCGCGCCAGTCATTCGCTCCCAGCTTGGTAAACGTTTTCAGATTGAGGGCCTTGACAGTGTTGAGGAAGCCAATGATTTATCCCTGTTATTACGTGCAGGTGCATTGGCGGCACCGATAGAAATTATCGAAGAACGCACGGTCGGCCCGAGCCTGGGCCAGGACAATATTGACCAGGGATTTCTGTCCATCATTATTGGTTTTGCGGCTATCATGATTTTCATGGCTTTTTATTACCGCACTTTTGGTTTAATCGCCGATCTTGCGCTGGCACTAAACCTGGTTTTTATTATTGCCGTTTTGTCTATTTTTCAGGCAACACTGACTTTGCCTGGTATTGCCGGCATTTTGCTGACAGTCGGTATGGCGGTGGATGCCAATGTATTAATCTTTGAGCGTATCAGGGAAGAAGTGCGCAATGGTAACTCCCCACAAGCAAGTATCAGTGCTGGTTATGAAAAAGCATTCAGCACGATTGCGGACGCTAACATTACAACGCTGATTGCTGCCCTGATGTTATTTAACTTTGGCACTGGCCCGATTAAAGGGTTCGCTATTACCTTGAGCATTGGCATTGTTACTTCAATGTTTACAGCCATTGTTGCTGCTCGTGGGTTGACTAACCTGTTATTTGGTAACAAGCGCATGAAGCGCTTACCAATTTAATGAACTATTAAGCAAGCACTTATACAAAAAGAGTTTAAATATGGAAATACTTCATAAATCTAATATCGATTTTTTGGGCGCGCGCAAAATATCGATTGTCATTTCGGTATTGCTACTGGTTGCAACGGTTATTTTGCTGATGACCCGGGGCCTGAATTTTGGTCTCGACTTTACTGGTGGCACATTAGTAGAAATTACTTATGACAAGCCCGTAGAAATTGCATCTGTGCGCAAGACTTTGGGTGAAGCGGGATATAAAGATGCAGTTGTTCAGCATTTTGGCACCATCCAGGACGTTTTGATCAGGATGCCTGTTCGCGAAGGTGAAAAAGGCATTACCATGAGCAATAACATTGTTGCGCTATTGCGCAAGCAAACCGGTGAGACAAGTCATCATATTGGTGCTGACCAGACCCAGCAGTGCCAGTCTCTGGATAGCGATGTTGTTGGGGTTTGCAAAGTTCAGGTGCGGCGAATTGAATTTGTTGGCCCACAGGTTGGCGGTGAGCTGGCAGAAAAAGGGGGTAAGGCACTACTCTTTACCCTGATTGCTGTACTCGTTTATGTCATGTTTCGTTTTGAATGGCGTTTTGCCCTGGGTGCCGTGGTTGCCATTGCCCATGATGTATTGCTGACATTCGGTTTTTTTTCGGTCACTCAAATAGAATTTGACTTAACAGTACTGGCTGCCTTGTTAGCTGTGCTGGGTTATTCGTTGAACGATACTATTGTGGTTTTTGATCGCATTCGTGAGAATTTTCGTAAAATAAGGCGCAGTCCGGTAGTTGATATCCTGAATCGATCTATCAATGACACCCTGTCTCGTACAATCATCACTTCTGGTACAACACTGCTGGCGCTTATCTCTTTACTTGTATTTGGCGGCGAAATCATTCGCGGATTTTCTGTCGCATTAATCGTTGGTGTCGTAGTGGGCACCTATTCTTCAATCTATATTGCCACGCCTGCAGTTCTGTCACTGGGTATCACCAGGGAAGATATGTTGGTGCCAGAGAAGGAAGGGGCAGTAGACAACACGCCTTAGGTTTTATGCTCCAGTAAACATCGCGTTTCCTGGCGTCATGGATAATCGCGAAAGACGCATCGCTTGAATTTAATCTTTCGCTTATATATCGCGCGCCCAGATCAAGTTTTCATTGACATACAATAGTCAAGACATCCAAGTAATATTTCACTTGAGAGGCCAGTTATCCTATGAGCGCAGGCTTTCGTCGGCCCCGGGCTGGCTACAATGCGCAACCCATGCTATGGACTATACTAATTAATCTAAACACAGCATTAAAAACCTAAAAGATGGAGTTTTTGTATGGCAAACGACTGGTGGATGATCTGGCCGGGTAATCCGGCATTATCGGCAATTATTTTATTTATTATTTTGCTGCCCTTTTTATGGGCAGGCCGTCGCTCGATGCACGGCGTCATACTTGCGATTACCTATGCCTTCAGCAGCCCACTGCGTACAGGTGCCCGCTGGTTAATGCGAGGTGCCCAGGAGCTTAGTAATCGAAACCGCACAGTTTTGCTGGCCCATGGCCGGGCCGAGGTTGTCCAGGCTGTTGAACGTGAGTTCGATCGCATCAGTAAAAAGATTGAAAGGGACTTACATGATTATCCGAGCATGCAACGCAAGGTCATGGATGAGATAACGAACATTGAGGAAGATTACAAAAACTGTACCGAAGTCCCACCACCGCCACCGGAATGGACAGATGCCATTAAAAATATTGCCAAGATTAAAAAGGGCACCGACGGCATTGTTGAAAAATTGCTCCAAGATATCAGCAAGTCAATAGACAGAGGTTATACCAAGGTAATTGCTGAATATCGCAAGGCCTATGAATCTCGCCACAAGATTTTGAAAAGTTTCCAGCCCTCCTGGCGTTCACTTGACACGGAAATGAAAGAGGTCAACAAAAAGGTGACAGGTTTGCAGGAAGCCGCCATGTCAGTCGATGTCCACATGGAAAAATTTGAAGGTATCATTGCCAAAACAAAAGAGGCAGAACATGCGTTAACTTCTTCTGCAACCATCCAGTTAGCTATATCCAGCCTGGTATTAATTGTTGCTTTCGGTGGTGCGTTTATTAACTCACGATTAATTGCCTTGCCCATGTCAGAAATGGTGGGGGCAGGTGATTATATTACTGCCGGTATGCAAACCTCTGATGTGGCTGCCCTGGTAATTATTTTTGTTGAGGTAACCATGGGTTTGTTTTTCATGGAATCTCTGCGAATTACTCATTTATTTCCCAGAATCAACAATATGGAAGATAAGGCCCGTCGTATTTTAATGTGGGTATCACTGTCAATCCTTTTAACACTGGCTGGGGTCGAAGTTGCCCTGGCAGTTATGCGCGACCAGATTGTAGTGGCTTCCATGGAGTTAAAACAATCGCTGGCAGGCACTGAAGAAACTGCGGCGGCTGTTGCTGCAGCGGCCGCCAAGGCCGGGCTGGTCTCCAAAATTCCCATGATGGGTCAAATGGTGCTGGGGTTCATCCTGCCTATCGCGTTAGCCTTTGTAGGCATACCTTTGGAATATTTTATTTACTCTGCCAGAACAGTGTTGGGTACATTACTGGTATTAGCGGTAAGAGGCCTGGCCTTGTCATTTCGATTTGCAGGCAACCTGATTCGACACGCGGGCAGCGCAATAACGCATCTTTATGATGTTGCAATTTTTCTGCCTTTGCTCATCGAGCGATCAGTAAAAAAGAAAATGGGCGTCTTTGAAAAAAAACCGGATGAAGTTTTATCATTCAATACTACGCTTACGGATTTTCAAAAACGTCATGCTTCGACAGGAGGTCAATAGTAATGGTTAAGGCAGGATTAACGCTTTTAGTATTAAGTTTTGTTCTTGCGCTGACAGGGTGTGTAGACAAAAAGAGCCAGGCCCGTGGTGTGTATATGCTGGTCGATACCTCAGGGACTTATGCCAAAGAATTAAAAAATGCACGTAATGTGGTTAACTATTTATTGGGCACGCTTAATCCCGGTGACTCATTCGCTGTGGCCAGGGTGAAGAGCAGATCCTTCACCGAAAAAGATATTATAGCGAAAGTTACTTTCGATAAAGTACCTTCCAGGATGAACGTGCAAAAAAAACAATTCAAGAAAAAATTTGACAAATTTGCCAGAAAAACCAAAAAAGGCAGTGCCCATACTGATATCACCGGCGGTATTATTCAGGGAGCAGAGTATTTGAACGAAGCCGGTGCAGGACGCAAGATGATTGTTATTTTTTCCGATATGCAGGAAGAGCTTGATAAAAAAACTATCAGGAATTTTCCCATCAAGTTAACCGATATAAAATTTGTTGCACTGAATGTCACCAAGTTACGTGCCGATAATATAGATCCTCGTCGTTACATGGGCAGACTGGCAAACTGGGAAAAGCGCTTGCTGGCAGCAGGTGCCACTGACTTTAAGGTAGTTAACGATATGGAGCAATTACAAAGAATTTTTGAACAGTAAAAAATTTATCACTTGGGGTTCAATTCCCCAACGCTTGCGGCGCAAACTGTTGATGCTCTTTTCGCATAAAGATTAACCGCAGAGAACGCAGAGGTTCGCTGAGAAAATATATTTTTATCTCTGTGGAGTCTGAAATATACTCTTATTAGTAATTTTGGCCCCCTCTGCGTCCTCTGCGGTTTATAATGATTTTAAGAATGCAGTTAGTGCCCCGACCGCTTGCGTCGTGGATGTTTATTATATCAAAATAAAAAAATACCCGGTTAAGCCGGGTATTTTTTTGTGCATCACTAGCGACTTCTTGTGCTCGGGTTATTCAACATTTTCATAGCTTTTTCCAGGCTGCGACGCATCCGGGTAAAAGACTCTGCCAGGACTTTTATTTCATCATCGGCATCATGTTTGAATTCGGGTGCAGCCAGATCACCGAGGCTGACCTGGTCGGCAATATTGGCCATTTGATCAATTGGTCGAATAATGATTTTTCGTAACATGATATTCAAAATAATCATAATCAGAATAAATACACCTGAAAGTACGCCTACAAACGTAATAGAAGCATCCTGGGCTTGTTTAATGGCCACAGACATGGGCACATTAACGATTTGCGCGCCCACTATTTCATTTAATTCCCAGCCAAAACCATTATTGGCACCATATTTTTCCAGCAGCGTACTGGGCGCGACATCAACAGAACTATGACAGCCCAAACAGCCTTCATTTTTAATCTTGATCGGTCTTGCCAAATATAATGACTTGCCAGTCGGGGTATCTCGTGTGCCGATAAGCTCTGTCAGGGTTGATTGATTACGGAAGGCCTGGACGATATCTGATTCCCATTCTACGGCCCGGTTTCTTGGGTTGGTGGGATTGAGCGTCGCTTCTTTGTAACTGTATTCCGGGTGTTTGATTCTTAAGGCATCAAAACTGGTGGTCGCGGCATAAGCTGGTACGGTTTGCGGCAGGAATTTTTCTGTTAAATGGTGGGCGATCAGTGGCCTGATTTCTTTTACTGTATAACTGCGAATCGCCAGGGCGGCTTCCATCATCATGCCCGCATGGCGGATTATTTCATCCTCGGCATTTTTTTCCAGTAGTTTAAATGATAAATAACTGGTACCCGCCAGCGTGATTGAAAAGACGAAAAACAATACAAAATTAAACTTGGTCCTGAGTTTCATGGTTGTGGTTCCCCAACGACTGCAAACGCCGTCTTATTATAGTTAGTATTATTTATTCGGTATTATTCTGTATTTAACTAAAATTTGCCAGTAACCTGGCGAACCTGGATTTTTCTTCCTGGGTGGGGATATCTTCGGAGAGTATTTCTACCAGTTTATATATATCGTCACTTTGTTCAGCAGCTTGAGATACCAGTATCCTGGCCATGGGGCCGACAAATTTAGCCAGTTCCTTTTCGGCAAATTTCAGAATTTTATTATCCCATTCAACAGTGGCACGGCCCGGTACATGCGGGACATTTGGATTGATCCTGGTCTCTTCGCTGGCCGCGTTTTTTTGCTCAGAATTGCGGGCGCCGGTGGTAAGACTGGCTAGCTGACCCAGCCTGATATAGGCCTGTTGGTCAGCGGATTTCTCAATTTCCATAGCCAGTGCCGTGTAGAGCGCCAGGGTATCGATGGCATTTTCTGCGTACTGGTTAACAAGGACTTTGGCCATGGGCCCGACATAGGGCGCCAGCTCTTTTTCGGCTTTGGCCAGCACTGCCGGATCCCAGTCGTCAAGTTTGGCATCCAGGTTATCAAGCATAAAAGTCTGGCCAACATCACCAAGGTCAACCGGGGAAGCCGATTCAGCGCCAGCATTTTTTTTGATTGGCGATAACATGCCCAGGACTTCATCCACCGACTGTGGTCGATTTTTTGGCTGGATATTTAACATCCAGTCAATTGAAGAGAGCAGGGCATCGCCATAACCACTTTTTACAATTGAATGGGCATGCTCCAGTGGATCGGTTTCATCATTGTGCAATGCCGAAATCCGGTCAGGTGATGGCGCCGGGATTTTACCGGTGACACAATGATAGAGAGTGGCGCCAACACCATACAAGTCTGTCCAGGGACCTTGTTTGTCCCGATTATTGTATTGTTCGAACGGGGCATAACCCGGCGTCACCATGCCAGTCATGGGACGGGAATTTTGTTGTAACTCCTGACGCGCCGCACCAAAATCCAGCAGCACAGGCAAACCCTGTTTGCGCAAATAAATATTCGCCGGCTTGATGTCACGATGTAAAATGCCATGGGTGTGGACAGAGCGCAGGCCCGTGAGAATCGGCAGTATGATGGATCGGATTTCTTTCTCAGTCAGGGTTTTGCGTTTGCGTATGTAATTACTCAGCGGCAGGCCTTCTTCATAATCCATGACAATATAAGCCGTGCCATTGGCCTCAAGAAACCGGTTAACACGAACAATGCTGGGTAGCTTGAACTTGGCCAGGGTCTGGGCTTCATCGAGAAATCTTTTCAGGCCCCGGTTAAACAGGGTTTTCTCTTCTTCGGATTTAGGTGTCACCTCCCTGGTATTGGTATTGCGAATGGCCAGGCCACTGGGTAAATATTCTTTCAGGGCAACCACGCAATTCAGTTGCAGGTCGGTTGCCTGGTAAGTCACACCAAAGCCACCAATACCCAGTACCCGCCGAATCTCGTAACCTTCGACCCGGGAGCCGGGTTCAAGTGCATGCTGATAAATTGCCATAGTGGTTAGTTTAGCAGCCTAAAACCTGTTTGCGAACAGGGATTTATAAAGAATTATGCCTGCTTAATAATCGGGTAGGGTTAATGGTATTGGCCAACGTTTTACTAACCGCGCGTCTCCAAATTATGTGAAACGGACAACTCATGCAATCCGGCAAATAAATCTGTATCCTTGGCCGCCTGTTGTCACAGCCAGGCCCTGGCAAACTAAAACTTGTGGGAGAAACCAGAACGATGTTCGATAAAAAAATGACCGTTGCCGGATTTGATAATGAATTATGGACCGCCATGGAGCAGGAAGTGGTGCGCCAGGAAGAACATATCGAGCTGATTGCCTCGGAGAATTATGCCAGCCCCCGGGTCATGGAGGCGCAGGGATCGGTTTTAACCAATAAATATGCCGAGGGTTATCCCGGCAAACGCTATTACGGCGGCTGTGAAAACGTAGACGTGGCTGAGCAACTGGCAATAGACCGGGTCAAACAATTATTTGGCGCCGATTATGCCAATGTCCAACCCCATTCCGGTTCCCAGGCCAATGCCGCAGCTTACCTGGCGCTGATAAAACCGGGTGATACCATTTTGGGCATGAGCCTGGCCGATGGCGGTCACCTGACCCATGGTGCCAAGGTGAATTTTTCCGGTAAAATTTTTAATGCCATTCAGTATGGGCTGGATGAGTCTGGCGTAATTGATTACGACCAGGTGGCAAAACTGGCCCAGGAGCATAAACCAAAAATGGTGGTGGCGGGCTTCAGTGCCTACTCCCAGATTGTAGACTGGCAACGATTCCGGGAAATTGCCGATAGTGTTGGCGCCTACCTGATGGTGGACATGGCCCACATTGCCGGGTTGGTGGCAGTGGGTTTGTATCCCAATCCCGTGCCTATTGCCGATGTCACGACTTCAACAACCCATAAAACCCTGCGCGGGCCTCGTGGCGGTATTATTCTCGCCAAGGCCAATCCCGAGATCGAGAAAAAACTCAATTCAATTGTATTTCCCGGCACCCAGGGCGGCCCCTTAATGCATGTGATTGCCGCCAAGGCAGTGGCATTTAAAGAGGCCCTTGAACCAGGATTCAAAGTTTACCAGCAGCAAGTGCTGGATAATGCCACGGCCATGGCCGAAGTATTTTTAGCGCGTGGTTACAACGTCGTCTCTGGTGGCACCCAGGATCATTTATTTTTACTGGACCTAATAGATAAAGGTATCACCGGCAAAGAAGCCGAGGCAGCATTACATAAGGCCAACATTACCGTGAATAAAAATGCCGTGCCCAATGATCCGCAATCGCCGTTTGTCACCAGTGGTTTGCGCATTGGCACACCGGCAATTACCACCCGTGGTTATGGTGTACAGGATTCTAAAGACGTAGCTGGCTGGATGTGTGACATCATGGAGAATATGACTGATGCTAATGTGCAAAGCCAGATTAAAGACAAAGTATTAGCGTTGAATAAACGTTATCCGGTTTATGGTTAAGCTTAAGTTTGGTTCGCCTGCGGCGGGCTTTAAGCGCTATTAATCGGGGCTGGTCCCGGTAGCCCAGTTACTTTCCTTTCGGGGAAAGTAACCAAAGCCATTGCGATGTGCAGGATGCACAAGTGTCGCGGAGGCCAGGGATGGCCGAGAGCGACCTCCACGTTCGCTTCTCCCTTCACTGTAGAATCTTCTGGCGAAGCTTCATTCAGTACTTGCTCGCTAACGCTCACATCGCGTTCTCAGAAAAATCTTCGTTGCGCGTATAACTCGGAGCGGGCTATCGCCCGCTTGCCTCAAACACGATACGCGCAAACAGGATTTTTCTTCCGACGCTGCAAAACGAATACTGACACAGTTTACTTTAGTGAACGCAATTGGGCGAGAGCAGCCACTTGTCTTTCTTGTTTTATGTCTCCGTGGACGCTGCCGTTGGCTGCTAGATAGTTGAATGTCTGAATGGGGTTGTGGTCATTAAAGGCTAACTAAGCCTTCGCTAGATTTGCAGCAGAAGTAGCCGGTCGTATTGACTTAGCCACTTTTAATTACTGGGTGGCAAAATGTTGAGAATGGCTATGTATGTTTAACTAGACGGCGGCAGCCTAACACCTGTTTTTGAGGCAATAGACCGCCGCCGTATGACATACTGTTAGACGCAAAAAAACCTTCCTACCCCGCGTAACCATCCGATTATACGTAGAAAATAAGATTCTTGAGTATACATTGAAAAATGTCTATAATGAGTAGACATATTACAAGTTTCGAAGGCAATTATGAAGGCATCAATAGTAGATTTAAGGTATAAAACAAACGATATTCTGAAGGCGCTTGATCGAAATGAAAGCGTCACTGTTCTGTATCATGGGAAAATAAAAGGTGTGATTAAACCTGCCAGGGAAAAGACAGTATTAAAAATAAAAGATCATCCTTTTTTTGGTATGAATAAGGATTATAACGATACTGTATTAGAAGAACTCGCAAATTTAAGAAAGACTCGACATGATTTATGATACAGATATTTTAATCTGGGTTCAGCGAGGAAATGAAAAAGCAGCGAAGTTGATTGAAAAAGATGATGATAAATATCTATCGATTCAGAGTTATATGGAATTGCTTCAGGGTGCAAAAAATAAGACACACCACAAACTTGTAAAAGATTTCATTAGTGAATTCGAGTTTGCCATATTACCGCTTACTGAAAATATAGGGCATAGAGCACTAATATATGTCGAGGAATATACGTTATCTTCAAATATGAGGGCAGGTGATGCAATTATTGCTGCAACGGCTATAGAAAATAACATCATGCTGGTTTCTAGCAATGTAAAGCATTTCAAGGTGGTAAAAGAGTTGCAGTTAAAAACATTCAAACCATGACACAGCACATAACAAACTCATCCAGATAAACTTTCAGAAGGTTCACGATTTTTTCTATTCGCAAAAATAGCGCCCCTTCGAAAGCCCCTTGGCAAAACGCTATGAGCGAGTAACATTTAAACTTGTTGTATTACAATATGTAACACACTGTTTGATGGAGATAACCCATGATTACTCTTAGGCTCGACCCAAAGTTAGAAAAAACCATCAATGATACAGCTCATAGGCTAGGTCTTAGCAAATCTGAATTGATAAGAAAAAGCGTTACAGCGTATTTAGATAAGTTAGAGAAACCGTCTCCCTGGGAGTTGGGGAGCGGTATTATTGGGAAATATGCCAGCGGGAAAGGCAACTTATCGACTGATAGAAAGGCTTTTCTGAAAGAAAAAATAAGAGCCAAAAATTGAATATCAGTAAAGTTGCAACGATTGATCGGGATTTTGATGTATACAAACTCAAAGGAAAACGATCTTTTACAACGTACATAAAATAATTACACATAACAAGGCGCTTTAACACGGACAGACCTGGCTTCTGCGACACTTGCGCATCCTGCGCATCGCAATGGCTTTGGTTGCTTTCTCTTGCTTGTCCAGAGAAAGTAACTGGGCTATCGGGACCAACCCCGATTAATAGCACTTAAAGTCCGCCGCAGGCGGAACGCCCAAAAACCTGTAAAACATCTCATTTCCCCTGTATCTTAGCCCTTATGCGTTGTCCTTTTTGTTTTGCTGAAGACACCAAAGTCATTGATTCGCGTCTCGCCGATGACGGTGAGACCGTGCGCCGCCGCCGGGAATGCCTGTCCTGCCATGAGCGTTGCACGACCTATGAACGTGCAGAATTGCGATTGCCCCAGGTGATTAAGTCCGATGGCAGTCGTGAACCTTTTAATGGAGATAAACTACGGACCGGTTTTCGTCGCGCTTTGGAGAAGCGACCGGTTGCGACCGAACTGGTCGAGGCGGCAATGGGCCGGATTCGACACAAGTTAATGGCCAGTGGTGTCCGGGAGCTGGCCTCGCGGGTAATCGGTGAATGGGTAATGGAGGAGCTAAAAGAGCTGGATCAGGTCGCTTATGTGCGATATGCCTCGGTTTACCGAAGTTTTGAGGATGTGGAGGCTTTTAACGAGGAAATAGAGAGATTACAGCAAGAACCCACGGCCGAGGCACGTCGCAATCAATTGAAATTAATTCCGGATGGAGACGAGAAAAAGTGACCACGGATGCAAAAGATGCCGTTTATATGGCTCGGGCCCTGGAATTGGCACATTTGGGCATGGAGACGACTGATCCCAATCCACGGGTCGGCTGCGTCATTGTAAAAAATGGAAAAATCATTAGTGAGGGCTGGCATGAACGGGCAGGTGGACCCCATGCCGAGGTTATTGCCCTTGAAAATGCCCACCAGGATCATCTTTACGGCGCCACAGTTTACGTCACCCTGGAGCCCTGCAGCCACCACGGTCGGACGCCTCCTTGTGTAGACGCATTGCTAAAAACACGCCCCCAGAGAGTTGTTATTGCCATGGAAGATCCAAATCCAATGGTTGCTGGGAATGGCATTCGGGCACTTCAGGAAGCGGGTATTGTGGTCGCCATTGGCCTCATGGAAACGGAAGCTGAGGCGTTAAATCCCGGTTATATCAGCAGAATGACTAAAAAAAGGCCCTTGGTGAGGGTTAAATTGGCCACCAGCCTGGATGGCCGTACCGCACTGGAAAGCGGTGTCAGTAAGTGGATAACAGGCGAAGAAGCACGACGAGACGTGCACCGCTGGCGGGCCAGGAGCTCGGCCATATTAACGGGTGTCAGCACCATTCTGATGGATGATCCATCATTAAATGTAAGGTATAACCCCTGTACTCGTCAGCCCCTGAGAATTGTCCTGGACAGTAATCTACGCATTTCACCGGATGCAAGGGTGTTTAAGATAGAAGGAAAAACACTGGTTGTCACAGCCAGCCACGACCATGCCGCGGTGACCCGGCTCCAGGACGTTGGGGCAGAAGTTTTGATTGTGGCGACCCAGAGTAACCGCATTGATTTGCACGCCTTGATGCTGGATTTGGTGGCCAGGGAGATTAATGAGATCCATATTGAAGCCGGAGCCACACTCTGCGGGGCCTTGTTATATGCCGGCATTGTCGATGAGCTTGTTTTATACCTGGCCCCCCATTTGCTTGGCACTGATGGGCGCGGTATGTTTAAGTTTCCGGCTCTGGAAAAGATGGCGGATCGATATACACTAAAAATACGCGATGTCCGTGCAGTGGGAGAAGACTGGCGGGTTATCGCAGACGTGATTAACCTGTCATGATTAAAGTACCGAAAAGCAGGTTGACCACAAGATAATGAGACGAGGAGAAAAGGAATGTTTACGGGAATTATTGAGGCGACAGGGCTTGTTGCTGCGTTATCTGAAAAAACTGACGGTTTGCGAATTCGTATTGCAACCCAGGATCTAAACCTGTCTGACGTAAAATTGGGCGACAGTATTGCGGTTAATGGTGTTTGCCTGACCGTGGTTGATTTGCCCGGAGATGGTTTTTGGGCCGATGTCTCTCGTGAGACACTGGCAAATTCACAAATTGGGCGATTGCGCGTTAGTTCACGGGTTAATCTCGAGAAGGCCATGTTGGCAAACAGCCGATTTGGCGGCCACATGGTCAGTGGTCACGTTGATGGTATTGGCCAGATTATATCCCGGGAAGATGTCGGTCGTTTTACCCGGTTTCTGGTGCGGGCACCAGGGGAGCTTGGTAAATATATTGCCAAAAAAGGCTCTATTTCGGTTGATGGTGTCAGCCTGACAATTAACGAAGTCACGGGTTGTGATTTCGTGCTAACGATTGTGCCACACACACTGAATGAAACGGTGATGGAAGGTTATTTTGAAGGGGCATTTGTCAATCTTGAGGTGGACATTGTGGCCCGCTACCTGGAGCGTTTACTTGACCCGGAACAGGATCAAACCCGCAATAGAAACCTGCAAAACAATAATATTAGCCAGGCATTATTGGTAGAAAACGGGTTTGTCTAGATAGTTTTTTAGCGTTTGGATATCCCAATACTCAGCTTAGTGATTGATTTAGAAGCTATAAGGTTTTAGCTGACATTTCCCCCTGCATCTTTCAGCAGACGGGGTTAAAATAGACCCTGATTCAGAAACAATATTGAGGCAGTAACGAGTATGGCAGTCAGCCCTGTTGGCGAGATTATTGAAGAACTGAGTCAAGGCCGCATGGTGGTCTTGATGGATGACGAGGATCGTGAGAACGAGGGCGACCTGGTCATGGCGGCCGAGTTTGTCCGGCCTGATGATGTTAATTTTATGGCCAAGTACGGGCGCGGACTCATTTGCCTGACCCTGACCGAGGCACGCTGTAAACAGTTGCAACTGCCTTTAATGGTGAGTGAGACACAGAAACAACGCAGCACGAATTTTACTTTATCCATTGAAGCCACGGTCGGCGTAACCACCGGCATCTCTGCAGCCGATCGGGCGACCACGGTACAGGCGGCGGTGCGGAAAAATGCCAGGCCGGGAGACATTGTTCAACCCGGTCATATATTTCCATTAATGGCACAACGTGGTGGTGTTTTGTCCCGGGCCGGACATACGGAAGCGGGTGTTGACCTGGCACGAATCGCCGGGCTGGAACCGGCAAGCCTGATTTGTGAAATCATGAACGAAGACGGCACCATGGCCAGGATGCCTGAGCTGGTAGAATTTGCTAAAGAACACAAGTTAAAAATTGGCACTATTGCAGGCCTGATTCATTACCGTATGGAGAACGAGGCGACGGTGAAATCTGCTGGCCAATATGACGTGAATACCGAGTACGGTGAATTCACCATTCGCGCCTACCACGACACCATTACCGATGCCACGCACCTGGCATTAATCAAGGGCAAGATAAACAAGAAAACGCCCACCCTCGTGCGTGTTCATGTCCAGGAAACTTTGCTTGATGTTTTTACCGATAATCATCGTTCCGGCAGCTGGACGGCACACCAGGCCATGGCCATGGTTGCCCGGGAAGGTGCGGGTGTGATCGTTTTGCTGGATCAATCCGACCCATCAAAAAGTATTACTCATATTCTTGAAAAACTTTCTTCTGAAGATACGGTATCAGAGCTGCCTAACCTTGCCCATGTTCGCAAGGGCCTGCGGACTTATGGTGTTGGCTGCCAGATACTTGCGGACATAGGCGTGGGCAGAATGCGAGTCATGGGCCATGCAATCAGGTTGCCCGGTATGTCGGGCTTTGGCCTGGAAGTAGTAGAAAACATCGAGTCCAGTGATATCGCCAGTGGTGAAAATAAAAATAAATCAAAACAGGCAGGATAAAAGAAAAATACTTATGAGCAGTATAAAAAATATTGAAGGTGATTTGGTTGTCCGTGGCGCCCGTTTTGGTATTGTTTTGGCAAGATTTAACAGTTTTATTGTTGACCGGTTGCTTGAAGGTGCCGTCGATGCACTGGAACGGCATGGTGCAGAAAGTGATGCAATTGAAATTGTTCGCGTGCCCGGTGCATTCGAAATTCCATTGGCTTTAAAAAAAATGGCAATGGCTTCAAAATATGATGGCTTGATCGCTTTGGGGGCTATTATCCGTGGCGGTACACCACATTTTGAATTTGTTGCCAGTGAATGTACCAAAGGTATGGCGCAGGTAAATATGCAACATGAAATTCCGATTGCGTTTGGTGTTCTAACGGTAGATACAATCGAGCAGGCGATTGAGCGGGCAGGCACAAAAGCAGGCAACAAAGGTACCGAGGCAGCCGTCTCTGTAATTGAAATGGTAAATTTACTTAAGAAAATATAGTAACCGTAGGGAGGAGATAACATGCTTCAGGGTGGCAGACACAAGGCGCGTCAGGCAGCTGTACAGGCTTTGTATCAATGGCAGTTAACTGAGCAAGCGCCCGATGAAATTGAAGATCACTTTATTCTCGATCACGAGATGGGTGATGTTGATATGGAGTATTTTGATTACCTGGTCAGGGAGGTCCCCTTACATGTCCATGAGCTGGACGACCATATTCTCCCTTTTATTGATCGTGCTATAGATGATATCGACCCGGTTGAACGGGCTATTCTTAGAATTGGCGCTTATGAGCTGGAGTTTCACCGGGAAGTACCTTGTAAAGTTGTGCTTAATGAGGCAATCGAACTATCGAAAACATTTGGTGCCGAGCATGGTTATCAATATGTCAACGCGGTGCTGGATAAAATTGCCGCCAAATTACGTGCATCCGAGCTCAAAGGAAAAAAAGCATCAGTATAAAAATACGGATTACTCACTTTGAGTGAGTTTGATATTATTCAAAACTATTTCGCCCAACAAGGACTGAGTCGTGATGAGGTCATTTTGGGTATTGGTGATGACGCAGCAATAACCAAAATTGCTCCTGGTTTAGAGCAGGTCATCACAACAGATACGCTGATCTCAGGCGTACATTTTCCTGTTGATACGCCCCCCGAAGCCATTGGCCATAAATCGCTGGCCGTTAATTTAAGTGACCTTGCCGCAATGGGTGCAGAGCCGGTCTGGTTTACGATAAATCTTAGCCTGCCAGAATACGATAAGGACTGGTTGAATCGATTCGTTTCCGGGCTGTTTGCCCTGGCTGCCAAACATAATATATGCCTGATTGGTGGTGATACGGTAAAAGGTCAGCTATCAATCTCTATTCAGGCCGCGGGCCAATTGTCTGCAGGCAGTGCACTGCGACGCTCTGGTGCAAAAGCAGGCGACAAGATTTTTGTTTCCGGGTTTATAGGCGATGCAGCGTTGGCGTTTGCTTGCCGTGACGGCCAGTTGGATATTTCGCAAAAGGATTTGTTGAAGGTTAACCAGGTTTTAAATATGCCTGAGGCCAGAATTTTACTGGGACAAAAACTACGAGGTTTTGCAAATAGTGCAATAGATATTTCAGATGGCCTGTCTGCAGATCTTACTCATATACTAGTGGCCAGTGGATGTGGCGCGACTATCAACCTGGAAAAATTACCCCTGTCAGAAATTTTTTTAGAACACGCGGAACACATAGGTGGCCGGGGCCTGGCTTTGGGTTTTGGAGACGACTACGAGTTATGTTTCACGGCGCCGGAAAAATCTGTTAATAAAATTACAAAAATTGGCCAGGAACTGGATTGTACTGTTACGGTGATAGGAGAAGTTGAAAAAGAACCAGGCCTGAGATTTCAGGATGTTTATGGACTTAATATTTCTATCACTGAAAAAGGCTATGATCATTTTGCAAGTTCATAAAAAAGATTGATAAAGGCCGGGAACAATTAACATAACCAGCAAAAAATTAAATATTAACTGGAAAAATCCCGTACATGTACTGGCCCTGGGTCTTGGAGCAGGCGCCAGTCCCTATGCGCCGGGTACGGTAGGAACATTAGTAGCATTCCCGATATATTATTTTTTACAGCCACTGCCAGTCCTAACGTATTTATTAATTTGCACCGTTTTATTTATAGCCGGCATATTTATATGTGATAAAACTGCCAATGATATGGGTGTCCACGATCATCCGGCGATTGTATTTGATGAAGTGGTTGGTATGTTGTTTGTGCTGGTACTGGTTCCAGCAGGGTGGATATGGCTGACGTTGGGATTTATTTATTTCAGGTTATTTGATATCTGGAAACCCTGGCCAATTCGTATTCTTGATAAAAAGGTACCAGGTGGTTTCGGAATTATGGTTGACGATTTACTCGCGGCGGTTTATGCGTGGCTGGCTTTGCAGGGCAGTTTTTTGGCTTATACTTTTTTATATGACTAGAATTGTTAAGAAATATTTCTCTGGATGAATTTCAAAGTGCTTCGGAGTTTTTACAAATCAATTACGCAAGCGTCATAACCAAAATTCCGAACGCTTTTGATAACCTCTGAAGCCCGAATCCGGGCAGGGTTGTAGTAAATTAACACGATTTGATGGACAACCGGGCTTTGCCAGGGTGCGACAATACCCGGGACAAGCCGCAGGTTCTCGTCCACCTGCAACCAGCCTGCTTCGGTCATGCAGCCTTTAAAATAAACAAAAATTCCTGGAAGCAACTTCTCAATACTCCTTAGTTGTCCGCATATTGCCTGGTTATGATGATAGGCTTTTTTTGGAATATTGCGAGCCGGGAATATAAATCAAATATTTTAACCGGATTTTTAGCATAAAATTCGGTTAGTTTTTATTTTTAGCCAGCACTTCCAGTGCCCGTACTGCATGGGAGAAACCCTGTTCGGCAGATCGCTTCCATAAATTGATGGCGGTTTTCCAGCTTTGACCAACACCCTCGCCACTGGCGTAGAGCATACCTAAATTGAATTGGGCTGCCGCGTCACCTTGTGTGGCTGCCTGTTGCCACCACCTGGCAGCAACTACCATGTCTTTAGAAACCCCATAACCATTGGAATACATCAGGCCAAGATTGAATTGGGCATCGGTATTACCATTCAGTGCTGAGGTGCGCCACCATACAACGGCTTTACCGGTATTTTGTTGGACGCCGATGCCTTTGGCAAAGGCCACACCCATGTTGTACTGGGCCTTGTCGTGACCCTGGTTTGCTGCTTTTTTAAAAAATTGTAGTGCTGTTGTTATGTCTCTTTTTAATACGCTGCCATTTAGCATCAGTGATGCCAGTTCGTACTGGGCGTTTGCATGGCCCAGTTCAGCTATCTCGCGCCAAATAATGGCGGCCATTTCCGGGTTCCCATTATTAAAGGCTGACCGCCCATCCTGAAATAATTTCTCTAAAGCGCCTAATTTTGAAATATCTCTGCTGGTGGTGGCGAAATTCGATTTTTTGATTAATATTTCATTTGTATTTTGGGCTTGAGCGTAGGTGCTAATTGGCCATATAATCACATAAACTACTGTTATAAATAGAAAATATAATATGAAATGTGGCCGTAGGGGTATCGGCTGCACCTGGATGTTGGCTTTTAAGTTGATATTTCTCATAACGACACCTGGTCATATCTGGTTACGAATTACATATAGAAAATGCAAAAGCCATGCCAAAATCTGGCACAATTATAAGGATATTGCCTATTTTCGATATAGTTAGGCGACCACGCTTATCCGTAAACCCTGGAGGTGTGAATATCGGGTTTCTTGATGTCGGGCATACTTGCATTCAGCTGGCGAATATTAGTCGTCGACATTCAGGTTGTAACACCTTTAAAAATGTATACTTAAACTTCTGGCAAGATTAAAAAAATAAAAGTAGAGCAACTCCATTATGATGGTCCGAATCTTCAAGCACTATGTACCGACCCCCTTATTGATATTAGCGGGTATTGAAATCGCCATCTTTTTCTCTTCTGTTTATGCCGGTTCTTATGTTCGATTCCTGGATGCTGCCGGCAGTAGCGGGGAGGCTGTAAAAGCACATATTGGTCCGTTGTTGCCACGGGCAATAACAATTTCATTTGTGCTGGCCGTCATTATGGCAACGTTGGGTATGTACGCCCGCGAGATAAGAGAGGGAGACTGGGGTTATTACTCGCGTTTCATGGCGAGTTTTGTCATTGGTTTTATCGCCATGACCTTCATTTTTTATGCCTTTCCAGACTTGTTGCTGGGTCGTGGCGCATTAGCGTTGTCATTCATGATTGCCTTCGTGGCCACCGCAATTGTCAGGTTCATTTTTTTATCCCTGATCGATTCTGAAGCAATCAAAAGGCGCGTGCTGGTCCTGGGGGCAGGTAGTCGACCCGCCAAGCTTGGGATGTTGCTGGGAGAAAAATCTGCCGAGCAAAGATTTCATTTGGTGGGATATGTGCCATTGGATGGTGCCCATACGAGTATAAAAAGCGATATGCTTTTGGATAAACGATTACCTTTACTTTCTATCGCGCAAAGAAATCGTGTAGATGAAATCGTCGTCGGCGTCAGACAACGGCGCGGCGGTACACTGCCCATGGGAGAATTACTCGAGTGCCGGATGGAAGGAATTAAAGTAATCGATTTATCTTCATTTTTTGAGAGGGAAACAGGCAGGTTACAGCTTGAATCACTTAACCCAAGCTGGATAATTTTTTCAGAAGGATTTGATCGTGGCAATATAAGAAACACGGTCAAACGGACATTTGATATTATTGCAAGCCTGTCGATCCTGTTTCTTACCCTGCCATTAATGCTGATTGCAATGATACTGATAAAGCTGGAAAGTCGCGGCCCGCTATTTTACAAACAAGCCAGGGTTGGTGAGTGCGGCAAACCTTTTGATGTCCTGAAATTCAGGAGTATGCGGGTCGATGCCGAGAAAGAAGGTAAACCACAATGGGCCAGGAAGAATGATGATCGTATTACCCGAGTGGGTAAAATCATCAGGCTTATACGTGTAGATGAGTTACCGCAAATTTTTAATGTGCTGGTTGGTGACATGAGTTTTGTCGGGCCGAGGCCTGAGCGTCCATTTTTCGTAAAACAACTGGCAAAAGAAATTCCCTATTACTCCACAAGGCATAGCGTTAAGCCAGGCATTACCGGGTGGGCGCAAGTGAGATACCCCTATGGCGCCTCTGTGGAAGATGCAAAAGAGAAACTGCAGTATGATCTCTATTATGTAAAAAATCACACCTTGTTTCTTGATATAATTATCATGTTCAACACCGCCCAGGTTGTGTTATTTGGGCAGGGCGCACGCTAAAGACTCGTACTACTATAACTTACCTTCTTATTTATTTTCGTGCTTTCAGCGGATTCATTGGTGAGTTGTACCAGTTCACAACCTGGCCATCGAAGAAATAAACCCTGGATAATCCATAATCCCAGGTATCATTTGATTTTTGTGTCGGCTTGCCCTGGATACGCAGCACCTGTTCCTTGGTTGATCCAACTACAAAAAAACTGGAACTATTTATGTTGAGGGTATCCGTTAACACAAATAGTGGGTCGTCATGTGATACTTCCCAGCCAACAACCCTGCCATCAGTAAAGCGTACTTTTGACTTGCCGTAATACCAGGTGTCTCCCTCTGTGCGGGTTGGTGTTCCCTGGGCATCATGGACTTGCCCTAAAGTAGAGCCATACGAAAAATATTTCTGATCCTTTGCGGGTTGACGATTTCCAATATTTTTTTCTAAATTATTAATATCATCAGTGGGTTTGCTATGCAGATCGGGATGAAATTCTTCCCGTAAAGAGCTGGCTTCCTCTAGCGTGTCAGTTTGATCAATATAATTCCAGCTGATAAAAGCAGCCACAAACAATAAAAATAATGTGATAACCCGACGACGAGTGCTATTATTTTTTTCACTACTACCAGGATCTATTGTAGTCTCAAAGTCTGTAAATGGTCTGTGGTCAACAGTTCCCGTGGTGCTACTGCGTTCAAAATTACTTTTATCTTCAGGCTCGGTATTAATATCAACTGGGTCTGGTATTTTTTGCTCCAGGGCCGGTAATGAGCCATGTTCCTTAAAATAGTTAGAAAAAAATGAATAGGCCAGGTTGATTTCTTTAAGTTTATTTTCAGCAATCGAGAGTTTCCCAGGGTTACCATGGAGACGATCAGGGTGCCAGGTATTGGCCAATTTCCTGTATTGAAATTTTAGCTGGTCCCAGGTACAGGGGGCGTCAATATTCAATGTTCGATAGTGACGGGATGATGTATCAGGACTGCTCATGGGTATAGTTTCAATGAAATAATAATAGATAGTTTATAGGCGTTTTTTAGAACAAACTCCAGCATCATTGTGTTACAGGTTAATACCAGTCGTTTTTTTAGTAAATCTTGTACGTGTTTTTATTTAAGTACAGCTGTCTGCCTGTATCTAACCTGGTATCTGTCTCTCGTGAAGAAAATTTAAGCAAGAATTGGAATATTTTGCGGCAAATCCTGTAAAAAATAGTTATTTCTATTGAAAAATGGGGGATAATCAACCCGGCCCATTATTGGACGCATTTATGCCTGTTGTGGCCTGCTTCATGAGACGCTATTCCCGCCAGCGTGGGGAATGTAAGCCATATGTAAGTACTATCAGGTACAATTCGTGCATGTTTTTGGTCGTGGCTCGATTATTGGGGGAAAATTGCAAAATGTTTAGTGTTAGTACCGCAAAACAGACCGAATTATTGTAATTTAGAGCTAGAGAGGGTGCACGTAAATTAAAGGCCTTGACGCCCGGGTTGCTGATTCCTGAGTTGTAAATATCAAATTTAATTGTGATAAAAGACGAGAATAATGATTATTAACCAGAATATTTGTAGTAAAATAGCCCTCAAGGCGGGAATACTTCTATTAACGGCTACCCTCGGCGCCTGTGCTTCTACGCCTGATGAAGAGCTCGCTGGAGCAACAACTGACAAGAATTTAACCGCACAAAACCCGCAAAATACGCCGAAAACTGGATTTATTCAGAAACAGTACCTAATTGGCATAGATGACGTTATCCAGGTGAGTGTCTGGCGGAATCCAGAATTGACCGTGACCGTGCCCGTGCGACCGGATGGCAAAGTATCATTGCCGCTCATTGGTGATGTGATGGCTGGCGGGTTGCCGCCGATGCAAGTTGCAGCAAATATTGAAAAAAAATTAAGGAGTTATATTCGTAGCCCAAAAGTGGCTGTGATTCTCACCCAGTTGCGGAGCCATGAATTTCTCACAAGAATAAGGGTGACCGGTGCGGTACGGACACCGTCCTCAATGCCTTATCGGCAAGGGATGACTGTGCTTGATGCCTTGCTACAAGCAGGTGGCACAAATGATTTTGCTGCCGCTGGCAGGTCTAAACTATACCGAAAAGTTAATGGCAAAGTTCAGGTCATTAATGTAGATCTGGATAGCATTCTTACTGAAGGCGCGCTGGAAACGAACCTGGTGCTCATGCCTGGAGATGTGTTGACTGTGCCAGAACGATTGTTTTAATAAATTATTAGTTTGATTACTTTAATAAGAAGATAATAGCAGGGATTAATATAATCGTGGTTAGTATGCCTTTTGATCAAGTTATTCGATTGCTTCTTAGCGAGGCTTTCATCTACAGAAAAGCGATTGTGGCTGTTTTTGTGATTACCAGCATTTCCTTGCTGGCATTAGGCACTGTATGGCCAAAAAATTATACTGCCAAGACAACCATCATAGTCGATGAAAAGAATATTATTGACCCGTTATTGGCAGGCCGTGCCGTCGCAGTTGATGTGACGGTTTATAAAAAACTGGCCGCTCAAATTTTATACAGCCGTAAAACATTGCTCAAAATTCTTGAAACGGGTGGTTGGTTAGAGAACAACCCTTCTGATCTCGATATTGAAAAAATGAGCGAACGCGTCATGAAAAAAACCCGAATCGTGGGTGCCGGGCGCAACCTGGTAAGAATTGAGTACACTGATGTTAATGCAGTAAGGGCTTACAAAGTAACTAAAAAATACGGCGAGTTGTTTATTAATGATAGTGTCATATCAAAAGAAGAGGAAAGTCGCGCTGCGTTTGAGTTCATTAACAAGCAGGTAAAAGAATATCACACAAAGTTAACTGATGTAGAAACGAAAATAAAAATATATCGAAGCGAGAATCCAGATGCCCGTCCCGGTGATGAAGCGCAAGTTAGCACCAGGATAAACGAGTTAAGAGAATCTATTGAAAAAACCAGCCTTGACTATCAAGAGGCAAAAATAAAACTGACTTCACTGGAGAAACAACTTTCTGGTGAGGCGGATATCACGATAAGTCTTTCACGCGAAGGGCAAATTCGAACCAGGATGGCCGAGCTCCATAGCAAGCTCGATACGTTACGACTAAATTACCACGAAAGTTACCCGGATATTGTTCGCATTAAAGAGCAAATAGAACAACTCAGGAACTCCATTGTCTCAGAAAAAGGCAGGCGTTTGAAGGCAAAGGCCGAAGCGAAAGCAGGGGGTGAAATCTATGTAGATGAGGGTATAAGCTCCAGCCCCCTTTACGAAAAACTAAGGGCCGGCATTTCCGAGACAAAAACTGAAGTAGAAACACTAAGAACAAGACTGAAGGAGAGAAAGGCTCGTCTGAAACATGAACTGGATCGTTCAAAACGGATTCATGGCGGCGAAGCTACCATGGTTGAGTTAACACGAGACTACCAGGTTAACCGGGATATCTACCAGGACTTGTTACGTCGCCGGGAAAATGCCCGGGTATCCATGAATCTCAATCGTGACAGGCAGGAAACTGTGATCAAAACCCATGAGCCTGCAGTGATCCCACTGCGTCCTAACGGGTTGCGGTTTATTCATTTTATGATTGGCGGCATTATATTTGGCCTGGCATTACCATTTGGTGTTCTTTATGGATTTCAGCAAGTCGATCCCAGGATTCGTAATAGCGGCATAATAACCGAAAAATATAATATTCCCGTTATTGCCCACATACCGCATATGTCAACACCGGCCGAGACCGCAGCCATACTGGTTAACTTAAGACACATAGTATTGATTATTTCAGTGACAGGCATTGTTTATTTAATAATTTCAGCGCTCAAATTGGCTGCGGTGATTTGATATGAGTAAACTTGAAAAAGCGTTAGAAAAAGCCCGGGCTGAAAGAAAAAATCAACTAACTGTGGTCAGCAATGTAGTTGACGAAGAGATTGCAACTGCGACAACCGAATCTTCGGAAAATTCCAATACCAGGCGCAGTACAGATCTCGAATTACGCGAGAGCAAGACCCGTGAAATTGCTTTGATGGAAGATGCTGACTTTTTGGGCGGCAGGGATCTGGCGTTACGAAGAATTATTCATTCGGATATGGATAACGGCAAGATTGCCAATAGCTTCAGAGAACTCAGGACTAAAATACTTCATAAAAGCAAGGGCGCAAATCGAACAATTATGGTGACTTCCCCTACTTCCCGGAGCGGAAGTAGTTTTGTATCTGTGAATCTGGCAGCAGCTTTTTCTTTCGACGAGAGTAAAACTTCATTGCTCATTGACTGTAATCTCAAGTCACCCGGATTGAGCAAACTTTTGCCAAATGGCAGCCAACTTGGATTGACTGATTACCTTGAATCAGCTGAGGTTGATGTCGGCGAAATAATTCATGCTACTGGCATCAAACGATTGCGTATAGTGCCCGCTGGTGAAAAACGTGAAACGTCTACTGAGTATTTTACGTCAGTTAAAACAAAAAGAATGCTAAATAGCATGACTGAACGTTACCCTGATCGTTACATTGTGCTTGATTCACCACCCATACTGGAATCTGCTGATACTCATATACTATCGGAGTTATGTGACTATATATTACTGGTTGTGCCTTATGGCAAGTATTCACAGAGTCAGGTCAAGGAAGCAATTAAAACATTGGACGCAACAAAATTAATCGGTGTTGTTTTTAATAATGAGCCAGTTATTCCAAAGCTTCACTGGAAATCACTTATCCCAAGGTTGTCGGATTTCTTTAAAAAGAAGGTCAATCAACCTCCAGTCATGTAAAGAAAAAAAATGTCGATAAGTCCCCGGCGATCAGCGGTTGTTACTGCCGTAGTATTGAGCGTGTTACAGACCCCCCAAGTAGCCAATGCCTTTGAGTATGGATACCTGGTAGGTGGCGATATCATACAGAGCGATAATATTGGTCGCAGACCCACGAATACTGAGTCTGATACAATTTATCGGCTCCGGGGACAGTTAGATATGATTGAGCTAAACCCGGATTTTGATGCCAATCTCAGTCTGAGCGGTCAATATAATGACTACGTCAAGAACGTAGTTTTTCAAGACCGTGGGTTTTTCCAGGGAGCGGGAAATTTAGTGTGGCGCGCAATACCTGGCAGAGTCAGATTTACGGTTCAGGATATTTTTCGACAAACCCTGATTATCGCTAACCAGAACAATACCCCGAACAATACCCAGAATACCAATGTCTTTGCTGCCGGGCCGGATATAATTTTTGGTGATCCTGCAACAAATAGCGCTGAAGTAGGCGCCAGGTATATCAGGAATACCTATGAAGTGCTGCCAACAAACAGCACACAGTACCTCTCTACCGTAAGGTTGATCCATAATAGCTCGCCTATTACGACTTATTCGGCTAACTTAGAGGTATGGAATATTAATTATGACAATAAGCGACTTATAGATTCCCGGATTTTTAACTATATTCTACAGCTGGACAGGGTATATCCGACGGGAAACCTTTCTATTGGCTTGGGGTACTCGGTGTTAAAACGAGAAGGTCTTAAGGATGCGAGTGGTCCCCTGGGCAGAATTACTATGAACAGACAGCTCAATTCGGCAAGCGCAGTAGATTTATCATTCGTAAGCCAGTACTCGGATGCGGGCCAGTATTTTTTGGGAAATGCGGCTCAATTAAACCAGGGCAACCAGGCCGATAACGTCTCGCCTGGCGCAATATTATTCCTGCAAACACTGCGCTTTGGATATAATAGAAACAATGTATTTGGCAGCCAGATACTGACATTGGCAAGATCAGAATATAAGTATGAAGATGTAACGCCGGGCCTGGCTTTTAATGACAGGAACATAAATCGAGAGGCGCTCCTTATCAGCCATAATTTCTCACCAGCGCTAATTGGATCCCTGGACCTGAGGTTTGCTCAAACAGAGTATTTAGGTTCGAATCGGATTGACAATGATTCCTCCCCCAGGGTATGGCTGCAAAATTTTGTGTCACTGAATACTAGCCTGAGATTTCAATACACCAGAAACGTTCGCCAGAGTACAGTCGACAGAAATAGTTACACTGAAAATGTTTATATGGTTACAATTGAGTACAACAATGGAATTGTCAACAACGGATATGCGCCAAATGGTTATAACTAAGCACAGCTATGGACTTGTCCAGTAATGTATATTGAATTCTTCAAACTGAAGGATCAGCCATTTCAGTTAACGCCTGATTCGGATTTTCTCTACATGAGCCATGCCCATACTCGCGCCATGGCATACATGGATTATAGTACCTGGAACAGCGAGGGGTTTGTTGTCATTACTGGTGGGGTCGGTGCTGGTAAAACAATTTTACTTAAAAAGTTTTTAACTGAGCTAACAAGTAATGTCGTTGTGGCTAAAATATTCCAGACTCAACTGGATGAAGTTGAATTCCTGCAAGCAGTACTGGTTGAATTCGGTTTAAACCCCTTTCGTGCAAAAAAAGTTGAGCTTATGGATATGCTTAACACTTTTTTAATAGAAAATTATGCCGCTGGTAAACAAATCGTATTGTTGATTGACGATGCTCAGAATCTAAGCCCAAGAGTACTGGAAGAAGTCAGGATGTTGTCCTGCCTGGAGACCAATAAAGAGAAGATTTTACATATTATTTTGCTCGGTCAACCTGAATTAAATCATGTAATCGAATCACCCGAGCTTGAACAGTTACTACAACGGGTGAGGTTGCGATTTCATATAAGTTCACTGACGGAGTCCGAAACAGAACAGTATATCGATCACCGTATGAAAGTAGCTGGCGCAAAGAATAAAAACATATTTTCCAGTGATGTTTACTCTGCAATTCACAGGTTTACAGGTGGAGTGCCTCGCTTGATAAATAGCCTGTGCGACACAGCGCTTACATGTGCTTATGCAGATGATCTTGAGAAGGTCAATGTTGATATCATTAAAATAG
The DNA here is from genome assembly GCA_913009895.1 of uncultured Acidiferrobacteraceae bacterium. Lineage (GTDB taxonomy): Bacteria > Pseudomonadota > Gammaproteobacteria > Acidiferrobacterales > SZUA-150 > SZUA-150. Next base: position 22,655 of record CAJVXY010000020.1, on the reverse strand, counting down.
CTGTTGAGGAATTGCAGTGGGTTCCTTATTCAGAGCGAAAGGAAAAAAGCAGGAAGGTTGCAGATAAAAATAAAGAAAAAGTCGAAGTTACAGACCAATCTTCAGCATTCAGCCCAGGTATGCAGCTCACAATAGAAAAAAATACAAAAGCGTTAAATGCACTCAATGAAAGATTGGTTAAACTGGAAAAATATTTACCCGCAACAAATAATGCCGCAAAAGAATTAGCAATTATTAGTCGTGCGCTTGATGAAATATCCAGAAAGCTCGGGATGGAAAGACAATCAATAACCCGGAAGAAAACCAAATCAGCCAGAAACTAGTACATAAAAAATATAATATACGCATCAAAACTAAATACTTCGTTAAATATAATCATGTCTGGCTGTGAGTAAAAACCAGACGAAAGAATTTATTTAATTATTAGATATCAACCAGATGAACTATAAATCAAAATGCAACAAGGTTTATCTAATAGTAACAATAGACACGGAATGTGATCATGATCCGGATTGGGCCAGGTCTTTACCGCTAACGTTTGACTCAATTAATAAAGGCTTGCCTGACTATCTGCAACCTGCTTTTGAAAGTGTTGGGGCAGTACCTACCTACTTATTGACTGTTGAGGTAATGGAGGACAAGGAAAGCGTTCAATCCCTGAAGAATTTAAATGGAAACTATGAATTAGGCACCCATTTGCACGCAGCGTTTATTGAGCCAGAAAAAAAATTCTTTGATTACGCTGGCATAGATAGCCCGGATTTTCAATGTAGTTACACGCCTGAAATTGAATATAAAAAACTGGAAAATTTAACGAAGTTATTTTTTGATAACTTTGGCTATCAACCTGTCAGCTTTCGGGCGGGCAGGTTTGGCGCATGTGCCAACACAATTGAGTCATTACAAAAACTTGGATACCTGGTCGATACGAGTGTAACGCCCCACATATTATGGGAGGAGCCCAATGGACAGGTGGACTACCGAAAGGCCCTGGAACAACCCTATTTTCCTGCCAGCGGAAAGTTGATTGAAGCGAACTACCGGACAAGCAAAGGGTTACTTGAAATACCAGTGACAGTAAAAAAAAGATTGCTTCGTGGACCGCAATGGTTCCGGCCCTGGTTTTCTTCTGTAGAGAAAATGAAAAAAGTCGTACGCTATCATCTCAATAAATATAAGGATAATGATGTTATAGTCATAAATATGATGTTCCATTCGATGGAAGTTATTCCAAAGGCTTCACCTTATCCGCAAACTCAGAAAGAAGTATCAGGCTTTATTGCTGATATGCAGAATGTCCTTAATTGGTGCAAAGGAGAAGGTATAGAATTCAGTAGTACGAAGGACTTCTACCACGAATTCCAGAAAGCTTATCAGTCATAATTTTCAGATAATAATATCTCTGTACCATCATTATTCCAAAATATGCATAGTAAAATAATCAGGAGCGACCGTTTATGACAGAAACAAGCGGGCTTGGCAAATTACTGATGCATCTTAAGAATTACTCTTTAGGGAGTATTCTGGTTACAGGCGCTGGATTGATCTCATTCCCGATTTTTACCCGCTTATTATCAACTGATGAGTATGGACTATTAAGTCTTATAGCAGTTACTATAACTTTTCTTGTTGCCATAGGAAAACTCGGACTACAAAACCCAATTGTTCGTTTTTATTCTGATGCGGAATCAGAAAAAGATGGCTGGAACCTGGATAAGTTCTATGCCACCGTAGTTTATGGCATGTTGGGTATAGGTACGATTGCAACCCTGATCTGGTTACTGGTTGTTTATGTCTCACCCGATTCCTGGTGGAATGATCCCAGGTTAAAGGTACTTTTTACCGTAACAGCAATACTGGTAATTGTAAGAATAATGGAAAGCGCATTTGCCAATATTTTCAGGGCACGTCAGCTAAGCAAGCGGCTCGTCATATATCGTGTCATCAGAAAGTATTCAATACTCACCGGGATTGTAATTACCCTATATTTTATTTCAAGAGATTTAATTGGCCTTTATGTGGCTACCATTATTGTTGAATTATCTGCAGTATTAATACTTTCTGCTTTGGTTTTAAGGAATGTTAAATTATCAATAAAGGAATTCAGCCCGGCACTACTAAAGCAAATGCTTATTTTTGGTATTCCGCTCGTGGGTTACGAACTGGCATGGACGCTACTGAATATTGGTGATCGTTATTTAATTCAGGCTTATCTTGGTGCATCAGAGCTAGGTGTTTACGCGGCGGCATATAGCTTATGTGATTACGTCAGGATTATCGTAATTATGTCGTTATATCAGGCGTTGCCACCCATCTATATTCGCATGTGGAATAAAAAAGGCGAAGCGGCAACGCGGGCATTTGTAGAAAAATCCTTATATTTTTATATTTTAATCGGCTTCCCGGTAATAGCTGGCCTTTCGGTAGTAGGTCCAGGCCTGTTAACACTACTTGCTTCTGAAAAGTATAGCAGTGGTGCAGTCATTATCCCTTATGTAATAGCCGGGATGGTGATCAATGGCAGTGTGGCATTTTTTAGTGCGGGTTTGTATATCCATAAAAAAGGAAAAATACTAATGCTGCTTACCCTGTTAAGTGCAGTTGTCAACGTGATTCTTAATATAATTCTTATTCCTGAATACGGAATAACTGGTGCAGCGATCGCTACTCTCGTTAGCTATGTATTGCTGGCGACGTCCAATAAAATGGTATCTTCAAAAATACTTAACATAAAGATACCATGGATCCCTGTTTTTAAATTCGGATTTTCTGCGATCCTGATGTATATAGCAATAATACAAATAGTCACCAGCAGCCCATTTTTTACTCTTATACTACAGATTTTCCTGGGCGGGATAATATACGCAGTAGCTGTATTTAGTGTTGATACACAAATCAGGAATATCGCCAGGGATTACTTATACAAATTCAGGAATCGCTAGTTGATGGGGATTCTAAAAAAACTGGTAAAAAAGATATGGGCCAACAGGTTATTCTGGAATATTGTGGGATACTATTTCAGGACACCGGGCGTGATCGTTCTTATGTATCATCGCATTGGAGATAAAGATCCGTTTTTCCCCAGTCAGGACCTGGAGAATTTCAGATCGCAAATGCTCTGGATAAAAAATAATTGTCATGTAATAGGACCGGACAAATATCAATGGGCGCTTACCCAGCCACGTAGCAGAAAACCTTATGTGCTCGTAACCTTTGATGATGGTTACAGGTGTTGTTACGAGTACGCATACCCAATACTGGAAGCACTATCGATACCGGCCATAGTTTTTTTAGCGACTCAACCTACAGACGAAGGCGGGCTGATATGGACAGAACAGGTATTTTTGGCAGTCAATCAATGCAGAAAAACTGAAATCACATTACCATGGGAGAAAAATAATAAATTAAAATTAACTACAAAAGAAGATAAAAGAAAGATAGTTGTTTTGGCAAAAAATTACTTAAAAAAACAAAAAAATATTCATCGTCTGGAGATGTTGAAGCAATTTTATGAAAACCTTGGTGTTACAGATCAAACACAAATAGAGAGACAAATGTTAAACTGGCAGGAAGTGCGCGAATCATCAAGTTTGGTTACGTACGGAGGACATACTCATACTCACCCAATCATGTCGCGCATTGATGTTCAACAATTAGAATATGAAATAAAACACTGTCGGGATCGGATAACTGAAGAAACAGACGTTACACCCAAATACTTTGCCTATCCCAATGGTCGTTTTGAAGATTACAATAAAGATTGTATTCGTATATTGGAAAAATATGGTTTTGAACTTTCCTTCACAACAAATGAAGGTATCAATTCCCGACAGGATAAACTAATGGAAATAAAAAGAATTCCTACAGGCGCCGAACACATAGAAGATTTTATCTGGCTTTTATCAAGAGCCGCTGGTTAGTATAATGACTGAATCAATATTCTGGATATCTGCCAGCTTTATTATCTATACCTATGCAGGGTATCCGCTATTAATATGGTTGCTGGCTAAAACAAAAAAAGAACAGCAGCCGAACATAAATAACCTGACAGAATGGCCAGAGGTTACCATTGTCATACCTGTCTATAATGAAAGAAAAAATGTAGAAAAAAAAATTAAAAATATAATCGCGCTAGATTACCCTAAAGACAAGTTAAGCATGATTTTTGTTTCTGATGGTTCTACTGACGATACAAATGAATTTCTTGAAAAAATCCCACAAGTAAAAATCATTGCTTATCCCGAGCGGAAGGGTAAACCTACTGCACTGAATACTGCCGTTGAACATGTAAATTCTGAGGTAATTGTTTTTACAGATGTTCGGCAGGAACTTGACTCTCTGGCCATTAAATATCTTGTGGCTCGTTTGATGCAACCTGGAATTGGTGCGGTCAGCGGGGAATTATGCCATAAAATATCGGATACTGGCGTTGGTAAGAATGTTGGCCTGTACTGGCGATATGAAAAATGGATCAGGAAATCAGAAAGCAAAGTTTACGCAACTTCAGGTGTGACCGGCGCACTTTACGCAATTCATAAAAACGATTATATCCCATTAAGAAAAGATACCTTACTGGACGATTTTGAAGTACCTATGAAGATACTTGCAACAGGCAAACGAGTCGTGCTGGAAACAAATGCAAAATTATATGATGTTTCTCAAGAAGATATTGCTGGTGAAAAAATTAGGAAAATCAGGACATTAACAGGAAATTACCAATCATTTGCATGGAACCCGTGGCTTTTCATGCCATGGAAAAACCCGATATTTTTTCAATTCATCTCACATAAGGTCTTCAGGTTAATTGTGCCATATACTATGGTAACTGCATTTTATGGCTCACTCATGTCTTCGGGTTCATTTTACGTATGGCTCGCACTATTACAAAGTATATTTTATTTGCTGGGCCTGGCAGGTATGTACTCAACTACAATCAGAAATAATAAATTTGTAGGTTTTATTGTTGTTTTTATACAGTTAAACAGTTCCGCTGTTATTGCTTTAAAGCAGTATTTGTTCAATAAAGTCCAGGTAAAATGGGAGAAAGCATGAAACGTTTCTCCACACTTATGTACCATGCGCTCTATGCAAACGAGAATGAATTTTCATTAATCGACCAGGAAGATCGCCCTTATGCAATATCAATATCAGAATTTTGTGCCCAACTGGACATATTGAATGACAACGACATATATGTATTGTCACCAACGGAAGTTTACCAGGCAATAAGTGATAAATTTGAAAAAAACAGTGTATTGCTCACGTTCGATGATGGCCATAGCAGTTTTTATTACCATGCATATAGAGAGTTAAAAAAAAGAAACATGAGCGCCATATTTTTTATCACAACTGATTTAATAGATAAAAAAAATAATTTTTGTACATGGTCACAACTTAAAGAAATGCATGACTCAGGTATGAGCATTCAGTCTCATGGCATGACCCATAAATTTATCTCAGATCTGGATGCTGAATCAGCATATAAAGAATTACAATTATCAAAAAATATTATAGAGAAAAATGTTGGCAATAACGTTAGCTCGATTTCCTTTCCTGGCGGACGGTATCAGCGGAGAGACATTACCAATGGAATAAAAGTTGGTTATAAAATGTTCTTCACCTCAGATATTGGCTCAGGAATTAATGGAGACAATCAAAAAATCATCCCGCGGCTGGCGCTGAAGGGAAAAACAAGTAGAAATAAATTTCTTTTATTGGCAAAGGGAAACCTGGTTGAAATATATAAACAAAAATTAATGAATAGCCTAAAGACATTATTAAAACTAATGGTTGGAAATAGACTTTATCATGAACTCTATCGACGAATCGCAACCAGATAACCAAAACGACAAGAAAGAAATCTCCCGTCCGGAATTTTACTGGACAGAAGGACAGTTGAAGTCAACGATTATGTTTCTGGCTGTACCAGGAATATTACTGGGCCTGATACTCGGGCTGGGCATTCATTTACCAAAACTTGTCTTGTATGGTGTGGCCGGGATTTATGGCTTACTGATTTTTACAAAAAGCCTGACTGATCCAGAGCGCTTGATGGCAGCTTTTATTTTATATATGCCGCTGAGCAAGCAGATTGTTGTTCCAATTTTGCCGGGCATTAATGGAACAAACATGCTTATCATGATGCTTATATTCTCTTTATTTGTCATTTCACGCAGGGAAGAACGCCCGATGTTTGGCAAAATGCCAAATACGAAACTCGTGTTTATTTGGGCAATATTAAGTTCTTTCTCGGTCGTGACACTAATAATGAGCCCGGGTGGATTGGGATATTTGCTTGACGATGTGTTGCCCCAGTATAAAGGTTGGCTTGATCAGTTCTTCGTATTCTTTTTATTTTTAAATTTAATACGCGATGGGAAAATGGCCAGGCGAATTATCGTTTATTTAATGCTGGGTACAGCCATAGGCGTTGCCTTGGGTGCCCAGGAAATGATAGAGAAAATGAGTTATGCCTCAATTGAAAAATCAAGAGTACTGGGTCCGCAACTGCAACCAAATGATTTCGGTGCTTTTATTGTATATAACATCGGCCCATTTCTGGCAATTTTTTTACTTTATTACAGAAACTGGCGAACATGGGTACTTATTCCATATTTTGCGGTAACAGTTAAGGTGCTGCTCTCAACGTTTTCACGCGGCGCATACCTGGCATTTGGCCTGGCGGCTTTTGTAATTGGCTATGTGCGCGGTAAATGGTTTCTTGTAATTGGCATTGCCATGGGCATCGTAGTACTTATTACATTGCCACAATTAATACCATCGTCACTGCTTGATCGCATGGGCCAAACACAAGAGGGACAAATTGAAGAGGAAAAGCTGGATGCAAGTTCAGAGGCTCGCCTGATTTTGTGGAAAGCAGCTTATGTAATGACAATGGAGAGCCCGGTATTTGGCAAAGGGTTCAAAAATTTCAGAAGACTAAAAAATGATTACACGGATGAGTACGTCCGTGAAGGTGATACTCATAATATGTATTTTTGGATTAGCTCTCAAATGGGTATTCCTGCGCTCATTGCTTTTTTGATTATTATTCTGAAACTTTATTTACAAAGTGCAAAAATTTATCGAAAACATCCGGAGAAATTTGCCCGTGCAATAGGTTTAGGAGGGGCGGCGACAGCAGGGGGCATGTCGGTCATTAATATGTTTGGATCAAGGATGATTGGTATTGATGTAAGCGGATATATCTGGATTTATTTTGCCGTTATTACACACTTAATGATGGAGCTGGAAAAACTCGCACTTGAAAAAGAATTCTCGAAGTGATGCGACGCCATGTTGCCCATATAATTGATCGTTTACCACCTGACGGTGCCGAACGTCTGCTTGTTGATGTACTGAAAAACAGGTCAAACGATTTTACATTTACGGTTGTCTGCCTGGTAGCGGGTGGCGAGCTTGTTGAAGAATTAGAGAACATGGACGTGCCAGTCATTATTTTTAATCGCAGACATAAACTGGATATTGGCCTGATATTTCGCCTTCGAAAATGGTTACGGTTAAATAATGTAGATGTCGTACATACGCACCTTTTTACCGCAGATAGCTGGGGACGTCTTGCTGCTTTTCTTGCCAGGGTACCGTGCATAGTGAATACCGTTCACAGTACAAATACGTGGAAAACAAAAATTCACAGGTTCATAGATTGGGTGCTGGCAAAAGTATCTACGAATGTTATTGCATGTTCTGATGAAGTGGCTAACGTTTTAATCAAGAAAGATGGACTATCCGCCAAACGCGTCAAGGTTGTGGCAAACGGTATCGATTTAAGCCGGTTTGAGAATGTTACGCCGATTGATATGGCAACAAAACCAGACACTATTAACCTGGTTGTTATCGGCAGGTTGCATCCAGCAAAAGGACATCAGGATCTTTTGCCGGTAATAAAAACCATTAAAGAAAAATGTCCGGATTTTCATTTCTATTTTGTGGGTGAAGGAGAGTTGAGATCAGACATCAAAAAAAATATTAAAAAATTTGACCTCAATGATTCAATTACATTAATGGGGCAACGGCCGGATATACCAGCAATACTTGCAGCAATAGATATATTTGTCATGCCATCAAAATGGGAAGGCTTGCCAATGGCGCTCCTGGAAGCAATGGCCATGGGAAAAACTGTTGTTGCAACACGGGTTGGCGGCATCCCGGATGTTATAACGCACAATGAAAACGGCTTACTGGTTGATGTTGACGACAGTGCTGAATTAGCGGAAAACTTAGTCAAAGTAATTACTGACAATAAACTGAGGTTGCGCCTTGGTACTGCAGCCAAAGAAATGGTTCGCTTGCATTATAGTGCAGCAACAGTATCTCAAAAATATGAAAAAATTTACAAGCAGGCCCTGGCCAGTAAAGGCATATCAATTGAATAAGTTTAAAAAATTTATCAGGTCGGGCATTACTCAATCGATGTTACCGTACACCAGGACGATGGAAACACTAAGGCCCGGTATGCGCATATTAATGTATCACAGGGTATGCAAAAATGATAAATATGATCAGCTCACAGTTGACCCGGATAAATTTTCAGAGCAAATAAGATATTTATCTGAACACTACCGTATAATCAGTCTTGATAACGTAATAGCAGAGTTAGAATCAGGATCAATTAAAAAGAATACTGTGGCAGTAACTTTTGACGACGGTTACCTGGATAACCTGGTTTACGCAATACCAATACTCGAGAAATATAAAGTACCTGCAACAATATTTATCACGAGCCAGTTCTGTGACCAGGTTAAACGGCACCCAAGATATAATAATGAAAAACAAAGACTTCATCTGGACTGGGACGAGGTAAAAGAACTACATGTTATGCCTGGTATTACTATTGGATCGCATACACTAAGCCATCCGTATTTATCGTCATTAGATGCAGTTGAATCGAAAAATGAAATAATTGAAAGCAAAAAAATTATTGAAGAAAAGATAGGTAGCCCGGTTAATTATTTTTGCTATCCGTCAGGTGACTTTGGTGTAAGGGAGATGAACTTTGTCAAGGAGGCGGGTTACCTGGCCGCAGTTACTGTCGCACCAGGTAAAAACAGACCAGGGATTGATCGTTATTTATTGAGACGTGTAGAAATTACACAGAAAGACGGACCAGCTGATATAAAAGCCAAATTATCAGGCGCATTTGATATAATTCATCAGCTGTTACACTGGCGTCGCCAACGAAATTTTGCCAGGGCAGCCAGAAATAATAACAAGTAATTTCAGAGTATAAATAGAATGAAACTCCTATATTTATTGACCGAACCGTTTGGTGTTGGCGGTGTACAATCAGACATGCTGGCGTTATCAGAGGATTTGAGCAAACAGGGTCATAAAGTTTATGTAGCTTCTACCCAGGGCGTATTACTTAACGAGCTAAAATCAAAAGGCGGGATTTTTGTAAATCTGGATTTCCATTTTAAAGGAATACTGGGAATGATCCGTGTAGGGCTGGCTTTGAGGAAATTTATCAAACAAGAGGGCATTGAGATATTAGCGCCACAATCGGTGCGCTCAACAATTGCCAGTTATTTTAGTCTGCGTATGCTTCCGTTCTCCTACAAGGTAAAAAAAACTGGCAAACGGCTGCCAATAATTACCACCATCCATAATATTCACAACCCGGTACATTTTAAATATGGCGGGTATATCTTGAACAAGTGTACTGACTACGTAATTTTTGAGTCACATTACGAGCGCAACAGGCTCATGGCCAGTGGTCTTGGCGAGCAAAAAAGTTGCGTCATACACAGCGGTATAGATACTGATAAATTTTTGCCCATGGCAGCCACCGACGAACTATTGAAAAAATATGGCCTGGATAAGAATACGCACAAAATCCTGGGCATTGTTGCCAGATTATCGGAGGAAAAAGGTCATCAATATTTACTCAGGGCATTTTCCAGGTTAATCAAGACCGAACCAAATGCCAGGCTATTAATCGTGGGAGATGGCCCGTTAATGGATGAAGTCAAGGCGCTTTCAGAGGAGCTGAAGCTTTCTGAAACGGTTATATTTACGGGTCTGCAACGAAATGTTTCCGAGCATCTGGCATTATTTGATGCATTCGTGCTTTCATCGACCCGTGAATCATTTCCGCTTGCAGCCAGGGAGGCCATGGCTGCAGGTAAGGCGGTGATTGCACCAAGAATCGGTGGTTGCCCCGAGGTAGTGGATGAAGGCAAAACTGGATATTTATTTGAGGCAGCTAATGTCGAGGATTTAACGCGGCGCATGCAGGATATCCTGCAGAATGAAAGATTCAGGGCGTTCGGAAAAAATGCCAGGGAAAGGGTGGAGACGCTATTTTCAAGAAAACAATGGGTGGAAGGTGATGCAAAGGTGTACCAGGATTACCTGTAATAAATAATTTAGAAATAATTACTGGAACGAATATAAAAAAATATTCTATTTGGAGTAACTGTAATCATGAAATTAAAACACGTTGTTATTTTTATCGTAACCTTATTGCAAGTATCGGTAATTAATGGAGCTGAAAATTATTCCAACTTAAAAAAAGGTCATGCATTACTTCCGGTACCAAAACTGGTACGACCTGCGCTGCATGAAACTTATGTGGACCCGGTTTTCAAGACAGTAATCAAACGCATTACTGCGCCATCACAGGTTCCAAAAGCAAGTCGCGTTCGTCATTATTATTCCAAAGCCAACCCATTTAATGCTGACGAAACACTGGCTGTTATGTTCGCCAGTAATGGCAGTAAATGGCTTTACGATGCAGTAAAATGGGAGCCTATTCAGCAGCTAATTTTATGGAGCAGGGAACCAGAAATACAATGGCACCCGACAGACCCTGACAAATTTTATTACCTGGGCCGTATAAACAAGCGAGCCAAGGGAAGAGGCATGTTTATCTACGACGTAAAATCCAACTCAAGAAAATTGCTTCGAGATTTCAGTAAATACGACAGGGTAAGAGGCAAGCTTGAAGGAAATATAGATAAGGCAGGCAGATATTATGCGCTTGTTGGTACCAAAGAGGGCAAGAACGAACTATTTGTATACGATATTCTTAAGAATAAAATCAGCAATATTGATGATGTGCCAGGTAAGGTGGTTGCAGACTGGGTAAGTGTCTCACCCGGTGGTAATTATGTCGTGGCAATGGGTAAATACCGTTCACGTATTTATGATATCAATATGAAATATTTGCGTGATCTTCCAAAAGGCACATTTGGACACGGGGACTTATGCCTGGGCAAAGACGGTTCGGAATACCTTGTTTTTGATGGTGCGGACTATGAGATAGACAGCAACAGAAATATTAATATTGCTAATCTTAAGACTGGTGAAATTAAAATACTCGTAAGGATTGGCTGGAGATCAACACCCCACGTGTCATGCAGGAATCTTGATAATCCTGGCTGGGCCTTGATTTCAACCCAGGGCGGAGATCTCAAATATCCCAACCACGACTACGAGGTTTTCTGGGTAAAACTTGATGGCTCCAATGAAACAAGACGCGTCGCACACCATAGAAGTAGTCGCAAAACTGGTGGATATTTTGCCGAACAACAAGCTGTGACAAATCGTGCAGGAACCAAAATAATATTTGCAAGTAACTGGGGAAGTGGTCCGGTAAGTGATTACCTGGTAGATCTTAAAGCAAAGTCAGACTAACTACCGATAAATTATTATGGACTGGATAAGTATTGCACTAGAGCCAACTGCGTTGTTTGCATGGGGAATTATCGTTACTGCAATCATGCTCTGGAGGCATTATAAAAGTATTAACCAGCTTATTACAGTTACAGCTTTTCTGGCTGTTTACCTGATTCTAGCTACTCCATTGGGTGCAAACAGGCTGGTTAATATCATTGAAACCAGAAACAATGAAACAAACTGCAAAATTGAAAATCAGGAAGCAATCATAGTTCTAGCCGGCGGCATATATGGAGATCCGGATTCTGAAGATGAAGTGTGGCGCTTAAAAGAAGATAGTTACAGGCGGGCACTGTTGGGGATCAAGCTGGCAAAAGAATACTCAAAAACAAAAATTATTTTTTCTGGCGGTTATGGGGGAGCAATCCGGGAAGCTGATTTAATGAAGTATCTCGCAATCCAGAACGGGATCAGTAAAACAAGAATTTACCTTGATAGAATTTCAAAAAATACATATGAAAGCGCAGAAGCTATAGCGGAAATGGTCGAAGAAAACAAAGTTACTACGCCTGTACTGGTTACTTCAGCAATACATATGCCCAGGGCCTGGGCAGCTTTTAGAAAGGCTGGCATTAACCCTTGTCCTTACCCGGTAAACAGCAGATATGTAGAAACATATTTACCGGAAGCACTATTACCGCAAATTAGTGCTTTAACTAAAAGTACTGAATCAATGCATGAGGTGATGGGATATGCCTGGTACTGGGTCAAAGGAAAAATATAAAACTTGGGCCGCTAAAGCATGGTAAATAAAAAAATATCTATTACTTATATTATAGACTTCATAGGCTGGGCGGGCGCGCAAACCCATCTGATAAGTATATTAAATAACATTGATTATAAACGATTTAACGTGTGCGTAATTTGTCTTCGTTTTGCAGGAACAAAGTTTTCGGAAATTGAATCATTACCTATTCAAACAAAAGTGTTTGAACTAGAAAATCTGATGAGCCCGGTAAAGACACTTAATGTATTACTGCAAATCCGGCGACTGATCAGGGACAACAATACCGATATTCTCCAGTCTTATATGTTTAATCCTAATTTAATGGCGAGTCTCGTAACCTGGGTACCATTTAAAAAACATATTCTAATCACAACCAGGCGGGATATGGGTTATTGGCATCAAAAACATCATTGGTGGCTTTATAGATTTATGAATATTGTTACGAAAAAGGTTATCGCTGTAAGCGAGCAGGTAAGAAGAAAATCTATAAAAAAAGAAGGCCTTAATCCGGATAAAATAATTACAATACATAATGGCATAAGCAACACGAAGTATGACGGGCAGGAAGCAGAAGGAGATTTGCTTCGTAAAAAATATAACATCACAGAAGATGAATTTGTAATCGGAATATTGGCGGCATTAAGACCGGAAAAACGCCATGATGTTTTTATTGAGGCAGCAAAAATAATCTCGGATAAAATTCAAAATGTCAGATTTATGGTTGTTGGGGAAGGTTACGAAGAAACAGCAAAGAATATTGATCGCTTACTCGAAAAATATAATTTGAAGGACAAGTTTGTACTCACTGGCAAATTAACAAACGTTATTCCGGCGCTTTCAGCATTTAATATCTCAATACTGTGTTCGGACTCGGAAGGCATGTCCAATACCATGCTTGAATCAATTGCCATGGGCAAGGCCGTGGTCGCAACAGCAGTGGGCGGTAATATCGAGGTTATTGAAAACAACATAAATGGAATACTCGTCGCGCCCGGAAGCCCGGATGAGATTGCCGCGGCGGTTCTTGATCTGTATCAGGACCAGGAAAAACGCCTGAAAATACAGGCCCAGGCCAGAAAAACTGCCCGGGAAAAATTTGAAATAACCCGTATTATTAAACAATTGGAGGCCACCTATGGTCAATTGGTGGGTAATTAATGCACTATCCGGCATAATTGCGACTAAATACATGTGAGCCTTCTATCTGTAAGCCCCAAGTAAGTCTGGATAGGCGATAATCAGTAAATATTGATAATATCTCTACAAGTGACGAACCAGGTATTGAATTGGGTACAGAATCCAGTGCCGACACTGGCGAGAAAGGCCTATTTTCGTTAGTCTTTAGTGATATTGGGCCAGCAAAGAGAATAACCAGTAAAGTGACTAAACTACAGGGCTGACCAGGGGTTCCCGAGCATATAAGGTTATGGCAGATACGTGACGCTGCGGATGCTGTCTGGATTAGCAGAAACTACTAATAATTTTGAGAAAAGTAAATGAAAAAAAATAATATAAATACCTACCAACATCACACGTGGGATTATCTCAGGTCAATCGGTGTGCCTGATATGCCAGGCAGGACCTCGCCATTTGATCCGGGTTATGACCCGGCAACACTTATCAGTCATCTTGAGCAAAGCGAGCACCTGATTTCAATTTTAAAAATATCAATGGCCTGCTGGCAAGTGGCCAATGAAACGGCTACCAGGAAAAAAATTGATGCAGCAAACAGGTTAAACATTCCAACTGTAACTGGCGGTGGTACTTTTGAGGTGGCATGTCACTTCGGGAAATTACCGGAATTCCTGGATTTGGTTGCTGACCTGGGCATCACACGATTCGAAGCAGGCGAAGGTTTTATACCGCTCAAGGAAAAACCAAAAGAAGTGATGCGCATGGCCAATGAACGTGGCCTTGATGTCCAGTTTGAAATTGGTGAGAAACATAGCGGCGCGTTTACCGATGAGGTAGTTGTAGAATTAATAGACCAGGGCAAGGAATGGCTGGATTTGGGCGCCAAACAAATTGTCGTCGAGGCAAGGGAAAGTGCCCAGGATGTCGGACTTTTTTCAACCGACGGCACATTCGATACCAAGGGAGCAGACCAGTTTGTAAAGGCGCTGGGTTTCGATGCGCTCATATTTGAGGCACCCACCAAGCCCAGCCAGTTTGCCATGTTAAATCATTTTGGTCAGGAAGTTCATTTGTGCAATGTCAGAATGGAAGAATTGCTACGTGTTGAAATTTACCGGCGTGGATTACACTCAGATGCATTCAGGCAGGAGAGCTTGCGTCCAAAAGGAAGCTGATCAAATTAAAATAGAAATTCTTGAGGAAAAATAAATGCCCAGCGTTGTAATTGATTACTTGCCGGCCTGCGCCGAGCATTATCGTGATGAGTATGCCATTGTCGTAATAGATGTGATAAGAGCAACCACCACCGCAACGACCGCACTCAGCCTTGGTCGTGATGTCTACCCGGCTCAAACAACCGATGGCGCATTTGTATTAGCTGCAACGCTCAAGGATCCACTGTTAATGGGCGAGCAGGGCGGTAATGTTCCCTACGGATTCGACCTAACAAATAGTCCGGTTCAGGTAATGGCACTGACTACTGTACCCTCGGGATATTTCACCGATATTTCCCGGCCCATTATCCTGCTTTCATCTTCAGGCACACGCCTGCTCATGAATTCGGTAGGTAACGGCAAGGAAGCTGTTTATATTTCTTGCGCAAGAAATTTTTCGGCGGTGGCAAAACATATTGCTGGTCGTCATGACAAGGTTGCCGTACTTGGTGCCGGAACACGTGGAGAATTTCGACGTGAGGACCAAATGGGCTGTGCCTGGGTTGCTGAAAAACTGGTCGAGGCAGGGTATGAAGTTGAGACAAACAGGACACGTGATTTAATTGCGCGCTGGACTGGTGCTAATCTTGATTCTGCCAGGGAAGGAAGAAGTGCCGATTATTTAAAACGTTCCGGACAGGTACATGACCTTGAGTTTGTATTACACCACTTCGATGACCTTGATGTTGTCCCGCAACTAATTGATGGCAAGCTGGAAATTGTTGCCGGAAATGTAGTGTCCTGAGCAAAACAAGCCTGAGTAATATAAATAAAGAATAATCATTCAGAGTAACCATAATGAAAATAAATAATGCTGATACGCCAGTAGTCATACTCACATGCAAAATTGGTGCGGTTACAATTATGCGTAGTCTTGGTCTTTATGGCGTACCAATTTCTGCTGTTGATGCAGATACCTACTCACCAGGATTTACATCAAAGTACTGCAATAAAAAACACATCAAGAAATTTGATGAATCCAAACCATTAGAGTACCTGGAATTTGTACTTAATATCGGCAAGGAACTGGGCAAAAAGGCATTATTGATTCAAACTTCCGACAATATGGCCGTCTTTATTGCGGAGTATGCGGAACAACTCAGAGAGTATTTTATATTCCCGGAAAATGATGCCGACCTTATAAAACGTATCATTAGCAAGGAGGGTATGTATGCCATCGCCCAGGAGAATAACGTACCTACAGCAATAACATTGTTCCCCGGTAATCTTGATGACGTACTTGAATACTGCAAGGATGGCAAATTTCCTTTAATGTTAAAAGGCATATATGGCGACAAGTTACAGGCAAGGACTGGTAAGAAAATGGTCATTGTTCATAACAAAGAAGAGTTGCTGGAGAATTATAAATTACTTGAGGATCCAGAACAGCCAAACCTGATGTTACAGGAATATATTCCTGGTGATGACGACCAGGTTTTTATTTTTAATGGATATTTTGATGCCAATTCAGAGTGCCTGTGTGCATTCACTGGTTATAAAGTAAGACAGTATCCAATACATGTGGGTGCAGCTTCACTGGGGGAAAATAAATGGAACCAGGATGTTGCCGACTTAACAATAAAGTTTATGAAGGATATAAACTATAGCGGCATACTTGATATTGGCTACCGACTGGATCCCAGGGATGGGAAATATAAAGTCCTGGATATTAATCCCCGGGTAGGTCAGGCATTCAGAATATTTGTTGCAGAAAATGGCATAGACGTGATTCGTAGCCAATACATGGATCTAACCAATCAGCGTGACAATGAACCTGTCGTACCAATTGAAGGACGACGCTGGATAATAGAAGATTACGATGTCATAGCAAGCCTGCATTATTTCTCTGAAGGTTCGCTTAAGTTCGGAGAGTGGATTTCCTCGTTTAACAGGCTGGAGGAAGGCGCATGGTTTAGCTGGCGTGACCCCGTTCCTTTTCTTATGATAGTGCTAAGTTTCCAGAAGAAAATATTATACTGGGTGCTAAAAAAACTGGGCCTGAGAAAACTGCCAAATGCAAAATAATGTTGCCTATAAAATAATCCGGTAAAATCATGCCATTACGAAACAATATAGCACGGTCTTCAAAAAAATTAATAAGAAAAGTAGTCCCGCTCGTCGTAAGAAAATCACTGGCAAAATTTATTAGTCGTCAATCCTGGTTGTCTGGCGACCACCGGGCAGGTTGGTCAATGGAACTTGTTCGTGATATGGCCGATAAAGATGCGAATGAGTACCACAAGTTTTTGTGGTCCAACCATATTGGCTATGCTGATACATATGAAATATCGCAACGTTTTGGTGAAGAAAATATTAACGAATCCAGAAAGCTGTTATTTTCTGACATGACAACAGCTTTGACAGAATTAAAAATAAATTATAAAAATGAAATAAAATCTGTGCTTGATGTTGGGTCTTCCCTGGGTTACTTGCTCAAGCATTTGGAGGATAATGTATTTGTCTGCGCGAAAAAACTGGATGGTATCGATATCGATGCACAGGCGATAGAAAAGGGCGCATCATACTTGCAGGCAAACGGATCAAAGATACAACTGACATGTCTCGACATGGAAAACCTTACCAAATTTCTCAGTGATAAAATGTACGATATTATCTTGTGTGCAGGTACTGTGATTTATCTTGAAGAAGAAAAAGCGGAAGAACTGGTTAAAAATTTATTGCAACATACCGCAACCATGCTGGTAATTACCGGCATCGCCTCTCCGGAAAACGACAACAGCGAACTGGATCAATCAAAGGTGCGCGCCAGGGATGGGTCTTATATTCATAATCTTGACAGAATGGTAAACCAGCTTGGTGGAAATATTGTATTCAGGCGATGGCAGGGAAAAGAAATGATTGACGGCAATACCCTTTACTTCGTATTCGCGACCCCGCCTCACTAGTCCAATAAACAACTCAAGTGTTAAATTCACACCATGAGATAACAACCTAAATTTTTATCGCGCAATAAAAATTAGTTTTTTACAGCCGCCAGACACTTAACCCATTTGCTTTTATCTCGCTGGCATCAAAAGCAGATTTTACATCAATAAAGCAACCATTCTTTTTTATTTTAGATGCAAAAACACTGGCGGGCTGTTCAAGGAAAGCCTTATGGGAGACAGCAGCAACAATCGCATCGGCCTGCGGCAAATCATCCCAAGCTATTAATTTTATCCCATATTCTTCCAGTGCCTCTTCGGGCCCAGGCACCGGGTCATGGACAAATACTTCAGAACCATAGTCGCGCAGCTCATTAATGACATCAATGACCCGTGAATTTCTTAAATCAGGACAATCTTCCTTAAAGGTAAGACCCAGGACTATCACTTTTGATTCCTTGATCGCAGTACCGGTCTCAATCATTTGTTTAATGGTTTGCTCAGCAATAAATTTACCCATACCATCGTTAATGCGCCTGCCAGCAATAATCACATCCGGGTGGTAACCAAGCATTTCAGCCTTATGCGTCAGGTAGTAGGGATCAACGCCAATACAGTGACCACCAACGAGACCGGGGCGAAATGGCAGAAAATTCCATTTGGATCCGGCGGCTTCCAGCACCTCAACAGTGTCAATGCCAATTTTATTGAATATGAGTGACAGCTCATTCATTAGTGCGATATTTAAATCACGTTGCGTATTTTCAATGACCTTGGCAGCTTCTGCGGTTTTAATGCTGGAGGCACGGTAAACACCAGCGGTAACCACGCTTTCATACAAGTCAGCGACTTTGTTGAGTGTATCGTCGTTATCACCTGATACGACTTTTACGATTGTGGTCAGGGTGTGTTCTTTGTCGCCCGGGTTGATACGTTCTGGCGAATAACCCACGTTAAAATCTTTTTTCCATTTTAAGCCGGAATTTTCCTCCAGCACCGGGATACAAACTTCTTCAGTGGCGCCAGGGTAAACCGTAGACTCGTAAATCACGGTGCATCCTTTTTTCATGTACTTGCCAACCGTGGTGCTGGAGCCAATGAGCGGCTTGAAATCAGGCTGGTGGGCTTTATCGATCGGTGTCGGTACGGCAATCACTATCATATCGGCCTCACCAATGGCGGCGGGATCGGTCGAGACCGTGAGTTGTTTAGCCGCCTTCAGGTCTTCAGTACTGCACTCGCCCGTTGGGTCAATAAATTTTTTGTAGTTCTCGATTTTTGACTCACTCAAATCAAAACCAATGGTTTTCATTTTTTTGCCAAATTCAACGGCTAGGGGCAAACCAACATAGCCAAGGCCAATAACAGCAACTGTCGTCACATTCATCTCCAGTATGATCAATAAGCGTGATAAATTATTTGGATAGGATTATAGCTTAATAGTTTCTTATTTTACAATGAGTTAGGCGATTTTTTGGAATAAACCTATTTTCGGCCTGATAATACAGATTCTAACCAGCAATGACCGGAATATGAAAAAAAGCGGGTTAAATCATGTCAATTTAACGCGGTTTAGACACATTTTTGAAGATTATAGCCGTTCGGGGCAAGATTTATACAACAGCAGGTAATCTGGTTTACAATGAACCAGGGATTACTAAAATAGTATTCGGGTGCTTCAGCAAGTTATCTGCAAGGAAATAAAATGAATGTGTTAGTAACAGGCGGCGCGGGCTTTATTGGCTCGCATGTAAGCGAGCGGCTGGTCGCCCTGGGCAACCAGGTCCAGGTGCTTGATAACCTGTCTACCGGCAAGCGTGAGAATTTACCGCCCAGCGAGTTGCTAAACTTCCAGGAAGGCGATATCCGGGACCAGGAACTGGTAGCTGAATGTTGTGACCAGGCAGACGCGGTGATTCACCTGGCCGCGGTGGCATCTGTCCAGGCCAGTGTTGATGATCCTGCCGGTACCCACCAGTCTAATTTTGATGGCACGCTAAATCTGCTTGAAGCATGTCGAAAATCTGACGTAAAACGATTTCTTTATGCCTGTTCAGCGGCAATTTATGGTGATACAGAAGTATTACCTGTCAAAGAAGAGACGGCCCTGAATCCACTCACGCCTTACGCCGTTGATAAGTTAAGCGGGGAGTATTATCTCGGTTATTACAGTCGTCAGTATGGACTCAATACCAGTTCGTTCCGTTTTTTTAATATTTACGGGCCACGCCAGGATCCTTCGTCGCCTTATTCAGGCGTGATTAGTATTATGGCCGATCGATTATTGTCCGGACGCGAGATGACTATATTTGGTGATGGCAAGCAAACGCGGGATTTTGTTTATGTGGGTGACCTGGCTGATTTGTTAGTTGAGTCATTAGCGCGCACTGATATGTCCGGCTCCATTATGAATGTAGGCACGGGCAAACAAACATCGTTGCTTGATCTGAAATCAGCATTAGAATCAGTGAGCGGAAAAACACTAAAAGTATCTTTCGATGATCCACGTAAAGGTGACATAAAGTTTTCCTGTGCCGCCGTGACACGACTGGTTACCTGTTTTGGCAAAGTACCCACAACACCGATTAAAGAAGGCCTCAGGGAATTATTAGGCTAGCAGTGAACTGGTTAGTAATTAAATTTTAGTTTTAATTATTGATCCGCCTTGTAATAGCAAGCTTGCTTGCAGGTAGAAGTGAAGTTTATAAAAATGTTTTCAAATATTTTAAAAAATAAAAAGTTAATTTTATTATCAATTGTCATGGCTTTTGTTTTGACGGGTTGTGCCACGGCACCAGAGAGACCAAAAACAGCAACACCCGGTGATTATGAATATACAAAAACCTACGTCTCATGGCTGACTAAAAAATTAATGGATGATCATGATATACCGGCTGTGAGTATTGCCCTGGTCGACGACCAGAAAATTGTCTGGCAACAGGGTTTTGGTTTGGCAAATGTTAAAAATAAAATACCGGCCACCGCAAAAACTGTTTACCGCGTCGGTTCAATCGCTAAATTATTTACTGATTCGGCAACCATGAAACTGGCAGAAGAAGGTAAAATAAATATTGACCAGCCACTGGTCAAGGCATTACCTGAATTCAGTATTCGCAACCGATTCAAAAATGCCGGAGCAGTCACTCCCAGAAATATCATGACCCATCATTCTGGTTTGCCTGCCGATATGTTACGGGGCATGTGGACAGAAGATTCAGAAGCACGTTTCACCGAAGTTGTCGATATTCTCAAAGACGAATACATGGCATATCCGCCGAATTATATTTATTCCTATTCAAACGTGGCGCTGTCCCTGCTTGGCCATGCCGTCCAGGAAACCAGTGGCCAAAAATTTGAAGACTATATGGACCAGGCGCTGATCAAACCCCTGGGTATGCTCAATACAGGTTTCGTTGAGAAAGAAAGCTATCGGCCATATCTTGCCAGCGGTTATGCCAAAGGTGACGAAATCAACCCTGGACAAATTCGTGACCGCCCGGCCGGGGGTTTGTACAGTAACGTGACGGATTTGAGTCGCTTGTTATCCATGGTGTTTGCTAATGGTAAATCACGGGATGGGCAGCAAGTACTTAAAGCAGAAACCGTACAGGAAATGATTCGCCGCCAGAATACCAACGTGCCCCTGGATTTTAATTTTGATATTGGCCTTGGCTGGTTTTTGATCAGGCAAGGCATCGATGGCACTGACAAAGTAATCTCCCACGGCGGCGGTACACCTTGTTTCTTCAGCCAGATTATTGGCCTGCCAGAACAGAAACTGGGTGTGGTCGTGCTGGCCAATTCCTGTAGTGGTGGTTCAACCGTGGCCGATGTCGGCGTGGCAGCATTAAAACTGGCACTGGAAGCAAAAACAGGTTATCGCCAGTCGCTGGAGACAAAAATAACAAAAGCACCCATTGCGGAACAGCCAACAGACGAACAACTGGATAAATTTGTTGGTCGTTACGCCACCTGGTTAGGCTTGATAAAGGTTTCTCGTGATGATGATCGTCTCAAGGCTAAAATCAGTGGCTGGAACTTTGACCTGGTACCCCTGACCGATGGCAAGTTTAGTATTCAGTTCAAATTATTCGGCATGTTCTCCATACGGTACCTGTATGGCATTGACCTGGATAATGTCACGCTTAACCCGGTCGTCGTGGATGGCAGAAGTATTGTCGTCATGCGTTTTAAAGGGCGCGACCAGATTTTTGGCGAAAAAGTTATACCACAAGCAATACCGGAATCCTGGTTGGCAAGATTGGGAAACCTGGAAGTACAAGGCACGGATAACAACATGCGATTTTCTGGTAACCGCCTGGTGAATGACGATGGCATCCTGGTTATGTCTTACCGATTAAAAATGCCCGTGTTGCCGGAAACAAAAGCCAGCCTGCCCATACGACCGATCTCCGATGATGAAGCCATAATTCTGGGCTTAGGGAGAGGCATGGGTGAAACCGTTCGTATTATTCACGCGGACGGAAAAGAGGTGCTGCGTTTCTCGGGTTTTGATGCGCTCTGGACAAGTTATGATAATGGTCGGCCTCTCGATCAAAGTGAATTCGCATTAAAACCTCGTTTGCAACCGAGTATCAGTCGTCAGGGTACAACCCAATAATCTATGGTTAGGAATGGTCAAAATTTGCATGACCATGTTGCGCATCTCGCCGCAGTCCTGATCGAAAAAAAATTAAAATTAGCCACCGCTGAATCCTGTACCGGCGGTGGCATTGCCCAGGTGTTAACGGATTTACCCGGCAGTTCCACCTGGTTTGAACGCGGTTTTGTTACCTATAGCAATCAATCCAAACAAGAAATGCTGGGCGTCAGCACAGATGCATTGGCGCGCTATGGTGCCGTTAGTATGCAAGTGGCACGGCAAATGGCCGAGGGCACCATTACACACAGTCGCGCACAGGTCAGTCTTGCGGTAACCGGCATCGCCGGCCCCGGCGGTGGTACTGAAGATAAACCCGTCGGCACTGTCTGGAT
>CAJVXY010000019.1 GCA_913009895.1 uncultured Acidiferrobacteraceae bacterium | reverse complement strand
TATCCCATGAGTTATTATCTTTCAGATCCAGGCCGAGATCAGCCTGGGCAACCGGCATCAACATGCTGGCCAGAAAAGCCCCTGCAAATATAACCCTGTAATATGATGCAACCATACTCCCCCCCCCTCACCTTAAATTTTATTTACTATTGATCCTGATCCACAACATTAACATTGATAAGGCATAAAATTGCACCTTATTGGTAAAAATTGAGAAAAATAAATTGCTGGCTTCCGTAGGATTACTCAAGCAATCGAAAACTGACCTTGATTGGATTGTGATCCGAGGAGGTCACTTTTAAAGTTTCTTCTGTAATAATCTCAAGCCCACGGTAAAATACATGGTCCAGGGCATTGCCAAAAATTCTTACCCGGTTTTGACTGGCATAAGCAAGTTTTTTTAGTACCAACTTTTCAACCATGGCATTGACGATTGCAAGTCGGGATTCACTCCAGCTATTAAAATCCCCGGCAATTATCACAGGGCCCTTATGTTGTTCAATGATTGAAACCATGGCCGTAATTTGTTGGTCATAAGTATCTGTGCCCAGGGTAAAGTTAATGCCATGGATATTCGCCACCAACAGTTTTTTATTGCTATCAGCAAGCGGGTAAAGACTAATAAGCACGGTTTTAGGGACACGAATAATTGGCTCAGTAATGCGCAGGCCGCAGTTAAAAATAGCCGGCACAGATGAAGCGATTAATACACCGGCTTCAGAACCTTCATAATAAAAACCGGTATTGAGTAACCAGTAGGGTTGCTGGGCTTCCAGTAAATTAATTATTTCCTGGCGATTAACCGCCTCCTGAATTAACACCAGGTTTTGCGTCTCGATAAAGCTTTTGAAATCGGCGGCCCAGCCATCTTCCTGTGCCTTGTAAATGTTCCAGTTAATGACAGATATTTTCTGTGGGTCAAGTTGTAGCGGTGATGTGGTGGGACTAACCAGTGCTGCCTGTATATTTTTTATGGTGCACTCAGCGGATACTGGCTGGTCGGCGGTTTCAATACTGGTGGTGGTGATTTGTGAAACAAGCCATGTTTGCGCTGGTATCGAGACACAAGCTGCCGTTAGTAATAACAGGCCGACCAGGCAGAGCCGGAATATACAGTGTCGGGAGATAGTTTTAGACATACATTAAAACTGTAACAAAACAGGTGCGGTAGTGAACAATCAGCAGACATTCTAGCGGACTTTAACAATCATTATTACGGCTGGAATCGGGGTTTTCGCCCCCTTATCCCCGAATAACCAGCAAATATTGATTTATTTATCAAAATATTCGTAATAATTAATATTATTGATAATAAAATCATAATATTTATTTGCGTTAATTATCAAATTAATTATAATTAATGCATTATTATGACTTAATTATCAAATTATGAGCCAAATAAACCTGATTAATGAAATTATCGCGGCAGCCAAGGCCAATAATATTAGCCAGGGCGAACTGGCGGCACGTGCGGGCATACGGCAAGAGACCCTGTCTCGGGCCAAGAAAAACCCCAATATCAGCCTCAAGACCTTTGCCGACCTGGCCCGGATTGCCGGCCTCCACATCAAGTTATTACCCGACAATCCCGTGGTTGATCAAATCAACGACGGCACCCTGTTCCCGTCATGAGCGCCAATAATACGGACAAAGAAGCTGTCATCTGGACCCGCCTTGGGGGCACACCCAGGCGCATGGGCCGGCTCTATGTGACCGACAAAGAGTGTCGTTTCACCTATGACGATCATTACGTTGAACTGAATCTGCCCGGCCTGGGACTGGTATACGCACCGGAATATTATGGCAAAACCACTATCAGTCGACCAAGAAGTGAAAAATTTGACCTGTTACCGCCCCTGCAATCCCTGGTCCCGCCCCAGCAACAGGATAATTTCCAGCGTAACCTGGCACTTAAATATCTCGCCACCAAAGATAAAAAAGGGCTGAGTGGTTTCGATGCCGACTGGGAGATTTTAAAAATTTCCGGCCACGGTGGCATTGGCCATATTGATTTGTTTGAGAACGATGAAATAGCCGAGGGCTGGTATCACAATCCCCCGGCCCATACCTTAAGTGAAGTCTCAGACGAATTGAGTTTTTCCCTGAAAGAATTCATGACCTGGTTTGAGGATGATATTGAAATACTGATCCAGACCGTGGGCCCGACACCAAGCGTGGGTGGGGCCATCCCCAAGCTGTTGTTGTCTATTCCCGCTTCGGGCTGGGATGGTCGCATTGGTTTACCGACCCGCCAAAAAACACCAGGCATCACCGATGTGGTACTCAAATTTGAACAAAAGAATCGTTACCCGGGCATAATCGAGCTCGAGACACTGGCCCTGGATATGCATCGCCAGGCAGGTTTTGAAGTGCCTCGCTATTGGGCCTGTAACTTTAAAGGCATGCCGGCACTGGCGGTTGAACGCTTTGACCGTGATCAGAACAACAACCCGCTCTACACTGAAAGCCTGTACTCAATACTGGCGTCCGGTGCGCCACTGAATAATAATTTTGACTACCAATATGATCTCATCGCCGAGGCCATTGACAAGTCTGCAGTCAAGATTGTCAGTGATCCTGAAATGTCAAAAGAACATTTGTTTAAACGTTTGATACTGGCATTGCTCACCGGTAATGGCGACTTACACCTGGAAAATCTTTCCATTTATGATAAACATGACGTGGATACCCGGCGCAGCTTTACGCCTGTTTATGATCCCACACCCATGCGCGCCTATTCGCAACATGACCTGTTAAGCGTAATGCCGTTTGGTAATTATGGTGAGCTGGTAGATAAACAGGAAGCGCCGGTAAAACTCGTGGAAGCAATTAAACGTTTCGCCAATCGCTCTGGTATTTCTGACAACTGTCGCCAGGAACTGGTCCAGGAATTACTGGCTGGCAGCCAGGATTATAGCGAGCGTGTAGCTGAATTAAAAACCGTGCCCGACGAAAATAAAACTCGTTTAATAAAAAGAGTGGCCGAGGTTAGAAAAAAACTCGCCTAGTTATTGATTGGGGGGGGAATACAAAACCCTGATGTTAAATCGTAGCGCGCTAATTCAAAAGTTTTTTCAATTCCATCGCAGTGTCCCTGCTTAATACCTCATTGATCGGAAAATCTTCAAGGGTTTTAGTGTCTAAAACTTGTCACTCGTCTCAAATACCGTTGTTGCAAATTGATGGCCATTTACTTTAATTCGCCGCTTTAACATAAAATCAAACAGGGCAGGATTATACTGGCGAATATCCGATAACAAATTTGCTTCCCTTAGCGGTAAATGGCCCCAATCCGAAAAATTCCAGGGCGAAAATACCGGCATCACACCGGGTAAAGGGTAGTCGGAGCCATATAATAAACGCTCATGCCAATCTTCACGACTGACTATTTTCTCGATCATTTGTCTGTCCCGGTTAATCTGGGTAATGGCTGAGATATCACCATAAACCTGTTTCCCATATTGTGTCTCATCCATTAAACGTCCAAACAAATCCAGGTTAGCCACTTTGGCGCCTTTCTCTCCTTTATCCAGGTCCGTACTCTCGCCCATGGTGGCACAATGGGCAAAAATAACCCGCACGCCTTTATCCAGGGCGCGCCGAAACAATAGAGGATTTTCATAACGTTTTTCTTCCGGGACATCCACCGCGTGCTCTTCGCCGGAATGCGTCAAAATTGGAAAATTATATTTAACCAGGGCATCGTAAAATCGGTCACATAACTGACTGGCAGGATTAATACCCATGGCGCCGGGCAACCATTTGATGGCCCGTGCGCCATTCTTTATTACAAACTCAAGTTCCTCGACACTATCTTCACGATAGGGATGAATTGAGGCAATCCATTTAAACTGCCCCGGATATCGTTTGGTTTGTTTGAGTACATAACGATTAGGTGTGTAAAAAACACTCTGCGCCTTATCGTACTCACCTTTTTCGTTATAATAATAATCAAACGCCAGCAACATAAATCGAAACCCCTCTGGCATATCATTATGGAGTTGCAATAATCGATTTACATAAGCCTGATCCATGGTTTCTTTTTTGTCAGGATTAGCGCACGAACCATTAATATAAAATTTAAACTGAATGTAACGCCAGAGATTGGCAGACGACTGCATATTGGGATTAACCCAGGCACCTTCATCGCTATCACCAATTCCGATAAGATGGGTATGCACATCCCAAACCTTGCTTGCATCAAGCCCTTCCCATACTGCCTGAACAAGTTCGTGTTCACGTAAATATTTTGGTAACTGGACCTTGAGACAGGGATTAACAACACCATCAAATGGCAAATACTGACAGCCAGTTAGGGCCAGGGGTAACAGGCCGGCAGACTTTAAAAAGTCGCGTCTTTTCATATAAATATAAAGGTCAAAAAAATACAGAACTATTTATTTAACGTAAATTAACATCAAGTAGTTTGGGGTCAAGCATCTCGAGCGCACGACGTAAATTCGATTGGTAATAATCTTCGAATTTCCACATATTATATTCATCCTTAACCAGGCCACGTTGTTTTGGCGATAAACCAAACATCAGCGTTAATAGAATATCGCCACTCACCCAGGGACTACCAGTAAAATAACTATGGCCATTACCTGACCCCGCGCTTTCGGCCTTTGTCACATCAATAAAGCGCAGGTTCGGGTTTTTGATTAAATAATCCACTACCGGTTGCGGTGGTTTACCTCCTGTCCAGTTCTCTCCCAGACGATTTCGTTCAAACAACCAGTTCGAGGCACCCAGAACACTGTCAGATCCAGACATATATACATTCAGATTATCTGGAACATTTAATAAACCATCAAGCAGATAACCGGCAAAGACGCCCCTGTCAAGATCGCTGCCCAGCAATATGACTTCGCCAATATGTAATTTTTTTCGTATTCGTTCATGGGGCTGGCCCTTATAAATTAATGCACTATCCTTGATTGCGTAAGTCACCACCCGGGCACCCATGCTATAACCAATGAGATGAATATTCTCTGCGCTGGTTTCATCCGATAAAAATTCCAGGAGTATTCGTAAGTTACGACTCGTCAGTCGCGCCGTATCCATATCGGCCAGGTAGGCCAGGCCGCGGGGTGTTGCAGGCCAGGAGTAGGCAATAAATACCCCGTCGTATCCCATGTAGTGCCAAAGCTCTGCGGCAACCAACAACGGGTCCTCGAAAACCGTGTTGTAACCATGTACGTAGATATAAATATCTTTTTTTCTGGACATGGCCAGTTTTTTATTAATTAGCATGGCGAACTTTTTACCCGGCTTGTCTGTTTTGGCGGCACTATCTTTCGCATCTCTAAATATATTGTGACTGCGATCCAGAACACCAAATTCCTCGATATCTTTAATTTGTAGCGGATAAGTATAATCTCTGGTTTTTTTTAGTGATATTTCCTTAATTTCTTCCCAGCTGGCTGGTTTTTTTTAATGAATTTTCGTCGATCAATTTCAATTTTTGCTTTTCCCAAACGTAACAAGGTCCCACGTTCATTTTTATAGTAAGTGTCATCGTTTTTTGGTTTGATATTCAAAAAAGTTTTCCTGCCTGGTAAACGGTCTGTGGCATACAAAATCCCTTTATAAGGTGCATTGTCAAGCGGATTTTTATCCGGAAATGGGTTTACGAGGCCTTCGGTATATATTTCAGGTGCGGGGAGTAAATCAACCTGGTAGACCTTTTGGCCCGCACAGGATGCGAGTAACAGTACAGATAGAATTAAAAAAAGCTGTCGAAATATACCGCTAGCTTTCATTCTTTACTCCTGTATAAAAATGATAGGGCACTACTACATACATACTTGCAGAAAATTCATATTTAGCATGATATAATTAAACGGCTGAGTACGGCTATTCATTATTTAACTAGATATAACATTATGCGAATACTGATCGTATTAGCCTTAATTCTCGTCTGGATCTGGGGCAGCATGGCCATCTTTTATGCCGGCCCGTCAGTATTGACTTTAAAAATCGGCATACTGATAATATTTATCGCCACCCTGCCCGTCATCTTGTATTTCAACAAAATGTCCTGGAGAAGCCTGGTAGCTCTTGGCGGCATTTTTACTGTTTTACTAATCTGGTGGAGCACATTAAAACCAGTAAACGATAAAGATTGGGCGCCGGATGTCTCCAATATTCCTTTTGGCACAATCAAGGGCGACATCCTGACCTTGCATAACGTGCGAAATTTCGAATACCGAACCGAAACTGAGTTTACTGAAAAGTGGGAAACCCGAACCTATGATTTATCCCGGCTAAAAACCATCGACCTGTTTATGTCCTATTGGGGTTCTCCTTATATTTCCCATACGATTCTAAGCTGGGGATTTGAAAATGGCGAGCAGCTGGCTATATCCATTGAGACGCGCAAAGACAAACACCAGGAGTATTCTGCGCTCGAAGGCTTCTTTAAACAATATACCCTGGCCTACGTGGCTGCCGATGAACGAGATTTAATCCGCTTGCGAACAAACTATCGCAATGAAGAAGTTTATATTTATCGCCTGAACACCCCGGTTAATCGTATGCGTCAATTCCTGGCAAGTTATGTAGACCACATGAATCGCCTGGTAAAAACGCCTGAGTTCTATCACGCACTGACCATGAACTGCACCTCGGCCATTCGATTGCACAGCGAAGCCAATCCCGATCGACTGCCTTCAGACTGGCGTCTTGTGGTGAATGGATACGTGGACAGATTCCTGTATGACTACGCTGCAATTCGAACTGACATGCCGTTCGATAAACTTCGGGCACAAAGCCGTATTGATCTCGAAATGAAAAAACTGGATGCCAAAGATTTTTCTTCGCGCTTGCGGCAAGTGGCAAAAATAAAATAACCAGCCCCGCGGCAAACTGGCGGTGTATTCCTGATTGTAGGTTGGTGCTGAGGAACGAAGCCCAACAACTAAGCCAAGGAACTCCACCAAAATTAATGTTGGGCTTTGTTCCTCAGCACCAACCTACAGACCATTACGCCGCAAACGGCGGGAAGTTTACTCTGGAGAGATAAAAAGGAGTAACTAAATAATTTTTCTTATTGGGGGGGGATTACATAACCTTCATGTTTAATCGTAGCTCGCTAATTCAAAAGTTTTTGCATTTCTGTAGCGATGTCCCTGCTTAATAGTTCAAGCGCCCGACTTTGTTCGGCAACAATTTTTTCATAATCTATGCCATCAATTTTTTTGCCATAGCTAAACTTCCGCACTACTTCCAGTTTTTTACCTTTTTTTAAATTAAATATCGCCCAATTCGCCTTCACATTTACACTGCCATCCGGGTCCGTTTCAAACTGATAAATATCCAGTGTCACCTGGTATTGAACATTCATCGCACGTTTCCAGGGGTAATCGATGGCGTAACTGGAAGCCAACAACATGGTTAAATTAGTGCGCAAGACACGCGTAAAGTTTTGGTCAACCGGCTCTGCCCAGCGCTTAAATTCTTCTACTACCACTTTATTGGCACCTGAAAAGCGGATAAGTTGTGCGCGATTAAAATATTTCGGGAATTTTATTGGCCCAACGCCAATAACCTGTATTTTATCAACTTCGGGAAACGAAACTGTGGCGGTGTCCTTGATCGGACTGAGCAGATAATACTGGGAAGGTGCTGTCGCAGAGCATCCAGCCGTGGTGAGTATAAACATGAACATAAAAACGAATAAACCATTTTTCATATTAATTTCCCCCCGTGGGTTTACCCCGTAACAGTGCTTCAGGATGTTGTTCCAGTGTATCCGCCAGGTTACGAACTGAACGGGCCGCACCCGCTACTTCGTTTAGTGCATCCTGCAAAGAGTACATCAATTGCGAATCCTCACGCAGGGCACCATCGGCTGTATTAAATGTTTTTTCTGCCAACTTCAGGGTTCGGTTGAGAGAATTCATTGTTTCAAGGATAATCGGGTCTGACAATATTTTATCGATGCTGGCCATGGCCGAGGTGATATTATTTAATACTTCTTTGATCGGAAAACCTTCAAGTGTTTTGGTGATTTCCTGC
The DNA here is from genome assembly GCA_913009895.1 of uncultured Acidiferrobacteraceae bacterium. Taxonomy (GTDB): domain Bacteria; phylum Pseudomonadota; class Gammaproteobacteria; order Acidiferrobacterales; family SZUA-150; genus SZUA-150. The sequence continues at coordinate 48,888 of CAJVXY010000019.1, read as the reverse complement.
ATCGCCGTGGTAGTAGTCGGGATTTCTCTCATCGTCCCATCACCGTGAAATTTAAACCTGGTGCCAGGTGAAAATTCCAGTTCAATATACAATTGACCGGTTAACAGGCTATTGAGTCTTAGCTGCGCATGCAGACCTTGCGCAGCATACCCAGAGGTATCAATAAGTGTTTCACTTGCTTTTACGGTTTTATCCTTCAGCTTAACCAGGTAGCTATCCCTGTCAATTTCCACAATCACGGGAACCTGAATGGTTTTCGCTTGAGAATCAAAAATTAACTTTATCTCTATGACGGTGCCAACTTTTACACCGCGGAACTTGACCGGTGCACCCACGTTCAACCCCGTAACCGAGCCCTCAAAATACATAATAGCTTTGGCTTCTTTTTTAAATAACACATTACCACTTAATAGCAGGATCAGGACCGTTACGATGGCGATCGCACCAACAATAAAAGCACCAATGATGGTGGGATTGACTTTTTTGCTCATGTTTTCCCCCGGTTTAAAAATTCGCGTACCTTTGCCTCCGGACTGTCAGTGCGCAATTTACTGGGATCACCCGTGGCGATCATGGTTTTGGTTTCTACGTCCAGAAAAACAGAATTATTGCCGATGTCAAAGATACTGGCGAGCTCATGGGTGACAACCACTACCGTTGTCTTCAGGCTGTCGCGTAGCTCGAGAATTAACTCGTCCAGTCTTTTTGCGCTAATAGGATCCAGCCCTGCTGATGGTTCATCAAAAAACAATATCTCCGGGTCTAGTGCCATGGCACGTGCCAGTCCAGCCCGTTTTCGCATGCCACCACTGATTTCAGATGGATAAAAATCTTCGTAACCTGCCAGCCCCACCAGCGCCAGTTTATAGGAGACCACTTCACTGATCTGTTTTTTGCCTAGATCGGTATACTCTTCTATTGATAAGGCGACGTTTTCGGCCAGGGTCTGCGAGCTCCAGAGTGCGCCGCTTTGAAATAAAACGCCAAAACGGTGTTTCAGTTTATTCTGCACTTGTGGCGACGATGTCCAGAAGTTAACCCCGTCATATTCAATATCACCCCTTGTGGGTGCCATTAATCCAATCAGGTGTTTTAACAAAGTGCTCTTACCGCAACCACTGCCGCCCATGATGATAAAAATATCTTCATGGTTGATGTCAAAACTTAAGTCACGTTGAATAACAAAATCACCATAGGCCATGGTGAGATCACGCAGACTTATGTGGACCCGATCTGGTGAAACCTGTTGTGCAGTTGCAGTCATATTAAATCCCGGTTAAATACCAAGCGCGTGGAATACGATGGTCAGTATGGATGCCGCCACCACAATTAACACAATGCTGGTCACTACTGCCGAGGTTGTCGCCTCGCCAACGGCCGAGGCACTACGTCCACTTTGCATACCTCGCAAACAACCGGAATAGGCGATCAACACACCATAAACAGTGGCCTTGCTCAATCCAACCAGAAACTGCTGCACATTCAGGGCACGCAGGGTCTGATTATAATATTCAAATACCGTGACATCGAAGGCGGAAACCGCAATCACCATGCCTGCGATCATGCCGACGATGCTGCCATACAGGGTAAGCAAAGGCACCATCATGATCAAGGCCAGCATGCGCGGCAAAACCAGGTATTCCATTGGCGAGATACCCAGCGTTTTTAAGGCATCTATCTCTTCATTGACTTGCATGGTACCCAGCTGGGCAGCAAAGGCCGCTCCGGATCGGCCAGCCATAATAATGCCGGTCATTAAACCTGCCATTTCGCGCACCATACCAATGCCGACCAGATCGGCGATAAATATTTGTGCGCCAAATTGCTGTAATTGCACAGCACCCATATAGGCCAGGATCAAACCGACCAGGAAACTGATCAGGGTAACAATGGGCAAGGCGTTAGGGCCGACCTCCTGGATAATAAGGAATAAATCGGCGCGCTTGTACTGGGCCTTGCCCTTAAAGAATTGCACCAGGGCAAGTACTACCTCACCCAGAAAATGCAATGCGGCCGGTACGCCGTTGGCAAAATCAATGGCAGACTGGCCAATTTTTTGCAGATTACCTGTGGCCTGGTATTGGCGGCCGGTATCTTTAACTTGTGGTACCGCCGTTGCCAGCATCAACAGGCGGCGCACGCCTTCGGGTAAACCCGATAGATCGACTTTAATCCCGACGCTATTCGATAATTCGATCACGCTGAGTAAAAAAGTGCAAAACCCGGTGTCCCAATGGCTAACCTGTCGGGAATCAAACCCGAGTTGTTGATAATCCGGGTGGTCGCCAAGATAGGCATGAAGGCTACCGACATCCGGTAGATTATTTTTTAACCGCCAGTCACCTGCAGCAACTATAATCAGTGTCCCGTTATCCATCGGGTTAACCGATAACGACCAATGCTTACTGTCAGACAACGTCACCAGATTTGGAATTATTATATCTCTGTCCCCGTAAAGATGCCTTGACATGCCAGTGTAATAGCTAAGGGACATAAATGGCAATTATGTCACCAATAATACTTCACTGGGCTTTATGAAAAATACGATATTTTCTTTAGTTGTAGCTTGCAAGCTAATGTGACGATGCCTGAGAGCTGGCGAAAGCGGCACAAAATCAGGTTGCGGCCCGGGTTTGGCTCCACTCCCTGCGCAATAATATCAGGCAAGGCAACTCTTGGTGTCGGATTTTGTAAGACACGTATGCAATAAAATGCACTGACTATAAACTGCACTTCGATCATCCGGCTGCAGAATGAAACGATAAAGTATTTAGTTTATATTTTTAGTCAATCAAGGTTTTTCTTAAATCTTAAAGAGGCCACAACCAATCCTGCTAAAGTAAATATTGATAACCAGTAAACATCAAAGGTCATTTCAAATATATGTACATCACGTAACACAACGCCTCGAATTAAACGTATATAATGGGTTGCAGGTAATGCTTCTGAAATATATTGAGCTACTACTGGCATACCTTCATAGGGAAACATAAAACCGGATAAAAGAATTGAAGGTAGCAAAACAAATACGGTCATTTGCATAGATTGTAACTGGTTTTTAGCAATGGTCGAAATAACCAAACCTAAAGTGAGACTGGCTGTAATAAACAGGAATGTTGCATCAGCTAACTGTAATAAACTTCCATTGATTGGGACATTAAAAATAATGTGGCCTAAACCCAGGATAATAATTACCTGGATCGCACCAATAAACATATACGGAATAATTTTTCCCAACATTAATTCAACTGGACGCACAGGAGTGGTAATCAACATCTCCAGATTTCCCCGTTCGCGCTCTCGAACAATGGCAGCTGAAGTAAACATAATCATGGTCATCGTTAATATGACACCGACAAGTCCAGGCACAATATTCACTACCGTGCGTTGCTCAGGATTATAAAACAACGCAACCTCAAAAGTTGGTGTATTTCGATTCACCGGTTTCCTCAGTAATTCCGACAACGGCATATTTCGTAGCCCCTTGATGGCTGCAGCGATTACCGTATCAGACCCATCAACCACCCATTGGGCTATAGGCCGGCTTGTTTCTCCTTTAGTCGATGAGGTTGTTCCCAAACCAAGCGTTCGGTGGCGGGCTAATCTTTGGCTGACATCTTTAGGTATAACCAAAACAGCCCGTATTTCAGCACGTGCAATTGCTGTTACTGCCTGTTGTTCGCTTGTATAATGTTCTGTAAATTTAACTACCTGAGTGGCACTTATGGTCTGCATTAACACCCTGCTCAACCCGGTTCTACTATGATCCACCACCCCGACAGGAATATCACGAATATTGCTATTAATGGCATAACCAAACAACAATAACTGTATTAACGGTAGCATCACAACCATACCAAAAGTCATTTTGTCACGTTTTAGTTGCGTGAGTTCTTTAATAAAAATGGCCTGGATTCTTAGTAATGAGTTCAATTGAATAATTTCACTGGTATAAGTTTATTGGAACTGGTTCATTGGCGGCCCTCGCCAGTACTTGTCACAAAAACATCCTCAAGGCTTGGTCTGACCAAAGATAACCTATCCCCTGGCATGATTCCTTTTTGTTTTTTTAAAAACACAAGTGGATCTGAAATACTGTTTTTGACCAAAACCCGCAATCTGGCGCCAAGTTGGGCAGCGGTAATGACCTCGGTAATTTTTATCAATTTCTGTTTGAGCAGTCTTAAATCAGACGCCGCGATCTCAACAACATGTACGCCCATTTGTTGCATTAATTCTTCCGGCGTTCCATCTACACGCTTGATTCCATTTTCAAGTATGGCCAGTTTATGACAGCGTTCTGCTTCATCCATATAATGAGTAGAGACTAAAATAGTTGTGCCCTGGTCACACAGGTCAAAAAGTTGCTCCCAGAAATCTCGTCGGTTTTCCGGATCAACCGCTGACGTCGGTTCATCAAGAAACAACAATTCTGGTTTGTGAATCGTTGCTGCGGCCAATGCAAGTCTTTGTTTTTGTCCACCGCTCAAAGTACTGACAAGCTGGTTTATTTTATTTTCCAATCCGAAAATATTTAATAATTCATCAATTCTTGTTTTTTGCAATCGACTGGGTAAACAATATATTTTTGCAATAAACTGCAAATTTTCTTTTACTGTTAAATCATTATAGAGCGAGAATTTTTGGGTCATATAGCCAATTTTTAACCGCAATTTCTCGGCATCCTGCGGCAACCTTAATCCCAAAACTTCAACCTCACCAGAGCTTGGTTTTAATAAACCGGTCAACATTCGAATTGCTGTGGTTTTACCACTGCCATTAGGGCCTAAAAAACCGTAAATTCTTTTTTTTTCTACTTCAAGATCCAGTTCCTGGATGGCCCTTATATCACCAAAGTTTCGATTTAATTTTGAAACTTTGATAGCAATATCGTTCATGGTAGTTCGACTTGTACAGGAATTCCATTTGGTAAGCGCGCTTCACTATCAGGCAATTGTATTTCCGCTAAATACATCAAGCGTGAACGCTCCGCCTGATTCAACGCATAGTATGGTGTAAAAGCAGGCTCGGTTGCAATCCAGCGTAATTTTCCTGACAGGGTTTTTTTAATACCATCCACATGAACTAACAAGGTGTCACCAATTTTGATTTTGATTCGGCTTGGTTCAGGTACATAAACTCTGGCAAAAGGCGCTTTGCCTGCTAGCAAAATAGCGACTGGACTCCCGGCTGTAACACGTTCGCCCAGGTTCCAGGGCAGATTGTCCAGAATCCCGTCTCGTGTAGCTACAATCGTTAAATCTGATAATTTTTTTATTTCACTTGCCAGTACCGCATTAGCAACTTCAAGACTTGCCTCGGCTATTGTTAAGTCTTCTTCCCGTGCACCATTGGTTAATACCAACAATTGTTCTTGGGCACTCTTCAGCCTGGCAAAAATAGCATCGCGCGTTGCAAGAGATTTATCGAGATCTGCTTTACTGGCTAAACCACGTTTTGCCATATCTTTAGTACGTTTGTAACTAACTCTACTTTCAACCAATTCTGCCCTGGCCCCTGCAACTTTGGCTCTGGCATCTGCAATTTCCTCTTTACGGGCACCGCTTTGTAACTTCTCAAGACTGGCTTTAGCCCGAATGACTTCAGCCTGGGCCTTGGTAACTTGTGCTTTCTGTAGAGTGTCATCCAATCTGACTAAAACAGTACCCTTTGTCACTGTAGTTCCTTGTATCACCGGCAAGTCAATAACCACTTCGTTGATTGTTGCAGTATGGGCAATGCGCTCCCGCTCTAAAGTACCTAGCGCAATATTACCGTAGGAGTTGCTGCATGCTGATAAGAAAATGAATAGAACAAAGGAAATATAACGCATTGAGGCAGTCCCTATTTTATCAAGATAAAGCCACTATAGATTACAGTAGTCACTGCTTGTTTCAAGCGTCAATGTGGATGATAAGCCGTTTTAAGTGATCTTGATTTTGCTCAACTGGCCCTTGTCAGACTAAAACGCGCTGACTCTTTCAAATAGCCAGAAGCTGGCCAGGCTGCCAATAGAATACATGGCCACTGTTTCCACTTTTTCCAGTATTTTTTGTTGTTGCAACCGGTGCAAAATCCAGCCCAATGACAACACGACTGCAATGAACATTAGCTGTCCCAACTCAACCCCCACATTAAAAAATACCAACGCTACCGGGATAGCCTGTTGTGGCAAACCAACCTCGGCCAGGGCCCCGGCAAAACCAAAACCGTGCAATAAACCAAATATAAATGCCACCATCCATGGCCACTTTGTCGCTGCCCCGGGATTCCCGCGCTGGCCATGGACAATTTCCATGGCCAAAAACAAAATACTTAAGGCGATAATTGCTTCTACCGGTTGTTGTGGCACATAAACCAGCCCCAGGGTCGCGCCAGCCAGTGTCAGGCTGTGAGCAAGGGTAAATGCGGTAATGGTCCAGAGTAACAGTCGTTTATTTCTGACGATTAGCAGTAAAGCAAAGACAAACAAAAGATGGTCAAAACCAAGCAAAATGTGGGTAATGCCCAGCCAGGTATAGGTTCCTGCAATCTGCAGGTTTGAGGCAGTAACCGGCACCTGAAACGAATTATTAGCGGGCGTCAGTAATACAGACTGTGACGTGCCATTATTAAATTCCAGTCGCACCAATACATCGGTATTGGTCGCAGCTAATCCTGTAATAGAGATAGATTTTTCGACTACCCCGCCCGAACAAACTGTGATCCAGCGCTCAATGTAGGCACCATTTATAAGTTGCGCGGTGGGCCGGGTTTTGTCCTGGCAACCCGGGGGAAGTTTTGCATACAGGCTTAGTTTTTTATCGCCCTTGGCCGGCACCTTCCACAATACCGAGAATACATTCTGGCTGCTTTCTTTTAACTCCAGGTAACCAGGGCGAATTTCGTCAGCGAACGATGTCTGTACTACTAATATTTGCAGGAGCGAGAATAAACAAAAAACTATTCGTCGTACCATTAGCCGGCGCTCGCTGTTGTTTCTTTTTGGACGGGAGTGATAAGCATGGGATCTTCGATGACAATCTCGTAACGCTGGCGCAGGCTTTGGTAAAACGCCTTATCGACTGTGCGACGTTGTTGATTCATCCATTCATCGCGCACCTTGTCTTGTACAGTTTTCAATTCGGGCTGGCGGGCAGCGGTCTTGTTATCTATACGCACTAAATGCTGTCCGTAACCGGAAACAACCGGGCCTTGCCAGTTGCTACCCGACAAGGTGAATAGCTCATGGGCGAACGCTTTCCCGAACAGACGCGCCACCTCAAATTCTGTTACGTTTTCGTGTTGCTGGCCGAGCATGAACCGATCGCCAAATTCAGTGTTGTCTGCATTTGGGCCCGCTTTTTCCAGGGTAGCGAGCAACCGGGTGGCATCTTCGGGTGTTCGCGCACCACGTTTGTCGGTACTCAGGTAAACCTGTACGAAACTGATACGAGCTGGAATTTCAAACATATCAGGATGGGCAGCAAGGTAGTTAGCCAGATCAGCCTCGGCTGGTTCAACCAGGCCGGCGATATCAGCAGAAATAAACTCGACTTTCTGTGCCAGACGTCGACGTACGATACTGTCATTCTTGTCCAGCCCCATAGCCAGCGCCTCGCGGTACATCACTTGCTCACGAATCTGCTGTTCGATCAAACCCTTGAGCTCAGCCTGTGTCGGCGGTCGCTGCCGCTGCTTTTGCCACATCATACTCAAACGATTGATATCAGCCTTGGTAAAAACAATACGTTTGCTTTGATCGGAGAACCCGTCATTTTGCAAACTATATACCAGAAAGAGCAAACCCCCGATGAACAAAAAATGTACCAGGGGCTCACGTAACCATTTCTTTAACAACGACTCTCTCCAGGTTATTTTTCAGGCGTATACCAGATTGGCGAAGTATAAGCGCGTTCCTGTATGGTTGCAGGGTTGCCGCTCTCCTTTGGATCTACACCAAGGGCGATGGTATCAAACAAGGTATGTCTTGGAGTTGGTATTTGTAACACACGCACATAGTAAAAGGCGCGAACACTGTCATCAAACTCAGGATCTGTCCATGTGGTTGCCAAAATCGGGTCGCCAATGGAATTGGTGTAGTTACCTGTTTTAATATCAACGGTGTTGCCTACGGGTTTGACCTTGCCATCGGCTTCCACGGTTCGACCATCGGCCATGGCAACATTAAAGACCTTTTCCTGTGGCTCACCCTTTTTATCCAACCAGCCCTTCACGACCTGAATGCGATCCAGATTGGCATCCACGGGGCCTTTCATTGCTGCAATCATGAAAGTCGGCGCTTTACCAGACGGCGGCTTACTTAGATCACCCCCCATGGGCACACCTTTTTTATAGCCAATGGTTACCATATCGCTGGCCGTTACATCGCTGGAGGAGTATTCCCAACCACCAAAAAAACGCACGGCAATACGTGGGCCTGTGGTTGCGTAGACTTCTTTGCGTTTCATGCCATCAAACAACGCACCACGGTCATTCTTTTCAGCATAAATTGCAACCAGGCCTGCTGCCCCCATGTCCCAACCAGGCGTGCCGGGAATGACATCCTTGGATTTGGTGCCCGGTGTCGAGTCAATCGCCATTTTTCCGTGGAAGTTATCTTCTTCGGCAGAAGCCATGGCGGTGTGAGAGTCGGTAGAGCCGATCATGCCAAATTTATAGGGATTCGTACCAACACGATCCTCAATCAACAGGCCGCGTTTGAGTGCACTGCGTGCATAGTCGCCGGCCTTGGCGACGACCTTTTTGTTTTTCAATACCAGGTCACGATCTTCCTTACTTAACTGGCCAAGAAACCCGTCCCCAAACAAGTCTCTGGGCTTGGCACCTTCCGAAGTTATCAAATGATCAAAGGTTTCATAGTCGGCGAACTCATCAGTTGGCGAAAGATTGGGGTGAGTTTCGGAATCACCCTTGATCTGGGTCATCTCGACAATGGGTTCATGTCTCATCCGGGTCTCAGCATACTGCTTATCGATTACTTTCCCATAACTATCCTGCAAAGGAAACATCAGGCCCTGGCTGATATTCGAGTTGTGGGGTATTGCCAGAAAATTGGCACCGGTTTTGGTGCTTGTAGTGTCCAGCCACTTCCACAGGTCTTCCGGTTTGTCGCTATCAAGCGAAGTATAAGGAATAAACTGCTCACCCTTTTCTTTGCCTTCGCGCATAATGATCACGCGATGGAGATTGGCACCGCCCGGTGTTGAGCTCCACTCCCAGCCCATTAAAGCGGTAAATTTACCCGGTTCGTTATGGCGATCTGCAGCTGACATGATCTCGCCCCATATAGTGCGATTGATTTTTTCACTAACAAGGTCGGGATTGGCAGGCGTTACCTTATTCACCTGTGCGATCAATTCACCAAAAACTTCAATAGCCTTACCCTCGTCAAACAATTTCTTGTAACGTTTTCCCGTTTCAGTATTTGCTACAATGGGATTGCCTTTAATAATATTCGGTATCACGCCCATAAATTCCGCATGATCCGATACCACCAGGAAATCCAGCGGGGTGCCAATTTGTATACGTGCCTTGTGGTATGGGTGCACGACTGGCAGGCCCTTGGCATAACGGTACGCCGTATCGGGATCCGCACTTTGATTGCCCATTAAAAATGCGTCCGGCGAGTACGAGGTGTGTAAATGGGTATCGCCGAAATAAACATTGTTTGGGCTACCTGAACTAACAAACGCCGGGTGAGCCGGTTGAGATTGCTCTGCTGGATTCCCTTCGGTTGAAACCGCTGGCGTTTCTGTTTTATCGCACGCACTTACCAGACCAGCCAATACAACAATGAAAATATACTTTTTATACATTCTTTTTTTAATACGCATAATATCTCCTACCTATTTTTTTATTCTTCCATGAATAAGATTATTTTAATTTAACTTGCACCTAGCTTTTTGGCGTATACCAAATCGGTGAGGTATAGGCGCGTTCCTGGTGAATTAATTTACTGCCTTTGGGTGGTTTGGCGCCGAGACGAACCATGTCGTAAACAATCCAGGTCGGAGTCGGAATCTCAAGGACGCGCACATAATAAAAAGCTTTTTGTTTGGCGTCGAAATTTGGGTCGGTCCAGACGGCAGCAAGCTCGGAAGCACCGATAGTGTTGAGCCAGTTAGCTCTTTCTAGATCAACCGTATTGCCCACTGCTGGTAACTTGCCATCTTTATTTTTTTCACGTCCAACTGACCATGCCACATCGTAGACTTTTTCGTGGGTCTCGCCTGCAGTGTCCATCCAGCCTTTAACAATCTGAATACGATCAAGATTGGCGCCGATGGGATCTCGTAAGGCATAAACCATAAACGTGGGCGCCTTCTTGCCTTCGGGTGCTTTCTTTAAATCACCGCCCATGGGCACACCTTTCTCATAACCACGAAAAGCCGGTGCACGGCTACGCAGGTCATTGTCGGTATAATCCCAACCGCCGAAAAAACGCACGGGTATGCGCGGGCCGGTCGTAGCATAGGTTTCCTTGCGTGCCATCGCGTCCCAGATTGCCTCACGTGTGTTCTCTTTTGCCCAGACTCCCTGGTACCCAGAAGCAACTAACTTATCCCCTGCAAACTCTCCAAGTTTCGATTTTACAAATGGGTGAGAAACGCGGGTTTTAGAGGGCTCAACACTGGTTGATTTGCCAAAGAAATTTTCTTCTTCGGCCGTCGACAGGCCGGTATGGCTATCGGTCGCACCGACCATACCGAATTTGTATGGATTAGTGCCTAATTTTTTCTCCAGTTTGAATCCGTTCTTTAATGCCTCACGTGCATACTCGCGCTCTAGCATGTCATCTGTCTTGAGCTGGGTGATATCAAGATTGCCGACATCCCAGGTGCCGTAATCGGCAAATTCATCATTGGGTGATAATTTCGGATGCGCCTCGCCGTCACCTTTTATCTGGGTGACTTCATAAAGTGGTTCCCACCTGGCACGTAACTGGACATAGTTTTTGTCGACCTTGCCGCCGGCATAGGTGTCTTCAGTGGGGAACATCCAGCCATTAGAAAGATTGCCGTTATGGGAAATTGCCAAAGCTCGACCACCTGTTTTTTTCTCGTAGTCCTCCAGCCATTTATAAAGATCAAGTGGATCCGTTGTACCCAGGGGTGGTTGTGTGGTTAGCGGAACAACCTGCTCCGCGAAAGTTTTATCGTCACGTAAAATGACATTGCGATGTAAATTGAACCCCTTAGGTACCGAAGTCCATTCGAATCCTATCAAGGCGGTGAATTTTCCCGGATCATTATATTTATCAGCAGTCTCAATAATGTCCTTCCAAAGATTGTCGTAGACTTCCGAGCCGGGTGAGTAATCTTTAACGAGCTGTTCGGGAACCTTCATTTGCGCAAAATGGGAAATCAAATCAAATGCGGCTTTTCCTGCCGCTTCTCCGCCCTTTTTAAACCCTTCATGCCATTCCTTACCTTTCGGCTCTGCCAGAATATTGGGCGTGCCCTTCTGAATGTCCGTGGCGATGCCCATCATGTCGGAATGATCAGTGATCACCAGCCAGTCCAGCGGCCGGCCTAATTTCACAGGCAGCCCGGACGAGGCGGTTATTTGTTCGCCGCGGGCAAATCGATAGGCGTCTGCATGACCCAATATATTGCCAAACAAACCGGCATCGAGGGATAACCCGGTGTGCAAATGAGTTTCACCCCAGTAGACATTGCTCGGGAATGACCGCTTCGCATAAGGTGAATAGGTTTTACCTGAATAGGCTTTGCCTAGCGCCATAACCTTTTCCGGTATGATGATGCCTTCTGCCAGTTTTTCGGCTACGGCGTCCTCAGGTGTTTTATTGCACGCCTGCAACAACATCGCCATCATGAATATCGCTAAAATTTGAAAATATTTCATTATCTCTCCTGGTTTATTTTAACTTTTTTTATAACTGGCCGTCTCTAACTACAACTATTATTTAGCAATGATTAATCTCAGTCGTTATGGCGTATACCAGAGGCAAGTTCGGCATTAGACTTTGCGTAAACATAAGCATTTACTGAAAATAAAATGACCGCAGCCGACAACGATATGAAGTTTCTGATTTTATTCATTTAATTATTTACTCAAGGTTAGACAGGTTATTGCAAGTTGCCTGGAGCGAATCATTTACTACAAATAGCGGTGCAGTATGCAGTAATTTGATATTTGGCACAATTTCATAATTACCATAATTTTTATGGTTATTAAGATATAACTTATTTGATCCCGAGGGTTTTAGACGGCAACAAAACACTTTTGGTGGCTGGCTAGCCACGCAAAGGATTAATAGCAAATGTGTCTACCCCGGAAATGGGGTGGTATTTTTAATTTCCTTGATTTGCTCCGGAGTCAACTCCATGGTCATCTCACCTTTGTCGCGCCACTGCTCGACAACAGCTTCTGTTTTTTGCCTGGCGGATTCATCCAGCTTATGAGCAGCAGTCTGGTACTCAATAGAAGCCGGAATGGCGATCTCTGAGCCCGCTTCACTTATAATTTCCAGAATCCGCAGGTTAAGATCTTGTGCAACAAAAAGATTTTCACTTAAATCTTTTACATCAATGTAACAATGAATCTTGATATCAAAAGAAAATTCTCCAAATCCTTCAAACCGTACCCGTAGTGGTTTTTCTAATACTTTGGGGTGGGCATAAAGCATTCTCTGAAACGCTATCAATATATAACGAACCTGGTCAGGTGAGGTATCAACTCGCAGCCTGATTATTGGACTAAATCGAAATTTTGCGCGCCCGGCAAAATTTTCAATTTGCATACCGGCAAATTCAGCGTTGGGCACCGTCAATATAGATTGTTCGAGGGTTCTGAGTTTGGTTGCGCGTAATCCAATTTCTTCTATTGTGCCTTCTTTGTCTCCAAAACGGCAATAATCACCAACACGCACCGGTGCTGATAAATACAGCGTTAGGGAGCCAATAAAATTCTCAATAGATTTTTGCGTTGCCAACGCAACGGCAATACCACCAATGCCCAGGCCTGCCAGCACTGTCGTGACACTGAACCCGATATTGTCAAGCCAAACAATAGTTGCAATGAATAGAATAAACACATTAATTATGGCAAACGCGGGTCGTAATAATACAATTGCATTTTCTCGGCCCCGTTGCTTGAGACTTAGTGCCCAGTACTCCCGGAATAGACCAGCCAGGCGAATTAGCATCCAGGCTGTAACGATATTGAATATTGTACCGGCTTCGAAAATGGCCCGCGCCGTCAGTGAAGGGTGGATCATGTCATAATTGTTGCGAAAAATAATCAGGGTTAACAAGACATAGACGGGGCCATTGATGAACCTGGAAGATAGTTCACTAAGCGCAAAATTTTTTCTTATAATTACCCAGCTTACAATACGTACAACAGGAAATGCGACTATGGCTGCCATTATAAGGATGAGTACCAGGAAGATCCATTGCCATATTGCGAGCCCCATGAAACTGAATGCAGGAAAAAATTGTGAAAGTTTTTCCCCAATGTACCCGTAACCATGCGCTTTATATAACACCGGAATTTTTCGCACGGTCTTCTTGGAAATCTTCCAGATAAGCACCCCATCTTCGCGAGGGACATGTTGTAGCAGGATGTCATATTTTTTCTTGCCAGCACTTACCTGGCCTACCAGGTCGCGGGATCTGGGCAAGCCATCATCCTTATGTCCTTTTGGATCAGTACTTAGCAGATCCATATCAACCCAGAGCGTACGATCAAGGATTACTTTTAATTGTCTCGCTAACTTCGGGCCATCAGATTTTCGATAACCTCTTGGTAGATAACGAAGATCCAGGTATTCTGCGGCGCGTTTGAAATCGTCATCTCGTACTGCGGCGAAAAATCCCGCCATAGTTTCTCGGGGTACACCGCGACCAAATTCATCGTCGGGGCCCAGCTTAACCAGTTTCTTGGTTTTTTGTTTGTCTGGCTGGGTATTATCAACCGCAGTTTTAGGCTTGTCTGGATCCTTAAGAACTTCTTTCAGAGTTGGCGCCTCTGGCGCTTCCTGTGCCAGACCAGGCACAGGGCCGACAAGAAATATAAATAAAACCAAGGGCAAAACGCCGCGGTTCCTGAATGAAATGTAATTGCTAATTTTTATATCCATAATCTGAAATCTCTGAAATCTTAACCTGCATGCTCGAAGTAACAGGTAAAATGACTCAATATTTTTCGCCTACTTGCACATACACAGCCGTATTTCCGTCACTAAAAGCTAAATCGACACCCAGATTCAGCTTTTTATCCTGGGTTACTTGCCATCGTAACCCGCCACCATAAGATACGATATCTTCTGCATCATATAAATCCTGAACTCTGTCGGCAACACTGCCTGCCTCAGAAAAAACGATAAATCCCCATCGAGGAAGAAATTTTCGACGCCATTCGATGTGTCCCGACAGGCTGCTGTTATCTCTATAGGTGCCATTGGCAAAACCACGCATTTTAAGAGTAGGCAATAAATAAAACGGGGTATCACCATCTGCAAAAGCCAGGGCCGCACGCAGTGCCAAGGTATCCTTATCTGTAATATGAATATAATAATTATAGTACGAGGTAACTTTATCAAACTCAAAATCACTGCCCAATTCTTCCTGGTCGCGCATCCAGACAATCTCGGCACTACTGCCGGATGTCGGGTAATAACTATTATCACGACTATCAAAGGCAAACATGACCCCGAGAGCGGAGTTTGTCAAATTCGCATCTAAAGCTGGTAAGCCTGGATAACCTGGAAATATCTTGGCCAGATCAAACTCAATAGTTGATTTGATGTACATATAACGCATGCCAAGATATAAATCTTTAGTGCCTGGTATTTGTCTGAGTAGCTGGGTAATAGCGACATCACCTTTTATTTTGTATGGAACCGGGTTATCACGGAAAAAAGAACCCTCACTACTGCCAAAATAATCCAGGTTAAATTCACCGGTTCCGGCAATGACACGGAATCGATACAAATCTTCCTGCCAGTTGGTATCGTGGAATCCGCCAGCAAACCAGCTCTCTGTATTTGTATACATGCCTATGATGCCGCTAGTGGTAGCCGGTATGGTGGTATCTGCCGATTTCTGGGGATGCAGGTATAAAAGTGCTGCCTGCAAACCAGTGCCAATTGTTGGATTTGATACCGGTATCGGGACGGGCAGCCAGGTACCCTTATTTTTTCTTACAACGGTTTTAGCTTCCTGGGTATTCTCAACCTGCTCAATAACTTCATCTTCTATCCCGGCCCAAACCGTGGCTGGAGAAATCAAGGCCAATATCAACATTCGCAACAAGAAATTATTCAAGAAAATTGGTGCCTTTAACTTTTTATGATTAATCATTGGAAATGACTTACGTTATAACCCGCGAATCAAATGCCAAATCAGGCTTATATTCACAGGCTTCTCTGGCTCCACTATAACCAAAACGGGGCGCTAATGCGCCCCGTGGATGGTACTGAATTTAAAGCTCTGAATGTATGGTAATCACACTATACATGGTGCCATTCAAAATTTTTGTTTAGATAACCCTATTTAGCACCCATGTCCCAAAGACCGGTTTCTTTCAGGGCCGATACGCATGCTTTGCTCACCTTGGCCTTGTTTTTCTTCAGACAGCCCACAAGTCGACCTTCTCCTGGCTGCACCTTAAGACAAAATTTATCGGCATCACCCTCACAGGCTTTAATGGAATAATTGATAGCTTCGATTCCCTGTCTGACAGACAGGGCTGCTTCCGCCATGCCTTGTTTGCACTGTTTCGATAACATGTCTTCATAAGCCATCAGGCACATAAACCCTTTTTCACTGCCCAGTTCCAGGCCTTTGCAAAATTTTTCGGCATCCTGATCGCAGCCCTTGACGTCAGCGCTTAACGTTAACTGTCCTTTAGATAGTTTCTCTCTTAATGGTTGTCCTTCTGCTAAAACAAGGCTGGACATAAGCACGGTTGTTATAATAAGTGTAGATAGCGTTCTGATAATGTTCATTAAAGCTCCTCAGGTTATTTTTTTAGTAGTTCAAATAAAATCCGGGCTGAGTCTATCAAGAAAATATCAATATTCATAACTCACTCCGACAATCATCTGGAAATCATCCTGTTTCGGAATCGTTCCGTCGGCGGAAGGTTGTGGTCTTGCAACGCGGTTCCAGATTAACGACAAATCCAGATCCAGATCACCGACCAGATCAATCGACAGGCTGGTAAGCATGTAATGGTTATAACGGCCTGATGTATTATCAACAAATTGAACCCTGAATTCGAACAGGTAATCCATCCATTTTGTTATCTCAGTATCGTACTTGGTACCCAGCGCAAGCAACGGTGAAGTATTATCAATATCCTCACCCGGCTCTACTGATACATAACGCTTATAAAATACACCAGGACCGCCAGAAACTTCCCACTCTGTATGCGAGGTACGAATCAGGTTATAACCGAATGATGATATAAGTGAATATTGATCGGCTATATTTATAAAATTATCCTGAAAGTACTCTGCCATATAAACTCGCCAGAAAAATTCTCTACTTAAAAATTTATCGAAATAAGAAACAAGTCGGTGATTTCTGGATGTTTCAATACTTTGGACGCGACTGAAGTTTCCTGTGTAATCAATAGAAAAACGCGAGCTAATAGTGCGGCGCATTGTATTTGCGATCATATTGAAATCAACAGTATCGACATTGCCGCTCCTGACATTACCACCAATAAATATTTTTCCACTCCAAAGATCTCTTTCAGTATCTCTGGTCTTGGCAATAGAAATGATCTGATTTCGTTTATAGACTTCAACCTGATTATGTACAATCACCACTACTTCATTTTTCAGCATTTGCAACACACCTATTTCAGTAAATATTCCATCCAGGAATTCATTACCTTCGATTTGTATACTGATATCCCGTGCGCTGCGAATTTGCCTGACGTCCTCCCAATCAATATTTAGTAAACCCAGTTCTTTGCTATCAAACTCAAAAGAAAAATTGTAAAGAGATATGATCTCTCCTTTTAGCCATTCACCTGACTGCAACTGTATCCAGTCATATTTTTCATCACGGGGTGGCTCAAAATTTTCCCATGCATTTTCATCAATAGTATCGATAAAAAGGCTTCCTGATTGACCAGATTCGATCTCCATAGGAACATCGTAAGCAGTCGCATCACCGATGGCCATAAAGCTCAACCCAGAAAATACAGCAAGACCAATAGACAGAGATTTGATGCTTTGAAAGAATTTCATACCAGTGATTAGCAAATTACTGAAAATTCAGATATATCAGATATAACAAGAATCGACGATTTTTCCAGCAACAAAATTTTTTAAACAATAAAATATAAAAAACTATTTTTTCCCGGCAAGTGGTTTGTAACTGTATTTTTGACCAGCCAATGTGGCTTCATACATGAATCCGCCTTTTGAGTAGGTAAAGGTCGCCATGCCGCTACGATAGCCCCCTCTGGCCTGTTCGCCTGCGCTGCTACCGGAAGCTGTTTTTCCAGCTGTTTTGCCAGTTGTACTGGTGCTTGCCTGAATACTGGCAGTCACCGCAACTGCAGCTGCCCCGGCGCTGAATTCAAAATTTCCACTCGTAAATTCTTTATAAGCACGCTGGTCCTGGAAAAAAATAATTTGGCTATAGGCCTGACCACCCGCTTGCAGGCCAATACTTATCTGACTCATACCCGTGATACCTGTGACCTTCCCGCCCTTATAAACCTGGCCTTTTCCATATGCACCGCCTACTCCTAATCCCCTTTGCCAATTTTTGGGAACAGGGCATAACCATAGGAATTTTTGAAAAATGATTGAGTCTCTTTTGCTTTTTTAAATGCATTGATTGATACGCTGTAGTCATCTACCGCATAGGAAATTGGCGATAGTACGAATACGATAGTTAGAAGTAATGACACTAAAGTCTTTTTCATGTTATTTCTCCATTAATTAAATTGACTGGGAGTAATTATTTTTAATACTAATTATTATTAGAAATTGTTTTGCGCTAGCTCAGACCAATTTCCCTTCTCATCAAGACACATGGCTGAAATTTTTATCACCTGTTCTTATAACGGTTTAAATCAAATAATCCGGCATAAACTGGATTATCATGTTTATACTTTGCATAAAACCAGTCTGCGCTTTCCCAAAAACCCGGGTTGGTTCTCCTGATACCAAAACGATTCACCAGTGCCTCATATTTTTCAAAGCTGTCAATGTCTGCATACTGATCAATAAAATAATTGAGATCACTAATATTTATTTCCAGGAAAAAATTTGGATAAGCGCCAACGAAACCCTTGACTATATCAAGGGTATCTTCTGACTTAATACGATTTTTTTCACTGGGAACCAGTGATGTTACATTCAGGTATGACTTGTTTCTTATAATTGTATATACCTGGTCATTCTTAAAGCTACCATCAAGTTTAACGCGTAAAAATGTTACATTGGGAAATACATCTGTAATCTCACCTTCTATATCACTGAGTTTTCTCAATTTTTTCTGGACAATTGTTGCAGAATCATCCAGACCCGAAGTCTTACATAGTAATTTAAATTTTGAGCAAAGATTTATATAGTCCACATATTGCTGGGCGCCGCCCAGATTTTTGTTAACCATTCTATAAAACTCAGTTTTCACATCTTTAGTTTTATAATCTATGTCAGGATCACGAACGGCGTGATACTTTTTAACAAAATCCAGAACTTTTTTTGTCTCGCCCGTACCACGATACCAGTATTTATGCATTTCGATTTTATTTTTAGCTGGCATAAATGCAAGAAACTGTAATTCCGATTCAATACGTAAAAAATCCATATACAAACGGGTAGATAACTGGTGGCCAACCGTGCCATAAACATCATATCCAGCCACCAGTAAATAATGTATACGTTCAAATATTGGATAATCTATCACCCAGCCTGTCTTGGGTATTTCACCAACAAGGCCTTTTAACACTGTGGCGCTATCATAGTGGCGATAAATTGTTAACGCGGCATTCTGATTTTTTCTATCCCCGTTCCAGATATGGCTGATACCAAATGTGCGTTTTGAATCTGGATAACGTTTGAGTAAATATTTTACTTTCTCCACCAAATACTCTTCTGCGTTGTCCCTATAAGTGTACCAGACAGATAGTAACGTTGCGTTATTTTCTATCTCTGATGGCACGCTTAGTTTGTTGCTCACTCTATACAAAAAATCTGAATCCTGGCTGACATAACTTTTGTCCGGATCCATGAACAATACCCAAAAATGGTCATCGATCACACTCAGGGCAATACTGCCCCGACACACTGGACCCTTTATAAAACCACTAATAAAAAATTGCGCCTCATCCAGCAAAAACTGGTAACGATTTTTGGCGGGAATTACATGAAATGTCTTGAACGGATTAGCAGATATTTTTTCTTCGTATGAAGGTAGTTCGTTTACAACATACTCATTACCAAGAAATAATTCCTTGTAACGGGCCATGCGTTTTTTATTAAATGCGTATGGCATATGGGTTTTGTCAACTATAGTACGATCATAATATTTAAGTCGGTAGTAGAAATTATTTGCGCCGGGATCATCATAAGGCCGAACAGTCGCAATAATGTCTATGGCCTCACCCGGGGCTGTGCGTGACCTGACCAGCATAAAAAAAGCTGATTTCGAAACGCCTTTAAAATAAATATGTCCGGCAAAAAGGTGTTCGTACAGGTATCTCGACATTAACCTTGTTTTATTGGAACTCCCGTTTAAAAATTTCTCCCATTTGATCACTTGTTTTTTCAGAGCCTTAGGCAGTTCTTTTGCCGGCTCTACGCGGGCCCCTTGTTCCAACCAGGTTTCCAGTGTTTTAAATTCATCGCGACTCAAGCCGGGTAATGAGAATGGCATACCCCACTGCGGGTGGTCCTGTTCAATCTGGGTGTAGCGCTCAATGTCCGGACATGATTGTTGGTGAACAAATGATTCATCGAGTCTTAACTCGGTCCCGATACCATAGTCGGCAGGTAATCTGCCTGTGTCGGGCATAGGGTAGCGTCTTTTCAGGGTCAGTGTTTTATAGAGTAATGAGTTATCAAGATTGATTTGCTCATTTTGTTTTCTTTCATTTAATACCGGGGTAAAGCTTTTTTGTCGCCAGCCACCGGTGCTGCTGGCATCAAAACCAAGCCGGGTCGGATCCTGTTGAAAAAGTCGAGCGCCATTATAAACAACCTCTTCTGATACACCGCGATCCACGCCCTCCATGGATGTGAGATTAAGCTGGCAAGGTGCGTCATTGCAACTGTGACAAACCACACAGCGATTATTAAGTATAGGCTGGACTTTTTCAGAATATGAAATAAAGTTGCCCGTTTTTATTTCTGCTGTTGTCAACACCCGGTCCTGGGGAGATGCGGGCCCATATAATTGTTTGTAGACGGGTACTGTTGTACAGCCCACTAATATCACGAGAATAATGAATATAGATATTTTTTTTGTTCGACTCATTTGTTTATTCATCTCGTGACCATCATTCCTTAATGGAGAATCATTTAAAATTTTGCTAAAAAATACGGGTTACATATCACTGCTGTCCCGTAAAGAATTAAAAAAATTGTGTATCTACCGCCTACTTAAAGGGTTATAGAGTCAACCCCTGGTATGAAACATGAAAAGCGCCGGTAAAACACTATTCACCGCAGAGAACGCAGAGCAAAGATAAATCTGGTGTTTTATAAAAAACGAGTCTGAATGCCCCGGATATACCGTGGTCTCTCTGTAATTTATCAACAAAACAACTCTGCGTCCTCTGCGGCGCAAATTCTTAAATAATTTAAACATTTAACGGGACAGCAGTGGTTACATAGATAAACCGCATTTATGTATTTATGTTTAAGTCTCAAGCCAGTCTCTGGCCGCTTGTTCTTTATCGCTGGAAAAATATTCAATGGCTACTGAACGCATACCTTTTAAGGTAAAAAGCTCGACCAGGGCGCGCCATTTTTCATCGCCCACGATTGCCATTTTTTTCAAGTATTGATCGTTGCGATCCGCTATCGAGGAGTCTTCCCAACCTTTATCGTCGTCCCAACCAGTAAAGTCATGCAGTATTGCCAGCAATCGTACCTCACCAGCTTTCTTGGCGATTGGTTCGAGCTTGGCCTGAAATTCAAGATACGTTTTGAATACCAGCTGGCCAGTCAGATTAATCTCAATGAGATTGTCTTTGCTCATAGTCCATTTTATTTCCATGATATTATTCCTTACTTTATTTATTGCTTATATACTAGGGCAGGCTTGATATATGTCCCCAGTTAAACTGGAGGCTATTTAAACAAAAAGACAGGAAATGTGGAAGCTGGTGCGATAAACGGCCCGATTCAGGGCATTCTACAGGCACCAATGCTGGCCAGGCTCAGCGCATAACCAAA
The DNA here is from genome assembly GCA_913009895.1 of uncultured Acidiferrobacteraceae bacterium. Classification (GTDB taxonomy): domain Bacteria; phylum Pseudomonadota; class Gammaproteobacteria; order Acidiferrobacterales; family SZUA-150; genus SZUA-150. The sequence goes on along the minus strand of CAJVXY010000019.1, from coordinate 27,491 downwards.
AAATTCTTCAGCAAGTCGTGTCCTGGTTTGGTGAGGATTGATTCGGGATGGAATTGCATACCTTCAACGGTTAGTTCCTTGTGGCGTATGCCCATGATCTCGCCGTCTTCGGTGCTGGCGCTGATCTCAAAACAATCGGGCAAAGATTTTTGTTCTATAACCAATGAGTGGTAACGGGTGGCCTCAAAGGGGTTGGTTATACCCTTAAAAATTCCGCGACTATCATGTTTAATCATGGAGGTTTTGCCGTGCATAATTTTTCCGGCATGAATAATCTTGCCACCAAATGCCTGGGCAATACTCTGATGACCCAGGCACACACCAAGAATAGGCATTTTACCTGCAAAGTGTTCTATGGCTGCGACTGAAATCCCTGCCTCATTGGGGGTGCACGGCCCCGGTGATACCACCAGGTATTGCGGCGCCAGTTTTTCAATTTCTTTGATAGTAATTTCATCATTACGAAATACCCTGACCTCGGCCCCCAGCTCACCAAAATATTGCACCAGGTTGTAGGTAAAGGAATCGTAATTGTCGATCATTAATAACATAACAGTTCCATATTAACCTTTATCAAATAAACCGGATGACGCCATGGCCACTGCCCGAAAAATAGCCCGGCCTTTATTCATGGTTTCATCCCATTCGTTGCGTGGAACAGAATCGTAAACAATGCCAGCGCCGGCCTGTATATATAAAGTATCGTTTTTAATCACGGCAGTGCGAATCGCAATAGCGGTATCCATGTCGCCTACCCAGGAAATATAACCCACCGCGCCGGAATAAATACCGCGTTTGCTGGGCTCGAGTTCGTCAATGATTTCCATGGCCCGCACCTTGGGGGCACCACTCACCGTGCCAGCTGGAAAAGTTGCCTTGAGCACATCTATGGCGCCCATGCCTTTTTTTAGTTTGCCAATGACATTGGAAACAATATGCATGACATGGGAGTAACGCTCGACAATCATTTTTTCGGTTAATTCTATAGTCCCTGTTTCCGAGACCCGGCCGGCATCATTACGACCCAGGTCAATGAGCATTAAATGTTCGGCCAGCTCCTTGGGATCGGCCAGTAAATCTTTTTCCAGCTGCAAGTCTTCCTCTGTGGTTTTTCCCCGCGGCCGGGTACCGGCAATGGGCCGCACGGTCACTTCCCCTGCTTCCAGGCGCACCAGGATTTCCGGTGATGACCCCACCACCTGGAACCCATCCAGGTCCAGGTAATACATATAGGGTGACGGATTCAAACTGCGCAGGGCACGATACATATCCAGGGGCGGTGCTGTATAAGGAATGGACATCAACTGCGACACCACCACCTGCATGACATCGCCCTCTTTTATATATTCCCGTGCCCGGCTAACCGCTGCTTCATAACCTGCCTGGGTAAAGCCGGAAACAAAATCAGACTCGGATACTTTTTTGATGCCGCCAGTTTTATTTGAACGAACGTCAGGCACGGGTCGGCGCAATAATTCCGTCAACTCATCCAGTCTTTTATTGGCGTCATCAAGGGCGTGCTTATTCTCAGGATTGGCGTGGACAACCAGGTGCAACTTGCCGGACAGGTTATCAAACACCACGACCTCTTCAGATACCATTAACAGAATATCCGGAGCGCCAATGGGATCAGGCTTGTCGCATGGCCCCAGCTTTTTTTCGATCAGGCGTACCGTATCGTAACCAAAGTATCCTACTAAGCCGCCAGTGAACCCTGGTAAATGATCAGACAAATCGTCAGACTCAGCGATTTTAAATTGGCCACGAAAATCCTCAATCCACTGCAAGGGGTCATCGACGGTTAATTTTTCAATGACTTCGCCAGCTTCGGTAATTTCAATATCATTCCCGCTTACCTTGATCACCCTGCTGCAAGGCAGACCAATAATTGAATATCGGCCCCATTTCTCACCGCCCTGGACCGATTCAAATAAATAGGTATAAGGCCCGTTGGCCAGCTTGATGTATGCACTGAGGGGGGTATCCAGGTCGGCCAGTACTTGCCGGGCCACGGGGATCCGGTTAAAGCCTTTTTTGACCAGGGCATCAAAGCGCTTTTTAAAATCCGAAGAATCCGGATTGTTTTGATTTTTTTTGGTGGGTTTCATTTAACACAACCTTAAACACTAACGACCAATTTGAATAGTTTTGGCTTGAAAAGTCTGCAGCAAGATTTTCTCGCCACAGTCGCAGGACGCACTTTTATATGCGCCAACGCCCTTCTGGCCAAGCTAGGGTCTTGTTCGTGAGTGTCAAATGTATGGTCATGTTATGCAGTTTTTTTGTTAGTTGCCGCCGTTTCCAACAGGCCTTGCAGTTCGGCCATGGAATCCATCACCGCATCCGGTTTCGATTCCCGTATATCAATACCATGATTATAGCCATAAGTCATACAGATTATCTGGAAACCTGCGGCCCGTGCTGCCTTCACATCACTCATGGAATCGCCCAGCATCAGGGACTGGCCCGGTTTGACATCAAAAAACTCGGCTGCGTGCAACAATGGCAGGGGATCAGGTTTCTTTTTGGCCAGGGTATCGCCGCTAATCACAATACTGAAATCATCGTAAATCCCCAGGTGCTTGAGTAAGGGCAGGGTAAATTGCTCGGCCTTGTTTGTGACACAGCCCAGCTTGTAACCGACGCCTTTCAAATAGGCCAGCCCCTCAACGACACCATTATATAGTGTACTGCGGGCGCTGGTATTGGCGGCATACAATTCCAGGAATATGGGATAGGCCCTGGTAAACAAGTCTTCGTCAGGTTCGCCATCCAGTTTGCCTATCAAAGCCCGGCGCACCAGGCGTTCAACCCCATTGCCCACCCATTCACGTACCTTGGCTTCACCATGGGTCGGCAGTTCCAGTTGCTCCATCATGGCATCAACGCAAAAGGCCAGGTCAGGCACACTGTCTACCAGGGTGCCATCCACATCGATCAATACCAGCTCGGGCTTATATAATGATAGGGCCATATTATTTAACCTTCGCCAGCTCCGCCATCATGGCGCCAACAACCGTGTCATAATCATTGGCATCATCTTTACCAACAGCACCAAAAATGGCAGAACCGGCAACAAAGGTATCGGCCCCGGCTTCAGCGATTTCCCGAATATTATTTACCTTAACGCCGCCATCCACTTCCAGGCGAATATCCAGGCCACTGTCGTCTATCATTTTGCGTGCCTGTTTCAGCTTGCCCAGGGTAGAAGGGATAAAAGACTGGCCGCCAAATCCCGGGTTCACGGACATGAGTAAAATCATATCGACCTTGTCCATCACGTATTCCAGGTGGCTCAACGGCGCGGCCGGGTTAAAGACCAGGCCAGACTTACAGCCGGACTCACGAATCAGCTGCAACGAACGATCCACATGATCACTGGCTTCCGGGTGAAAGGTAATGTAAGTGGCGCCGGCCTTGGCAAAATCCGGAATAATACGATCCACGGGTTTGACCATTAAATGGACATCAATGGGCGCCGTCACCCCATGGCTACGCAGGGCATCACACACCAGCGGGCCAATGGTCAGGTTGGGCACATAATGATTGTCCATGACATCAAAATGAACAATCTCGGCGCCGGACTTGAGCACGTTGTCTACTTCCTCACCCAAACGGGCAAAATCCGCAGATAAGATCGATGGGGCAATTGCATATTCAGCCATAATGATTCCTTCTTATTGAATTTAAAGGGTTTTTCCACAGCAAGAAAAAACCAAAAGCGGACTTTACCTGATTTTGGGGAAGTTTTCAGCAGCAGAATCTGTGTGAATACTGGTTATGGGCGCGCTTATCTGCCAAGAGCGCGCAGATGGCACCCCTCCGTCATACCGCGCGCCCGAACGAAGTGACAAAGTACTCTTGGGGTGAAAGCGGGTATCCAGAAATTTCGAATAAGCTTTCGGCCTATTAATTTTCCTCTAAGTATTGGCGACGTCACTTCACAAGTATTTAATAGAAGGCTTGTCTAATGCCTGTTAGGATTGTGGTTATAGCTTCTGAAGGATCATCAATTGCATTACTAAGTTTTATATTACAAGGAGCTACTAGGAGTAAAAAGTGATCAGTACTTTCTTGGAAAAATTACCGCCGTATATATCAGTGCCAGTCTATTTTATGTCGGTTATGCTTATTGTTGTATACCAATTTATTTTTACAAATATTTATGGCGCATTAGCATTAATATTATTGCTCTATTTTAATCTTTATTCAATTGCACAAGTTTCTCCACTAACACCAACTGAACTACTTCTCTGGATTGACGGACTCTCTGCACAATATAAAGTGGCTATCTTTACTTCGATTATTACTATTACCGGGTTTATTATTGCTTTCTATACCGCAACTTTAAGTTGGAAAAACCAGGTGCGAACACAACTAAAGGTACAAGCTGCTGATGAAATTGAGAAATTTTTTGCAATCGTATTAAGCAATATTACGACTGTAATAATACACATTGAATCTCTAGTAAATACCGTAAAAAACATACAAAGTGGATTAACAGATGCCGAAGTAAGATTTGCTATATCTTATGAACAGAGTAAAAGGGAAGAATTCATTTCTGCTAGAGATGCAATATCACGTTGTTCAATTGAAGTGAACCGCTTAATTTCAAAAAATCACAATATTCTCTTGACTGGCTGGTGGCTTCTCGCGGATGCAGAGCGGGCAGCTAAATCACTGGAGAATATTACTGATGTAATGTGGCTACACATACCAAATGTAAATCTAGACGACCTAAACCAAGCTGATTCATTTATAGAACAACTTGATTTAGTTGAATGTAATAATTTTTTAGAAGTCTGCGAAACTAATCAGGGAGTAATAGCTGGATTATCAGGAGGCATACAAGGTTATTTATTATCAAGTATTTGGGGTATCTCTTCGGGGCTACTCATGCATTTACTAAAAAATTGGAAAAGTTTTTCATATTTTGTAGATAAGATTCATGAGCACCTAAAGAATAGTTCTAAAAAAGAAATTTAGGTTCTGAGTAAAATTTCGTATAGAAAATACGTATACTAATTCCTCTCCTATATCCCCTCAATCCACTGACACAAAGCCGCGATTTCATGCTTGAGTAATTCCTTATTGCAATAAACATGTGAAATTACGGCAATGTCCTGGGCAGTGCACAAACCGCTCAGTTCCAGGTAATCTGAATCTGACGAAATTCATGCTTGATAACAGGGTAAATAGAATTGAGGATGTTATGCTGTTGAATCCTTTATCGGTTACGCAGTATTTATATCATTGCCCTGTTAATATAAAGTAACCGGATGGTGGACAAGACGATGATGTAGTGCGTGGAGGAACTATGATGGATCATGAAAAAGAACAAATTGTAATTTATCAATCAGCGGATGGGCAAACCCAGGTAGATGTACGTTTTGAGCAGGAGACAGTGTGGCTGTCGCAGGCACAAATGGTGGAGCTGTTCGGACGCGACGTTTCTGTGGTCTCACGGCATATTCGTAATGCGATTAACGATGGGGAAGTCGATGAAAAAAGCAATTTGCAAAAAATGCAAATTGCAAATTCGGACCGCCCTGTCATTTTTTATGACCTTGAAGTCATTATTTCAGTAGGTTACCGAATCAAATCAACACAAGGTGTACAGTTTCGGCGCTGGGCGACCCAGCGCCTCAAGGAATACCTGGTGCAGGGCTATAGCCTGAATCAGGCCCGGTTTGAGCAGAATGCCGGCGAACTGGAGCAGGCGTTGGCGCTGATTCGCAAAGCGGCAAAGTCGCCTGAATTAAGCACGGCATCCGGGCGCGGCCTGGTCGAGATCATTAGTCGCTACACCCAGACCTTTTTATGGTTGCAGCGTTATGATGAGGGTTTACTGAATGAACCTTCCGGGCAGGCAGGCGGTCAATTGCCAACCCCGGATGTGGCGATGCAAGCCATACAGGAGCTCAAGCAATCACTCATTGCACGAGGTGAGGCGACGGATTTGTTTGCCCAATTACGCGAAGACGGCTTGGCATCGATTCTGGGGAATCTGGAACAAAGTGCATTCGGTGAGCCTGCTTACCCGACGGTTGAAAGCAAGGCAGCGCATTTACTGTATTTTATGGTTAAGAATCACCCGTTTACAGATGGCAACAAACGCAGTGGTGCGTTCCTGTTTGTAGATTTCCTGCATCGCAATGACCGTCTGCTGAATACCCGAGGCGAGCCGGTGATAAACGACACTGGTCTGGCGGCGCTGACCTTGTTGGTGGCGGAGTCTGATCCGAAACAAAAGGAGACACTGATCCGCCTGATCATGAATATGTTAGCACCGGAGCAAACGGGCAGCGATGGATAGATTGCACGAGCTGGCAATTATTTTATTTGAGAAAATAAAAACCAATGCCTCCATCGGCTGAACAATAAAAGAAAGTATTAAGAAGGTCTAACAAGCCCAAATCCATTGTTCCACTCGGCAAACACTGATGGGGTAAAATAGAAAAATATTACAGTACTGAACTAAATGTAAGTGATTTATATTCGTTCACGAAATTTAAAAATTTACGTATTATGTCCCAATATCCCCATCCAAAGGCAGGCAACATATGACTGATCTTAGTAACATCGAATTAAAAGAACGGGAACGCACTAACTGGTCATCGGCAGCCACGGGTTGGAGACGTCGCGATGAATTGTTACGCAAGGGTTCAGCGCCGGTCACCGAGCGCCTGCTTGAACTATCGGGAATCAAGACAGGCTCCCGCTTGCTTGATATCGCTTCGGGTACGGGCGAACCGGCAATCTCGGCGGCCCACATTGTTGGTGCCGCTGGCACTGTGCTCGGCACCGACCTGGTTGATGAAATGCTTGCGGTTGCCCGCGAAAAAGCTGCAAAAACAACGCTTGCTAATATCGAGTTTCGTTGTGTTGATGCCGAAACCCTGGACTTTGACACAGATTCATTTGATGCGGTGACCATTCGCTGGGGCCTGATGTTTATGCCCGAGCCCCAGGCCTGCCTGACTGCCGCCCATAAGGCGCTGAAACAGGGTGGTCGCATCAGCCTGGCCTGCTGGTCAGCACCGGACAAGAACCCTTTTGTAGGTGTATTGCTCAATACCTTAAGCAAGTACATGGATGTGCCCACACCCCCGCCCGGCAGTCCGGGTATTTTTGCCTTTGCTGACCCGGATCGCTTACAGGATGTAATGGCAGTTTCGGGTTTTAAAAATATAAAGCTGGAAGAAATGGCCATAGATGTGGTCGAGGTCGAAAACGGGCGCGCCTACTGGGAGACGATTTCGGATTTGGCGGCCCCGGTAATGGCACTGGTTAATCAACTGGATCATTCCGCCCGGGCAGATTATGTCGATGATATAATCAGTGCCGCCGATGCATTAAAGCAAGGGGATACCCTGCGCATGAAGGGCGTCACCTGGATCGCCAGTGCTGAAAAATAGCCTATTATTTAAGGGCTAAGACAGACTCATGTTTTATACAAAGTGAATAAAACACTGAAATATCTGGTTTAGTACGAAGCCCAGCATTGTAATTGGTGGAGTTCTGTTGGGCTTCGTACCTCAGCGCCAACCTACACACCACTACGCCGCAAGCGGACGGGGAATTTACCCTGGAGAGATTAAAACTATTATATTGATGCACAATCCCCCACACCCTGGCGAAATCATCAGAGAGCTATGTTTAGAGCCTTTGGAGTTGACCGTTACTGATGCTGCGAAAGCACTGGGTGTTAAGCCGCAATACTTTGTCCAAGGTATTAAACGGGCATGCCAACGTCAGTCCTGAAATGGCCATACGTTTATTAATTGTAATATGATTTTTGGTTAGCAGAAAAGGAAAGAAAAAAATAAAAGTCAGAAAACTGGTAGCGTAATCTTGTGTCAGGGTTTCTTGTCAGTATCCGTTAACAAGAATCGGCTCAGGCGGGTAAAACTCCGTCCCATAAACCGGGCGAACTTGCCAATAGGATGATTTTTATCCAGCTCCAGGTTCTTTTTTTCTTCATCGGTAAGTTGATCGGGCAGTAAACGTTTTTTCATCCTGGCCACGGCGATCTCATCGGCAATACAAAACTTGTTAAATACCCAGCGCCAGGGCAGGTTCCAGTTACTACGGGCCACGTAACCAACAAAATCTACAAAATAAGGCTGGCCGCTGGCAGTAATAATGGTATTGCCACCGCTGCGTAAATCGCAATGAGCCACGCCACGTTCGTGGATTTCATCTACCAGTTTATAAATTCGGTTAAATACTTCAGGGTCTACCTGGCCAGAATTTTTTAGCTCCTTGGTGGTGGGTCCTTCAATGTAATCCATGAGTACCGCCTGCCGCCCGAGGGTATTAATCAGCTGCGGTACCCCGGGCAAACCCTTGAGCAAACGCAACGCCCTGGCCTCACGAAAGGCCAGTAGCGGCCCCACCAGCCTGCGAAACCAGGGATCGGATTGGGTGTAATCCTTGAGTATGGCCTTCTTGCCGCCATAGGTGATGAGCACCACCTCGGGGCGGGTACCACGACCTTCACGAAAAACTTTGCTGCGATACTTGCGCAGCTCTACCAGGCTTAATTGTTCAATGGGTAATTTATTTTTCACTGGCAGAATATGGAGCAAGAAGCATTAGGAAACAAGCGTGGTCGGGGAACAGATTATAATTAATCAGAAATAAACTGCTGATCAGGACGGGAAAAAATCGATTGGGTAAGTCACCCTGACCGTATCAACATCTTTTTTGCTGAACCGAAAAAGTTTGATGCGGGCAGCAAGTTTCCTGGTCAGGGTCTTGGAGTCCAGCTCAGACGAGAGAATACGAACAGAGGTAACCTGCCCGGAAGGCAGGATAGTCAGTTCCAGTACGACCTTACCCTGTAGTGTTGGATCTTTTCTCAGTTCCCGATTATAGATGCTGTAAATAGCGCTTTTGTTTTGATCAAATACCAGCCTGATTTCTTCCACAGGCCTGCTTGCCCGACCACTATGGCCACGCTGGGTGGTACCGCCGCCACTGGCCACAATTGTGCTTTCAACCTGGGTGGTGGTTCGACCAGCCAGGCTGCCACCACCAGTGTCACGACTAAGATTTGACGTATTGATACCGCCGCTTACGGAATCGGCCCGGGCCGTAATAATTGAACGTTGCGTCCGTTTCTTGCCTTTACTCCTGTTCAGATTGCTGCTCGTTAAATTTTTGGTTAACGAATCATCACGCAGTGAAGCCAGGTCCTGGCTAAATGCTAACAGGCCAGAGCTCTGTGCCTTTTTCCTGGCCCTGGCCGTATCTTTTTTGGGTTTGGCTTTCTTTTTTGGTTTAGCCTTGGCCTTGGCTTTTTTCTTTTTGGCTATCTTTTTTACAATAGCAGGCTTGGGCTGTTTTTTTCTTTCAAGAATCAGCTTCGCCAATTGTGGCGGGATATCCCTGGCCTTGTCTTTATCAATATCTGGTGTCGGTAAAAATGGTATAGCCACCGCAAATATCAGGAAAAATATCGTAACAAAACGCCTGATTTTCTGCAGACGCTGGTCTTCCTCCTCCGAGGACATCCAGGGTAAATCGGGTACGGCAGTGTTATAAGCATAAGTAGACATTTACGAACCTGCCTTTTGCATCACGGCCAGAGAAATGCGTCCATAGCGCGCCTGGGCACTGGTCACCATAATTTTTTTAAGTAACAAGAACGGGATATTCTTGTCGCCCATAATAGTTATCTCGCCATTAAAAGGTTTGATACTTTTTCTTTTTGCCATGGCATGTCGTGCATGAATATCCAGTTCTTTCTTCAGTGGGCCGATAATCAACGAATTGCTCCGTTTTATACTTGCAATAGACACCACCCTACGACCCTGGACGATAATATCTTTATTGCTGACAACCACGACAATAGTTTCTTTGGGAAGTTTTTCTGCGATTGATTCGGGTAATTTTACCGACTTGGTGTTTGGCAGAGTTTGTACGTCTGATGAATTCACTAATAAAAAGAACACCAGTATGGTAAAAATATCCATTAAAGAAACCATGTTAAAACCCGTAAAGGCTTTTTTTCTCTTATGGTGACGCTCCATGCGTCTTGCTCGTCGTGACATTTTCATCTTTTTCGCCTGCCCCTGCTTTGTCCAGGTACGTCACCAATCGAAATGTCGGTAAATAATTCTGCTCTTTCTGCAGCGCCATACTGAATTACAGTCGCAACCCGTACCCTATCCATCACATGAACCAGGGTTTCGTATGAAGTATCAGACCTGGCGAGAATCATGGCATCCTTTTTCTTTGGGTACTGTATCTTGATTAGTTGTAAAATCTTGGATAATTGATTGTAGTTATAACCCTCTTTAGTATTTTTTATTCTTTTAATTATGCCGCGACTGCCATTGGTAATATCAATTCTGTTCTTATAGATTCTGATTTCCAATTGCAGTTTTTGTTTTTTCTGCTTGGCACTACTGGCTTTTGACGGCGTGGGTAAATTCAAGTCCAGAACAGCCACCCGCGAAAATACCGCTGTAATCAACAGGAACGGCACCAGCACGACCATCAAGTTCATGAAGGCCGTAATATTCAGCTCAGCTGGTTCTGTATTCTGCTTTCTGAAACGCTTACGCATGTTTTGCTACAACCCTATACCTTGATATTCATGGAATTCAGCAGGCGCACAGCGGCCATTTCCAGGCTATCCACCAATTCGGTCGTTTTGGCCTGCAATACTGTGTATATAAGTAACAAGGGAATCGCCGCCATCAGCCCAAACGCGGTGGTATTCATTGCCACCGAAATACTGGCTGACAATAAATCGGCTTTATCTGCCGGGTTGGCATTGGATACTGCCGTAAACGCGTTAATCAGGCCCATAATTGTGCCCAATAAACCCAGGAGCGTTGCCAGGTTGGCATAGGTCGCCAGGTAATGGGTTCGCTTCTCAAGACGCGGTATCACCTCCATAAGACCTTCTTCCATGGCGGTCTCAATATCATCGCGATGGCGTGCTGTCGTGGCACGGGCAATACCGTAATTCAGAATCTTTGCCATTGCTGACTTTGATTTTGAGGTCATCGCCATTGCCTGTGGCAGTTTTCCTTTTTGAATTAATGGCATGAGATCATTCCACATGCGACGACTACTGGTCCTGGCGACAGTAAGATACAAATATCGCTCTACTGCGATAATAATGCCAATTCCAAAAACTATCATAATGGGATACATGAATACCCCGCCTTCCTGAAAAAATCTCACAACTGATGCATAAAATTCCATAATCGGACTCCTCGACTCATCCGGACGTCATTACAACTAAAATAAATTAATAAAATAAAAAAAACTAAAATAAACTAAACTAAATTAATAAAAACGATTTAATGCCAGCCTAATTTATTTTTTGCTTAATGCCTTGTGATACTCAACTTGCCTTTTAAATACATCTCGATCCAGTGGCGACAGGACTTCATCCAGTAAACTTTCTACTGGTCTGCCGACCAGATCGCCAACCGGTGCCCTTTTCCATGGTACTATGTAAAGAACTTTGGGTAACTCCCTGTTACCCGTAATTGATGTGCCTTCCAGGTTTACCCTGTCTTCGGCATGCAGTACGGAAACAGTGCCAAGCAATAAAATAGCCGGCAATAATAACCTGTTCAAGATATTTCTGTTAGCGTTGGGCAACTCTTTCATTTCGCTTTATCCTCAATTTAAGATCAACGATCCATTTGTGTACTAACTTATCGTTCTTTACAAGTGCCTGGTACCTGTTGTAGTGCTTGAGCGCCTTGTTGTTTCTGCGCAAGTAAATATCATAAAGAATACCCAGGTTCAGGTGTGCAAAGGCAAATTCAGAGTCAATAGCGAGCGCTTTTTCGTAGGCTGCGGCAGACTCTTTAAACTTGCCGGTGCGCCTGTAAAGCACGCCGAGCTCGTTATAAATCCCCGGGTTTGCAGAATTAATCGAGAGTGCCTCCATGAATGCAGCCTCAGCTTTTTTGTACTTGCCTTTGCGAGTATAAATTATAGCGATGTTGGCCTTCGGTCCTGCAAATTTGGGATATTTTACTGACAAGGTCTGAAATTTTCTCAGGGCAGATGAGTAATCCCTTCTTTTCATGGTCGCTAATGCACTTTTGTACTGCGATTGGGCGGCAGTACTCACTGGTCCCTTTGGCGCAGTGTAACCTGAACTCTTGCCAGTGCTGGCACAACCCGCCAAAAACAACACCGATACGATTGCAGTAATTGAAAAAACTCTAGTGAATGTCATTGAACGCCCTCACTGTTTTCTCTGATTTAGCATACTGGATTGGGCGAAGTTTTCGCAAGCTGGCGTAACTTCGCTTGATCCATATATCATAAATGCCGGAAGCAGCACGTTTTGTATTGTTTTCGTGAAGCTCAAATGCCTTTTCTTCAAATGGAAAAGCCTGTTCTTCCAGGAGGACATCATATTGCTCAATTTCATCCTTGGTCAAGCCTTTGGGTCGCTGTGATTTTATTAAATCAATGCTTAGTGTTTGATATATCATGGCAATTCGATACGTGGCGGCAGTTGCGACATCAGCGACACCATAATCGGCGGCCCTGGAATATGCCTTGATGGCCTCCTCCATGCGTTGTTTCTTTTTAGCCAGGCTCTTTTTAAGTGGCCTAACCAGCTTTATCTGGACAAAGGCCTTGTAATAGGGCTCAGACAAAGTAAAGGTTGCAGTCGCCGCCAGGAATTTGGTGCGATCTGTCCTGGCATTTCGACCGGCACTATCGGCTCGTATTACTTCTCTCAACCAGTAGGCATAATTCTTTGCATCCCGTTGTTTTCGATAAAGCTCGGCAAGTGCCTGGCGCGCCTCAACGGCTGGTTCAAACGGGCTGGGATATTTCTTAACATATTCTTTATAGGCCTTGATTGCTTTGCTGTTTTTGCCTGATTTTTTGTATAACTCTGCAGACTGCAGACTGGCTTCCCGTCGCACATCTGGATTACTGGAGCTAACGGCAAGGGCTGCAAATTGCGCTGCCGCGCGACTGGACTGTCCGGTTTCCATGTATATAGATGCCAGTTTTTCTACCACCTGGCCCTGTAGTTTATGATTCGGGTAGCGGCGCTGAAATGAGTCCAGGACAACAGCAGCTTCTTTCCAGGCTTTAAGTTTTACCAAACCGGCAGCAGCATCAAAGTCCGCCGTCGCACGAATAGCTGATGAGGGCGCAACTTTACCAACCCGGAGAAAGTGGCCAACTGCAACCCGTGTATTACCCATGGACCGCTGCTGTTCGCCCTGTTTATATATAGATGAGGCCAGGCGTGTCATCATTTCAGGTCGTTTTTTATCATTTTTTCTGGTAAGGCGTAATACTTGTCGATAACCTTTTTCAGCCCGTTCGAAATCTCCTCGCTCGAAACTTGCATGGGCAATAACCGTCCAGGCAACTTTTCTGTATTTGGCAGGAGATCTTGGTTTCCTGGTGACAACACGATTGGCAAGTTCGATCGCCCTATCCGGGTTACGCATGGCAAACAACTCTTCGGTTGCTTTTGTTAAAACACTGGCCACCTTGTTGCTTTCGGGAAATGTATCTGCGTATTGAATCGAGCTATCGACAAATCTCTGTTTAATTGACAATCGATCACTAGTAGATTTTATCAGTGCTTCCTGTTTTTTATATGCCAGCAAAACTGCATAACCAGCTTCACGGCTACGTTTATGTCGAGGATACTCATAGGCCGTTTTCTTATATTCTGTAACCGCCGCCAGGTATTGGCCGCTTTCATACAAAGATTCCGCCAGTAAAAAATTAATACCGGCAGTACCTTTATCGTTCGGGAAAGATTCAATACGGATGCGATACCAATGTGCGGCTTTGGCATAATGTTGTCGACTGCGTTTCTTCTGGGCCTGGTGGTGATGGTAGCTGGCCAAATCTTTCAAATGTTTCTGTACATAGGGTCGTAATCTGGCCCGGCCTGCGTCATCCGTATTATTCCAGTAATTACTCTGGACGCCAAAAAGTGAAACAAATTGTTCTTTGGTCTCCAGCACCCTGGTAGCAAACCTGCCTTGCTGGTATGCCTTAATCATTTTCAGATATGAATTTGGTGCTTGTTCATGGTTGGGATAACGTTTGACAAACGCTGCATAGGTTTGCGCCGCATCCCTGACACGTTCCTGCTTGAGATAAAGTTCAGCAAGTTTTTGATACATCATATACTCGTAAGCACGGTTGCCTATTTTGCTATAATGATCGGCCATGGCTTCAGCACCATTGATATAACTGAAGCTCAGGGTCATCACCCGCATGCTGTCATCAAGCATTTCGCGGTCACCCCTGGACATGGATCTGATTGCATCCTGCACATTAACGTAGGTTTTACCAGCCAGTTTTCTGTCGAGTACGTCCGAGAATGTTTTAACAGTTGCCTTATAATTGGCTTGTTTAAATTGAGACCAACCACTCATAAACAAGGCACGTTCATAAAAGAATGATCCTGACCCAAACTGGACAACTGCGAGATAAGCAATTTCTGCCTGTCGGTATTTTTTTCTAACAAAAAATAATTCACCGCGACGAAACTGGGCCTCATCAAGGAACTGGGTATTGGGGTATTTCGTGACAAGTTTTGTCAGTGTTTTTAGTGCGTTACGGGGCTGGCCTGCCTGCTCATAGGCCTTGGCCAACTGGTATAAGACGCGATCATTTCCAGGATAGTAAGGGTATGCCTTTAATAGTCCGGTGTATAACCTGATTGCACTTTTATAGCTTGCTGGTTTGGCGACCCCATCATCAAGCGCTCTCGCTTTGCCTGCTTCTTTTTTTACCTTTTTCTTGTGCGCGGTATCGGCAAAATCATCGTCTCGGGCTTCGATTTCAAGATCAGCCAGGCGCCTCATGGCCTCGGCCCTTAATGGGTAATCTGGTTGTTTGGCGAGAAATTTGCGGTAGCTATCTATGGCTTTATCGCGCGAGACTGCTTTTTTTGAATCTACCTTAATATCAACTGTTCGTCCTTCCAGACTTGCAATTGTTCCGGATTCACCTGTCTTGCCAGATTGTGATGCACAACCTGATATAAATATTACCCCAGCAATTAAAATTATTCGTAATAACATCTAGTGGCACCGCATTATCATTGTTTCTGAATATCTTTATCAAGAATCTGGACAATACCGAATCTTGCCTGGGTTAAATAAGTACCAAGTCGCTGTTGTTGTTTTTGTAATCCCCTGATGGCCAGACTCTCTATATATTTCGCCTGTGCATCCGCGAGGGTAGATGATCTTGCGCGCAACTGACCAATAGCCTGTTTATATCTCCTGAGCCTTGAATTATAGCCGTCAAATGTCGCTGGCGCCTGTTTTTTAGCTTTTTTTACCACTGTTTTGGCGCGTTCTGATTCAGCGATGGCTTTGTCCAGCTCTTTGAGACTTGCTTTTACACTCCACAATCTTTTTACAAACTGGGTTTCCAGTCTCCAGGCAAGCGTACCTTTCAATATTCTCATCTTATTTTTTAAATCATCGACATTATCTGCTTTACTGGCATTATTAATTTTTTTATTTAGTGCGTTTATTTTTTTAATTAGCGCTTGCTCTTTTTCATTGGCTAACGCCCATATATCTTTGTTCTTTTCAATGCGTTTAATTTCCTTCGCCATGATATTGCGTCGTTTCTGGATAGAACCGCTTTCCAGTTTATTAAAATTCCTTAACAGATGGGGCAGACGGGATTCATAACCGTCCCTCCTGGCAGCAACCATCCAGTCATAGGCTGATAAATTCTTGTCCTGTTTCTTTAGATATTGCTGTAAAAAACGAACATCGCGATAATTTTTTAGTGCCTCCTGGAAAGCGTGACCACTCATCAGATTGATTAAATATCGACTTTCTGATGATTTTGGCAAACTATTTAATGCATAGAACCAGCCTTTTTCATTACTGGCATCCAGCTCACGGATATTTTTTATTAACTTCCCTGACCTGATTGCCTGCATTGAGTAGTTCAGACGCTGTTGCTCTGCTTCATATATTGCAATTGCTTCGCGATAATGTTTCTTGGCCTGCTCCCCTGCTCCCAGACTGGCCAACGAGTAGGGTACGGCCAGCAAAGATTCCTGGACTGCTGAATCAATTACGTCTCTTTTTTGTAACTCGTTCCAGTATACAAGTGCTTTTTTGTATTCCTTCCGGGAGGAATACGCCCAGCCCGTTCCAAGTAATGCTTTATTCGCTAACAACCCGTCAAGGCGCACGTCATTTAAAAAAGTCAGGGCTTTATCGGGTTTATCTTCTTTGAGGAAGTTATATCCCAATGCGGTGTTGGCCTTGTCTCGCAGGGATCTCATTTCTTCAGTTTTTGCCTTCATATCACCAACAGATTCCAGTAACGCTATTCCGCGTTTTTGCTGCCCAAGACGAATCAGGGCGATGCCCATGTTGTACTTACCATAGACAGACCAGGCCGTTTCATTATCTATATCTTCAAGAATTTTGACTGCTTTTTTATAATCGCCTTTTGACATTAAAATATTTGCCAGGATAACGGCGTGTTCTTCCTGAAGGTTAGCAGGCAAGGCTTTACCGACGGATTGCAGTGATACTTCAGCCTCGTCTGTATAACCACGCTGGTACCTGATTTTGCCAAGATAAAATAGTGCGCGGTCCCGAATTTTTGGCTGAACCGTTTTTTTATTCAGCAGGCGGTCAAACGTTGTCGTTGCCTTGTTGTGCATGCCATAAGACAAATACATACCGCCTAGCAAAAGTTCGGCCTCATCCTTGTGATCGCCCAGCCTGCCCATACGTCTGCCAGCCAGAATCCTGGTAATTGCAGAGAAGTATTGTTGATTTGAATAATAGAAAAGGGCATCACCATAAAATGGATCCTTTGTAATGCGCCACTCATGATCATTATCTTTTGCCTGGGCACTGATGGTAACCGTCATCCCCGCGAGAAGAATAAGCAGCATTTGTACTGGTATACATGCTTTAAAAATCATTCTGGTATTCATAATTGATTACCTTTCATCCATAAATTATTGCCAAACCTTTACATCAAACTTTGGCTGTTTTTTTCCCTGAACATCGAGTATTCTTAATTCAATATATTTTGGATCTGCTTTTTTGTTAAACATTATATTGGTACCCAGACGATAATCACGACCCTTTGGCCCCTTGCCGCGTACGAATGCGACTAACTCGTGTTTGCCTGTACGAAAATTCCCAACATACAATCTTTGGACGCCGCCTTTTTCCAGAGATTCAATCTCACGCTTCGTATACAGGTAATTTGTGACAACCTTTTTGTCAATCTTAAGTTGTACTGAATCCAGTTTGAAGAATTTTCCAACATCCAGTGATAAAAATACTGCTACCTGGGTATTGGCAGGAAAGAGCAGCTCTTCTTCTAATGTAAATAATTCCTGGTTGAGCTGTAAAACTTCGTGCTTCAGGTTTTGCACCCTTGAATCGAGACTTTTGAATTCAGAATTTTTCGCTGCCTGGGCAAACGAATATAAAGAAATACCTGAAACAAGAATGATTACTGCGATTATAAATTTTTTCATATCGATTTTCCTTGTTTGCCGCCATGTACTGCTTGCGAATAAAAATACATATTAAGTTATAAATCCCTGCAAGAAACCTGCGCCCTAGTACCAAAGTGATAAAAATGTTTGCATAACAACTGCATTAAATGAAAATGGTTCCAGGTAGGTGCTTTTACTAACCCTTAAATCTGTAAAATCGTCATAATTAAATTGTAAGAATTCGACGCTAAAGTTTACTGAACTCTTGTCAAGAAAATACCAGTCTTCCAGAAATTTATAAGAAACAGAAGCGCCCGCCCCATAACTATTAAAAGTACTTAGCTCCTTATCCCTGGCCATATATCTTTGGACGGTAGCAAATGAATCCTGATAAAACGTTGCTTTTCCCTGGGTATAATATCTAACATGTGTATCTATTACCCAGGACCGGGATCCCAGGTACTGGCTATACCCCAGCTCAAAATTTTGTGCTCTTATGCCCCAGGTATCTGTAAAATATCGAACACTTCCGGAAACAACCCCTTGTATTGGCAAGTAATGTTTCCCAGTAATGGAAAATGCATGACTCCTGCGAGTTTCCGGATATACCTCGGGTACGATTGCGGAATTAATTGTGAGTGGGTTACCGCCATCGATCCTGGCACCACGGTAAGGATTATTTAAAAAACCCTGGTCAGATATAGCTTCGTAAGAACCACTAATAATAAAATCCTTGGTCAAGACCTGGCTGACCCCAAGCGTAAACTGATCCCGGGCAACTTCCTCCTCAAAGGTCAAGTCGGTTACCATGGTAATAATATCCTGCCCATGGGCATAACCCATGCTGACTGTGGTCAGGCCACCAAATACCTCTTGCGCAAGTCCAAAGTTAAAAGTGCTGGCATTGTAATCATTCTCATCACTCTTGGTGAATCCAATATTAAAGAGCGTGCTTTCATAAAGGTAATCGACACCGGTTGAGAATTCTTCGCGGAATTCTTTATATTCGCTGGCTGTCGTAACCACATCGATTGATGCAGAAGTAATATTATCTACATAATAATTTGCTCGTACAGAAACTGTATCAGCAAAACTCTTTCTAATGAGCAGCGCCGGACCATTTACTGTTAGGCCATCACCCTGGTAAGAATGGAACATCACATCAGCCCTGTCTTCCGGCAGCACAGCAGCATAACTTTCAGAGACAACAAAAATCAGGGTGCTGACAGCAATCAGACAGGCTGACAGATAGAACGAAAAAAATTGTTTAGCTCTATTCATGGTATCAGTTACAACCACAGCCTCCGCCCTGACTGATTCCGGCACCACGGGCACCTTCTCTGGTGTCATAAACATGCTGCCTGTAATTATCAGCAACAGGATCCCTGGACAGGCTCATTAAGGGATCGGCGAGGATCTCCCGTTCATAGGGTTTAACCCATGGCTCCAGTCCACACGCACTCAGGAATATAAAACTAATCACTATTAAGCTAAACCTGGCCATCTTATTTTCCCAGTAGTTTGCTAACTTGTGCGTCATATTTTTTCTCATAACCAGGCAGGTAACCTTTATGAATTTGATTAACCTTGCCACTCCTGTCGAGGATGATTGTAAAAGGCATGGCACTTACCTTATAGGCTTCGCTTACCTTTTTACTGTTATCAAAAAGTATTGGAAAATTTATGCCCAGTTTTTTGGCCATTTTTTCAGCATTTTTAGGTGTGTTATCGATATTGACACCCAGTAAAACAAAACCTGAATTTTTATGTTTATTGTAAAGATCATTCAGCAGCGGCATTTCCTTTCTGCATGGTGCACACCACGTGGCCCAAAAATTTATCATGACTACCTTGCCACGCATTTCACTTAAACGAATGTTTTCCCCAGACATGCTCTTGAGTGAGAAATCGGGGGCCAGTTTGCCTTTTGAAATTACGGCAAATGCATTGGCTGCTGGAAAAGCAACAATAATACTTAAAGTTGTAGCTAATATTAATTTTCTTAATTTCATTTTTTAAGCGCTCCTTAAATAAATATATTCTTTTAAAAATAGAAGGTAACACCAGTAGTTAACTGGAAGTTATGAGTTAAGCTGTTTTGTCCGGCCAGGAAGTCTTGCTCAAATATCAGGTCTTCCATATCGATATGCACTGCTAACCAGTCCAATGGTAGCAACCTGAGCCCGAAACCAAAATTAAATGATTGCTTGTCCTCTACGAGACGAACTGTGCCAACCCCAAGCTTCATATAAACTGAAGATCCCACTGGCCATTTCCCAAACAGGAATAATTCTCCTGGAAACAAGTTGACACCACCTGAAATATTGTAATAGTACAACTGCTCATCACTACCATCAGGAAAGGGCCCCTGGCCAATTTCATCCCTGATGACAGCATCTGAAACCGTAGACTGGCCATAGGTTGTTTCTACAAAAAAATCTTCAGTAATATGATAGGCGAGGCGTAAACCAGTCACTGCATTTGACCCAAAGTTCTCGATGCTCAAGACTCCGAAAAAGAACCCGCCCTCGATATCCTGAGAGCCAATGTTAGGTGCCTGTATTTCTCTCCGGTCGATATCTGCCTCGATAACCTGCTCTGACTCTGCAGCAAGCAAACTGCCGGAACCCAACAGAAATAAACCTGCCACTAGTATCTGAATTAGACTATTTTTTATTCTCATCATATTTATTTCCTATCGGAAATTTACCTCAAAAGAAAAATGATGCACCAAATGCAAACTCATCAATTGGGTGCGTATCGAACTCATCAAAAAACCACGCATACCGACGATAATATATGCGTGCCACAAAATTCTTGGTCACATAAGCCTTCAGGCCAAATCCGAAATGTGCCGTAATGCTATCTGTTCTTTCCTGTCCCACCTGGGACCGGATAGGTGCAACAATTTTCTTACCAACTCCAAGTTCAAAATATGGAGGAAATGTCCAGTCGACAAACGGATGTGACAGCAGGTTTAAATTAAACAACTTCGAAGTTGAAAATACTTCAGCTACTTCTGCATATTCTGCTTGTATAGAAAACGTATCGCCTATTTTTCTAGCGGCTGAAATTCCAATAAAAGAAAATCCTGCGTGGGAGCCCCAGACAAAACCAACTTCATTTTTGCGATTAAAGAAGTCGTCCGCCACGCTGTCTTTAAGCGTTCTTTCAAGGCCTGCAGCCAACAGGGTTTTGGATATTTGATCCATGTCCACCCAGCCTACCTGGCCATTATCCAGCTCTACTTTGTACCAACTGGTTTTTCTTTTTAATAAACGCACCCATTTTCCGCGTTCTTCAACATAAAAAACGGGGAAGCCACGACCGGGTCCGGTACGTAACTCCATATATGGGTCAGCAACCAATACCCGCTCCGGGTCATTGTCAGGCGCATCTTCGCCTGCATCTGCATAAAGGTTACCTGATGCCAAGCTACCAATAAGCATTAGTCCAAACAGAATTACCCGGAATTTTTTAACTTCAATATTCACGTATTAAAATACTTAATTATTTTTTCACCAGGAAATTTTTTAACAGGTAGTCGCATCTGGTACCGTACAAGCTGGTATAGCTGCACAGGGTGGATCGGTTTGGTCGGCTGGTTTTTCAGTCACAACCGTATCCAGCCAGGTACGAATCTGATCATAACAAACAGTGCCGGGTGCCAGGGCTGGAAAAACACCGCCTGTATGTGCCGGACTACTTGGCTTGGTCAACAATAGACTATTATCCGGGCTAAAAAGATCTACCATGCCAAATGCAGAATTGAAACTGTCGATATTGCCTGTTGGCTCAACTGCAAGTCTGCCGCCGCTGCCACTACCAATCAAATGACAGGCGGCATTGGCACAAGTGGCGCCCCCTGCAACAGGCGTATTCAGCAAGGGACTGACACATGCCTGGTAATAGTCATAACATACGGTTGGCTGATCGCTTTCAGAATTGTCTATCACGTCACATGCCGTCGTTGCAAAAATAAATGCGACTAGAAAAACTATGCTTATTTTTTTCAGGCCAGAACCTGAAATTACACCTGGAATTTTAATCATGGTAAATAATATAAAGAGTAGTAATTACTGGTTGGGACCGCGTAATTCGTTCAGATTTTTGGTGCCATCGGCCAACGCATTATCAAGATAAGGTTCGTTGTAGTACTGGGCACCGATATCCAGCCATTCATTCAACAAGCGTGATTCAGCCGGTGGCATCATGACGGCTACTGAATGATTGGTGACTGGCAAAGTTGGCGCCCCGACACCCATGCCAATATTGCGCATGGGTTGGTTTTTCAGCACTTCCGTTATATAACTGCCCCTGGCACCGCCAAAAGCTGTGCCATCATTAATTCTATCTGGATCTCCGCCGGTATTCACATTCATTAACTCACGATAAGACAACCACCAGTCTGATGGTGGGTTTACACTATTAGGCACATCTAACAAAAGGGGGTTGGCGCCCATGTGACAAGAGACACAGCGGTCAGTCAGGATGGGTTGAATATGGGTCTTAAAATTAATAATAATGCGACTATAAGAGTTATCCTGGTTTACGACGTAGGGTGAGGCGGCATTGCCTATCGCCCAGGCAGGATTGATATCAGAGTACAGACCCAGATTAATCGGCGCATCAACCCCCGTGGTCCAGGATTCTGTAAAAGTGATATCAGGACTCAAGCTGGCGCCCGCATCCCCCACCAGAGGAACAAAAGGGTAACGGGTTTCGGCCATGGTCTGGGGATCACCCAGTTCATTTGGCACCTGGCCGGTATGGGGGAGTGTGGCAGGAAAACTGTTGGCCGATTGACTGGTATGACAACCAGTACAGCGCAAGGTCTCGCCCGGGCGCACCTGGAACCAGGCATTATGTAAAGCGAAGGCGCGACCTTCTGCATCCACCACCTGTACTGCCAGGGGGACATTGGCGGGCACTTCAAATTTTGCCGAGCCGTCAGGCTCGACCTCCACATAACCCAGGATCGCCTGCATTTCAGAACTGCCGGCGCCTCGAATTGAGGAATCCATGCCGGGCACTGTGGGTAATTCTGGTGGAGAGGGCAAGGCCATGAGTACTCGAATAAACCTGGCTGGCCGCTCCTGGTAGGTCAACAAATCAAGGACTG
The DNA here is from genome assembly GCA_913009895.1 of uncultured Acidiferrobacteraceae bacterium. Lineage (GTDB taxonomy): Bacteria > Pseudomonadota > Gammaproteobacteria > Acidiferrobacterales > SZUA-150 > SZUA-150. Next base: position 4,896 of record CAJVXY010000019.1, on the reverse strand, counting down.
GTGATTTTAACATATTCAGGTCGGGGAAGGTCTGGCCGCTAACAACTGTCGTTGGAATTTGCGGACTAATGCCGGCCTGGGCGGTGGCAAAATCAATGCCCCGAATCAATGATGCATTACCCATGCGCTCCAGGGAATCGGTGTAATAAACACTTTTTATGTTAACCACCCCGACACCAATATTAGTCCCGAGCTGATTTCCCTTAAGCGCCAGGGCATTCGCACCGTCAGCGACAGACGCCGATGGAGTTTGTGGGCGAGTCATAATGGGTATGGGATCAATAAACATTTCTGACGGTTGATTGGTGCTGCCGATATCCGGTAAGGCCAGTGAAAGCAATGTCCTGTCCCTGTAATCAAGCACTCGAATACCGTAGGCAGGTGTACCATTGACCGATGTACCGGCTATGGTTCTCGGCGGTGTATATGAAACCAGGGCACGGTTGCTACCGTCCCAAACTGGATACGGGGTCGTGATACGACCACCAGATGAGTAAGCCGCAGTAACTGGAATGCTGGTAGCCGTTACCTGGATATGTGCATTGTTGTCAGCACCGGCACTAATAATTGCCAAAGCACCGCCCAGGTTCGTACCCGTTATGGGCATCATGGTCGACATAATGCGGCCATCCTGCATGGGTCGTGGATGTAAAAAACTGACTTCGGTATTGGCCGGGCCTGAATGGGCGCCATAAACAACGTGCAAGTTACTACCATCAGGGTTTACTTTATATATTGTGTACTTGTTTCTATTGCCAGCATGATCCCAACGACTAAAAAGAATAGTGCCGTCGGCTGCCGGGACCGGGTTACGATCATGGCTTTGCCCGAACGAGATTTGTCTAACATTACTGCCATCTGCATCCATTGTATGGAGCACGCTGGCCTGTTCTCCTTGTGACTCATCAAGAGAAGGGTATGGCGCAACCGCCATGTTGGACATTATTTGCTGACTCATTTCCTGACGATTGGATGAGAACACAATACGGCCATCGGCCAGGTAAGCGGGGTCAACATCATTATAAACAAGATCATCGGTAATTTGGCGCAAGATACCATCCTGGATGTCAGCCCCTCTCATATCATATTCCCAGATATTCCAGGTGTTGTTGCCATTACACAATCCACTGGCACTCACTCCGCAACGCAATGCAAACACAAGTTTTTTGCCGTCAAATGAAGACTCGGGATCAGACACGTCACCATCATTTCTCGTCAAGTTCTGGGTAATGCGATAAGCGACTGATTTTGTCGTACTGTTAAAACGAATTAACAACTGGCCCCCGGGGGATAACGTGCCATCTTCGTAATCACGTGTGATGTTGGTAGGCTCGCCGAATAGGGGCTCACCAGTTATTGGGGATATTGGTATTGGCCTGGTCACAAAAGCCATTGGCACCTGGTCAAGAATGACACTTTCTTCAGGCGTTTGTAGCCCACAGCCCGTCGCTGTTAGCACAACTGCTATTAGTCCCCATACTATATATCTGGATACTACCTGCCTGGATTTACGCCACAATAAAAACATCTTGCCTTAACCTCCAATCAACCGTTTTCTGGAAATACGCACTTCGCGTATACCCAAAATTTAATTCCTGACGATTGATTATTTTTATGGAATCTTGACCGGAACTTGATAAATGCCATGATAATTACAAAGCCCGGATCAAAAAGAATATTCTCTCAACGTCTGCCTGGTAACGACTCATATGCTGATAAAAATATGGCCGTTTTCAGTCCTAATGATGGTGTTTTTTTGCGTTTAATGTAACCCTGCTCTATCACCAATTTCCATACTTAGAATACCACAAAACCAGCAAAAACAGCTACTTACTGGCCCTGATCCGCCGATAAACGGTCGTTCCGACGCGTCTCATGGCTGTCTGGTTTGGTTCATTTGGCCGCCCCGTAAAAGCCGGTTTTTCGGCCTTATTTTGCCCCAGACCTGTCAGTCGGTGGCAGGTTCTCAAAACCATTTGAGTACATCATGGTGCCCTGGTTATCGATTATGACTGCCTCAAATTTTGGCATATTATTGATTAAATTCAGTCCTTTACGTGCCCCCAATACGAAAACACTGGTTGAAAGTGCATCCGTGGTGGTGGCATCCGGACCCAGTACCGTGGCACTGCGCATGTAACCGACAGATTTGCCTGTTTTGGGGCTAATAATATGGTGATAACGGACACCGTTTTCCTCAAAAAAGCGCTCATAATCACCAGAAGTCGAGATCGCCTCGTTGCGCATGGGCAATTTGGCCACCAGTCCCTGGCGATTCCTGGGATCCCGAATGCCGACAAACCAGGGGCGTCCCTTGCGATCACCGAGAATTCGGCTGTCGCCGCCTGCAGTGACAATCCCATACTGAATATTATTTTTTTTCAGAATGGCGATACCAAGATCGACTGCATAACCTTTGGCGATGCCACCCAGGTCTATTTTTACATTTTTGTCTTTAAAAAATATGGTCTGCTTGCTTCGATTTAACTGGATATGCCGATAATTAATACTGGGCAAAAGCTGTTTAAGAGATGCTTTCGAGGGATGTTTTTTCTGCCTGAAATCATACATAAAACCGGCACTGGCGAAGGTAATATCGAATGCGCCCTTTGTTTTTTTCGATATTGATAAAGATTTGTCGATCAGGTTCATTAACTCCTGACCGATTTTGACCGGGCGACTACCAGCAAAATTATTAATTTTTGTCAGCGCACTGTCAGCTTTAAATGGGCTCATTAATCGGTCAATGCGTCGCATTTCTGCCATGACCTGGGCAATGACTAACCGGCCTTCGGTTTTGTTATCCGACCATAACTCCACCCGCACTGATGTGCCCATAATTGCCTGTTCATCATTAAGCCATTGTGCCGGGGCAACACTTGCCCAGAGCGTGCTAACCAGGAAAATGAAAACGCCTGGGAATGTTTGTTTCAAATGCATAGGCGCGATATTGAACCGCAAAGAGGCCGGGGACGCAAAGAAAATTAAGTGCTGGATGCCGGATCAAGTCCGGCATGACGGGCGTGGAGTAGTTGCACCACCTCGTCATATCCCGCGCGACCGGAGCGAAGCGTAGGAAGTACTTAATGAAGCTCGGAGAGATTCTAAAGTGCGACCAGAACCATCGAAGATGGTTTAGGAAGTCCATGACAAACCTCCGCCAGGAGGTTTTATGGGAAAGCCGGAATCCAGTCACACGATTCGTAGGTTGGACTGAGGAACGAAGTCCAACAAACAACAGCTTACGACACCAACAGTGTTGGGCTTCGTGCCTCACCCCAACCTACAAGAGCCCTATTATAATTCCTGGGTGCCAGGTCAAGCCCAGCATGACGGGAAAGACATGGGTCAAAACCCAGGCTCAAACAACAAAAGCCCCGGTAGAAACCGGGGCTTGAGTACTACAACTAAACCTTAAGTTCAATCAGAATCTGGCTAACAACTAAAAAGCAGCGCCTCTGCCAAACAAATCAAGACCATCTGATACTTCAGCATTTGCCAGCCTAAACTCAGGTCGTAGCCCATCCACAGCCATCAATCTGCGCATTGCGTTATGGATATGGGCAGGCCTGACGATAATATTCGAGGCACTGGTTCTTGCTGCTTGTGCTGGTAGGATAAATTCAGCTCTGTGATCGACATCAGTTGTGCCAATACAACGATTACCCTGGATAAAACTTGGGGCGGCCCAAAACAAGGCACTGGTGACACGCCAATGATCCTTACCGTCACCACCGTTATAACGGTTAGTTCTGCCGAAATCAGAGGTCACCATAATGACAACCCGATCCTGCAGGCCACGATCATTAATCTCTGTGATAATGGCATCAATCCCCATAAGCATATCCATCATTCTCGGGTAATGATTTTGGTCATGATTGCTGTGGGTATCGAATCCGCCAATCGTCAGATGGGCAGCGGCTGAAACACCGGTTTGGTAAGCTGATAAGGCAATACGACCCTGTCTGTATAGATCCCGCGCCCTTGACCTGGCAACGAGCCTTGCCTCAGTACTTTCGGGCCTGCTAGTAAGATCCATAGTCATATCCTTAAGATGGCCGGGATCCGCACGGGCACTGATCAAATCACCCAAGGCCTGTTGCAGGCGCGTTAATCTCTGGTTATTTAGTAATTCCTGGAGGCGTGCAGCACGGGCGTTGGTGATCATTGTCTGTGTTGCGGGTGAAAAATAAGTTTGACTGGTAGGGTCAGGACTATCCGGTACAATTGAGTCTGGATAGGCAATCTCATACAGGGCTCGAATACCATTGTTATTTAGCCGTGTCGGTGCCACCAAACCGCCTGTTTCATCGTAACCGCCATTGGAAATAAACGGTATGCCTCTTCGTCTGCCGACGGTGCCGGCGACCAGGGCGCCAATATTTGGGTAGGCATTACGTACCAGCTCACCACTCCAGGCATTTCTGCGTCCGTTGGAATGAGAAGTAGTTCGATTGTCGACACCATTAATTACTAACATACGACTGGCATGATTGGTAAAAAATGCCTGGTTGGTAAAAAGATCGGTTCTGGCAGCATGTATGGGCGCCGGTGGTGCGTAAAAAATCTCATCGCCGATGCCAGTGTTAGTACCCGAACCAGCAATAGTGGACCAATTGGCTTGGGTCGCAAATTTGTTTATCAATCTTCCGCCACTATTAGCACCTTTAGGGTCGCAAAGCGAGGTAGGATCCCAACCACCCCTGGCTTCTATGGTCAGTACCAGTGGTCCAGTGTAACCATCTTTATCGTTAGCATATAATTTTAGTGTCGGCATTAAACCACCGACGACACCTGCGCCAACCGATCCTGTTAATTTCAAAAAATCTCTACGTTTCATAGCTCTTTTGCTCCAAATGTTCCTGAACCCTTTTGTTATTCTTTCAGGATTATTCG